>DASSOD010000119.1:0-12026 GCA_035700905.1 Gemmatimonadales bacterium | reverse complement strand
TACCTCGAGCCGTGCGGGACGGGAAACCCCGCGCCGGTGTTCGGCGTGCGGGGGGTGCGGTTCGTTCGGCGGGCCACGGTGGGCAACGGGCACCTGCGCGGCGTGCTGCAGGACGGCGAGGTGCAGCTGCCGGCGATCGCGTTCCAGTGGGCGGACCGCGCCGCCGCGCTGGGCGACGGGCTGGTGGATGCGGCGTTCCGGCTCGAGCTGAACGAGTGGCAGGGGCAGTGCACCTTGCAGGCACGCCTCTGCGCCATCGCGCCGCACGCCGGCGGCGCGTGAGGTGAGGCCCCGGCCCGCCGCGGCGGCCCCGGCGTGAGAATCGTGGGCGGCGCGTTGGGCGGGAGGCGGCTCGTGGTGCCGAAGGACCCGCGGGTCCGCCCCACGTCGGACCGGGTGCGCGAGTCGTGGATGAGCATCCTCGCGCCGGCGCTGCTCGGCGCGCGGGTGGCCGATCTCTTCGCGGGGAGCGGCGCCCTCGGCCTGGAGGCGCTCTCCCGCGGCGCCGCGTTCGTGGACTTCGTGGAGCTCGCGCCCGCCTCGCTCGCCGCGCTCCGCGCCAACATCGAGGGGCTCGGGGTGCGCGCGCGGTGCGCCGTGCGCCGCGGCGACGCGCTCCGCTTCGCGGAGCGGCTCCCGCCGGCCGCCTACGACGTCGCCTTCGCCGATCCGCCGTACACCACCGACGCCGCCGAGCGGCTGGTGGCGCTCTTCCGCCGGACGCCGTTCGCGCGCATTCTTTCCGTCGAGCATCGCGCGGATCTCCCGCTGGCGGGCGACGACACCCGGCGCTACGGCGATACCGCCCTCACCTTCTGCTACGGCGAATGACGCGGATCGCGATCTACCCGGGGTCGTTCGACCCGCCCACGCGCGGCCACGAGGACCTGATCCGGCGGAGCCTCGCGCTCGCCGACCTGGTCGTCGTGGCCGTCGCCGTGAACCCGGCCAAGCAGCCGCTCTTCAGCGCCGAGGAGCGGCTCGCCATGCTCAAGGCCGCCGTCGGAAACGAGCCGCGCATTCGACTGGATACCTTCGAGGGGCTGCTCGCCGAGTACGCCAAGCGGGTGGGCGGCACGATGATCGTGCGCGGGCTCCGCGCGGTGAGCGACTTCGAGTACGAGTTCCAGATGGCGCTCATGAACCGGCAGCTGCATCCCTCGCTCGAGACCGTCTTCCTGGTGCCCGCGCTGGACCTCACGTACCTCAGCTCCAGCCTGGTCCGCGAGGTGGCGCGCTTCGGCGGCGACGTGAGCTCGCTGGTTCATCCCGCCGTGGCCGCGGCGCTCGCGCGGCGGTTCGCGGAATGAGTTTCCGCGACGAGCTCGTGCGCCGCGCGGCCGGCGCGCGGGCCCGGCTCGTCTTCGCCGAAGGCGGCGACCCGCGGGTGCAGCGCGCCGCCGAGCGACTTCGCGCGGAGGGCATCGCGGAGCCCCTGCTCCTCGGGTCTGACGGGGTGGACCCGGCAAGCGACCCGAGGCTCCAGCGGGTCGCCACCCACCTCCGGAGCCGCCGCCCCGACAAGGTGCGCGACGGCGTCCACGCGCTGGAGCTCGCCGCCGAGCCGCTCAACTTCGCCGCATCCCTGGTGGCGCTGGGCGAGGCGGACGGGTGCGTGGGCGGCGCCGTCTTCACCACCGCCGAGGTGATCCGCGCCGCGCTCTGGGCCATCGGCACCGCGCCCGGCGTGAGCGTGGCCAGCTCCTCCTTCTACATGGCGCTCGGCGGCGACCAGGTGCTCACCTTCACCGACTGCGCCGTCGTCCCGGAGCCCACCGCGGAGCAGCTGGCCGAGATCGCGCTATCGGCCGCGCGCGCGCGCACGATGCTGGTGGGCGACTCGCCCCGGGTGGCGTTCCTGTCGTACAGCACCAAGGGGAGCGCCGGCGGCCCGGCCGTGGAACGGGTGCGGGCCGCCGTGGCCCGCTTTCGCGAGCTCGCCCCGGGCGTGCCCGCGGACGGCGAGCTCCAGGGAGACGCCGCGCTCGTGCCCGCGATCGGGGAGCGCAAGGCGCCCGGCTCGCCGGTGGGCGGCCGCGCCAACGTGCTGGTCTTTCCCGGCCTCGACGCCGGCAACATCGCCTATAAGCTGGTTCAACACCTGGCAGGCGCGGCGGCCATCGGCCCCATCCTGCAGGGCCTCCGGCGCCCCATGTCCGACCTTTCCCGGGGGGCGACGGCCGATGATATTGTCGAGGTTGCCGCGATGGTCGCGCTGCAGCGGGACCCGAACCCGACCTGACGGAGACCGGGATGGCGTTTCACCAGTCGAGGGGCCCCAACGGGGTGCTGCTGGTTCAAGTAGAAGGCCAGCTGATCGTTGGTAACCGGCAGGAGCTCAAGGACTTGGTGAATCAGGCGCTGGAGGCCGGCGAGCGGAAGTTCGTGGTGGACTTCAGCCGCACCGGATACATCGACTCCTCCGGGCTGGGCGCGCTCGTTTCCATCTCCAAGCGGGTCCGGGAGCTCGGCGGGGAGCTTCGGCTGAGCGGCCTGAACGAGGACCTCCGGTCCCTGTTCGAGCTCACCAAGCTGGACACCCTTTTCCCCATCGCCGACACTCCCGAGCAGGCCCTGGCGGGCTTCTAGGCCATGCCCGCCCCCCTTCAACTCTGCGTCCGCCGCGCTCCGGCCGCGGCCGCGTCGGCATACGCCACCACCGTCCGGCTCCGGATGCCGAGCGAGGTCGGCTGCATCGAGCAGGCGGTCAGCCTGGTGACCCGGCACTGCCTCTCCGGGACCAGCGCGGCCGATCGGCTGCGCTTCCGGCTCCAGGTGGTGCTGGCCGAGGCGCTGGCCAACGCGGTGATGCGCGGCAACCGGGAGGATCCCGCCAAGTGGGTTCACGTCGAGGCCGAGCTCTGTCCCGAGTGCATCAGCCTGTCGGTGACGGATGAGGGCGACGGCTTCGACCCGGCCGAGGTGCCGGAGCCCGATCGCCCCGAGCGCGTGTTCGAATCCTGCGGCCGCGGTCTCTTCCTCATCCGCAAGCTCGTGGACGACGTCCGCTTCAACGAGCAAGGAAACTCCATCTGCATGACGCTGCGCCGCCAGTAGCGCGGCTCGACGACATACTCGATTCGCTGGGCGCGCTCGTCGGAGGCCGGGTGCGCCTCTGGCGTTTCGACGGCCGCGAGCTGCGGCCGGCGGGGGGCACCGATCCGGGCTGGCGCCTGCCCGCGCCCGCCGCCGCGGGCGTCGTGCCGACGCCCGCGGGCACGGCCCGCCTCGAGCCCGTGCTGGAGGCGCCGGGATTCTGGCTCGAGGTGGGATTGGGGGACGAGCAGGCGATGCGGGACGCGGCGGAGCGGGTGCGTCCGGTCGTGGGGGCGCTGGTGGAAGGCGAGCGGCAGCGCGCGTTCCTCGCCGAGGAGCTCGCCAGCCGGTACGAGGAGATCGACCTCCTCTACGCGATCAGCGAGATCCTCGGGCGCACCACCCAGTTGGACGAGGCCGCGCAGACGATCGTGCGCGAGGTGAGCACCGTGGTCGGCGCGCGGCGCGCCTCGATCATGGTGTTCGACGAGGCGACCGGCCTGCTCCGCACGGTGGCCGCGCGCGGGTTCGACGCGGAGGGCACCGCGCCGGTGCCGGTGAAGGATGACGCCTCGGTGGCGGCCCGGGTGTTCCGCGAGCGGCGCGTCCTGGTGCACGACCCCGCGCCGGACTCCCACGATGCGGTGGGCGACGGCCGCGGGTACCGGGGGCGGGCCTACCTGAGCGTGCCCATCTGCTACGCCGCGCCCGGCGGCGGCGTCCGGTGCGTCGGCGTCATCAACCTGACCGATCGGATCGGCGGCGACCGGTTCACCGTGGGCGACCGCAAGCTGGTGAGCGCGGTCGCCAACCAGATCGGCGCGGCGGTCGAGAACGCGCGCCTGGTGCAGCGCGACCTCACCCAGCAGCGGCTGCGACACGAGCTCGCGCTGGCGCACGATCTCCAGCTCAAGCTCCTTCCCCACCCGTCGGTGCTCCAGGGAGACGCCCGCGTGGCCGCGCGCTGCGTCCCGGCCGAGTCGGTGGGCGGGGACTTCTACACCTTCACGCGGCTGGGGCACGACCGCGTGGGCGTGATGCTGGGCGACGTCGCCTCGCACGGGTTCTCCGCCGCGCTGGTGATGGCGCTGGTGCTCTCGGCCGCGGGAATTCACTCCTCCGCGTCGGTGACGCCGGACGAGACGTTGAGCGCGCTGCTCGAGAGCCTGGGCACGGAGCTTCGCACCACCGAGATGTACGTCAGCGTGTTCTACGGCGTGATCGACCGGCTCTCGCGCCGGCTCTCCTACGCCAACGCGGGCCACCCGTACGCCTACCGCGTTCCGAGGACCGGCGAGCCGGAGCGGTTGGGCGCCACGGCCCCGCCGATCGGGCTCGCCACGCCGGGCGGCATCGCGCGCCGCCAGCTTCCCTGGTCCGCGGCGGACGACCTGCTCGTGCTCTGGACCGACGGACTGGTGGACGCCTCCAACGACGCGGGCGAGCGCTTCGGCGAGCGGCGGCTGCTCGACATCGTGTGCGCGCACCGGACCGAGCCGGTGGAGAAGATCCTGGAGGCCGTATTCTCGGCCGCGGACGCCTTCGCCGTGCGCCCCGCCGACGACCGCACCTTCCTTGCGTTCCGGCTCTAGGCCTGGCGCTCGACCGCGCAGCCTCTGCCGCACTGCGGGCCCCGGCGCACTCCACCCCTGAGTCGGCGCGAGTGACGCCCCCGCACCCCCGCCCGCGACCGAGGAAACGACTCGGCCAGCACTTCCTTACCGACCCCCGGATCCTCGGCCGGATCGCGGATGCGGCAGGTGCGGGGCGCGCGGACACCGTGGTCGAGATCGGCCCCGGCCCGGGCGGGCTCACGGCCGAGCTCGCGAACCGCGCCGGGCGCGTGGTAGCGATCGAGAAGGACGCCGGCCTCGCGGCCGCGCTTGCCGGCCGGTGGCCCAACGTGAGCGTCGTGACTGCCGACGCCCTCGAGCAGGACTGGGCGGCGCTTGCGGGCGTGCCGTCCGGCGCGGCCGGCCCGGTCCCCCACTGGCTCGTCGTCGGCAACATCCCGTACAACCTCACCTCGCCCCTCATCGAGAAGGCGCTCGCGCCTCCGGCCCCGGCCCGGATCGCGTTCCTGGTCCAGCGGGAGGTCGCCGAGCGGGTCACCGCCCCGCCGGGCACCCCCGAGTACGGCGCGCTCGGCGTGGGCGTGCAGGCCGTGGCCGGGGCGGAGCAGGCGTTCCGGGTGCCGGCCGGCGCGTTCACGCCCCGGCCGCGGGTGGACTCGGCGCTGCTTCGGCTCACGCCTCTCGCAGCCCCGCTGGTGCGCGACGCGGAGCGGGGTCCGTTCCGCCGGATGGTGGTCGGACTCTTCGGGTTCCGCCGCAAGCAAATGCTGCGCGGGGTGCGCGAGCTCACCGGCTGGCCCGCCGAGGCCGCGGCGCGGGCGCTCGCCGCGGCGGGGGTGGCGGAAACCGCGCGCCCCGAGACGCTTCCGCCCGCCGCCTTCGTGCGGCTCCTGCGCGCGCTCGTTGACGGGGGGTGGGGCGGCGCATAGCTTTGTGAATCATTTCACAATAGGGCGCATGCGCAAAGTCGCGGAGAGCACCGTCCGACGCCTCTCGCTTTACTTGCGGTTCCTGGAAGAGTTCGAGGAGCAGGGAATCGATACCATCAGCTCCGAGGCGCTGGCGTCGCGCGGTGGGACCACGTCGGCCCAGGTGCGGAAGGACTTGTCGTTCTTCGGGTCGTTTGGCAAGCGGGGGCTGGGGTACGCCGTGCCGGAGCTCGCGGGCCAGCTGCGGGAGATCCTGGGCCTCAAGCGGCGGTATCGGGTCGCGGTGATCGGGGCGGGGAAGATCGGCAGCGCGCTGGTGCAGTACCGCGGGTTCCGGGCGCGCGGATTCGACATCGTGGCCATCTTCGACGTGGACCCGGGCAAGGTCGGGCGGCAGTGGAACGGGCTCACGGTGCGCCACGTGAACGAGCTGGAGGAGGAGCTCGCGCGCTCGCCGGTGGACATGGCCGTGCTGGTCACGCCGGCCGACGCGGCGCAGCCGGTCACCGACCGCCTGGTCAAGCTCGGGGTGAAGGCCATCCTCAACTTCGCGCCGCTGCAGCTCGCGGTTCCGGACGACGTCGTGGTGAAGACCGTGAACCTCGCCCTCGAGCTGGAGACGCTGAGCTACGCGCTGAGCAACCGCTGATTCCCCGCGGCGCGGCCCGATCGCCGCGTCGCCGCGTTTCGTCCCGTCCGGCGCCATTGTAGCTTGGTCGCATGTCCTGCCTCCACGTCTCATCCGAGATCGGCGCCCTTCAGGCGGTCCTGGTGCACACGCCCGGCAGCGAGCTGCAGGCGGTGACGCCGGGGACGCGCGAAGACTTTCTCTACGACGACATCATCGACCTCGAGACCGCCCAGCGGGAGCACCGCCAATTCGTCGCCGTGCTCTCGCGGGTGGCGCGCATCTACCAGGTGCGGAAGCTGCTCGCCGAGGTGCTCGAGAACCCGGAGGCGCGCGATTTCCTCATCGCCAAGACGATGGACGTGTTCCCCTCGGACGACCTGGCGCGCCGGCTCGCGGCGCTGCCGCCGGACGAGATCGTGCGGATGGTCATCGAGGGCACGGAGGAGACGGCGGGGCCGATCACGGCGGCGCTGAACGAGGGCGGGTTCGTCCTTCCGCCGCTCCCCAACCTCTTCTTCCCCCGCGACGTGGGCATGGTGATCGGGGACCACGCCGTGGTCGGCTCGATGCGGTACGGGGTGCGGTGGACGGAGGAGCTGCTGGTGAAGACGCTGTTCCGCCTGCACCCGGAGCTGCGGAACGCCGGCATTCTCTACGACGGCACCGAGGAGCACCGGAGCAACTACACGCTCGAGGGCGGCGACGTCCACCACCTCCGGCCCGACCTCCTGGTCGTGGGCTTCAGCGAGCGCACCTCCCCCCCGGCGCTGGACCAGCTCTGCGAGCTGGTGTTCGCGCACGGCAACGTGACGGACGTGATCGTGGTGATCATGCCCAAAGCGCCGACGGCCATTCACCTCGACATGCTGTTCACCCACGTGGACCGCGACCTCTGCGTGGTGTACCCGCCCTATTTCGTCGGACCGGAGCGGCTGCCCGTGCTGCACCGGCGGAAAGGGGTGGAGGGCGTGCGGGAGATGCCCAACTTCTTCGCCGCCCTGCGCGAGGTGGGGCTGCCGCTCGAGCCGATCTTCGCCGGCGGCACCAACCGCACCGCGCAGGACCGGGAGCAGTGGAGCTCGGCCTGCAACTTCCTGGCGCTCCGGCCGGGGATGATCGTGAGCTACCGGCGGAACTACGCCACGCTCGAGGCGCTCAAGCAGGCCGGCTTCCGCCAGGTGCCCTCGACCGACTTCCTCGCCTTCGACGACTGGATCGACTCGCGCCAGCGCATCGTGGTGACGATCGACGGAAGCGAGCTCGCCCGGGGAGGCGGCGGCCCGCGCTGCATGACGCTCCCGCTCCGCCGGGCGCCCCTGTGATCGGGGTCGAGCCGCATCCGGGGACGACGCTGGCCCAGCTCGTCGTGGAGCGGCTCCGGCGCGACGGCGCGCAGAGCGCCGGCGCGCTCTGCGGCGACGTGCTCGGCCTGCCGGGCGCCCCGGCGCCCGTGGCGGAGCGGCTCACCGCGGCGCTGCTCGGCGCCGACCCGCGGGTCCGCCAACTCGCCGACGGCCGCTGGGCGCTCGTGGCCGAGGCGCAGGGGTCGCCCCTGCTGGAGGAGTGCGCGTTCGCGGTGGTGGACGTGGAGACCACGGGGATGCGGGCTGCGGGCGGCGACCGCGTGACCGAGATCGCGGTGGCCGTGGTGCATGGCGAGCGGCGGGAGGTGGTCTTCGAGTCGCTGGTGAACCCGGGCCGCGCGATCCCGCACGCGATCGTGGCGGTCACCGGCATCACCGACGAGATGGTGCGCCACGCGCCCAGCTTCGCCGAGATCGCCGATCAGGTGCTGGCGGCGCTCGCCGGGCGCGTGTTCGTGGCGCACAACGCGCGGTTCGACTGGGCGTTCCTCGGGGCGGAGCTGCGCCGGGCGCGCGACCTGGCCCTGGACGGGCCGCGGCTCTGCACCGTGCGGCTCGCCCGGCGGCTGGTGCGGGGGGTGCGCTCCTGCGGCCTCGACAACCTGATTCGGTTCTTCGGCTTCGACACTGCGGCGCGCCACCGCGCGGCGGGCGACGCGCTGGTGACGGCGCACCTGCTGGCGCGGCTCCTCGGGCTCGCCCGCGACGAGGGCGCGCGCACGCTGCAGGACCTCGCCGCGATCGAGACCCGTTCGACCGCGTCCCGCCGCCGGCGGCGGTCGGCCCTCCCGAGCGAGCCGCGCGGCGACTCCTGCCCCGAGAACGGGACGTGACGCTGATCCACACGTTCACGGTGGGCCGGCTCCGCTGCCACACCCTGGAAGGCGGACTCCAGCGCCTCGACGGCGGCGCCATGTTCGGCGTGGTCCCGAAGCCGCTCTGGGAGCGGCGCGCGCCGCCGGATGAGCGGAACCGGATCCCGCTCGCGCTGCGCTGCCTCCTGATCGAGCATCCCGACGGCCTCACGCTGGTGGACACCGGCGCGGGCGACAAGGACGACGAGCGGTTCCGCGAGATCTACGGCATCGAGAACCGCGGAGCGGCCGGTGCGACGCAGCTCGAGGATGCGCTCGCCGAGGCGGGCTTCGCGCCGGAGGACGTCCGCTGGGTCGTGAATACCCACCTCCACTTCGACCATGCGGGCGGGAACACGCTGCGCGCGGAGGGCGGGGGGGTGCGGCTCGCCTTTCCGCGCGCCACCTACGTCCTGCACCGGGGCGAGCTCGCCTTCGCGCGGCACACCAACGAGCGCACCCGCGCGAGCTACCTCCCGCCGAACTTCGAGCCGGTGGCGGAGGCCGGGCGGTGGCGTTTGCTGGACGACGGGGCGGAGATCCTGCCCGGCGTGGCGTTCCGGCCCACGCCGGGCCACGTGCCCTTCCATCAGGCGGTCGTGGTGGCGGACGGCGGCGAGACCGCGGTGTTCCTGGGCGATCTCGTGCCCACCGCCGCGCACCTGCCCCTGCCCTGGATCATGGGCTACGACCTCGAGCCGCTCCGCACCCTGGAGTCGCGCCGGGCGCTCTACGCCGAAGCCGCGGCGGGGGAATGGCTGCTCGTCTTCGAGCACGATCCGCGCATCGCCACGGCTCGGCTTGCGGCCGGCGCCAAGGGTCCCGTGCTCACCGACCAGGTGCTCGCGGGCGGCGCGGCGGTCGGTTGACACACGCACCGGCGCAGCGCTAGGTTTGCGGTCCACAGAAGCAGGGGCGGTACGCCCCTCACCCTGAGCCCGCGGCAGTGGCGCGGTGTGACCGGGTCCAAGCCAAGGTTGCGGGAGCCGCGGGTGCGGCATGCCGCGCGGTGCTGCGGACGTCCGGTGCTCGGGACGTCCGTTTTTTCTTTGCAGGGAGGCACCGCCACTGTCCACGAACGAGCGCGAGAAGCGCATCCGCGTCAACCGGCAGATCCGCATCAGTCCCCTGCGCGTGATCGGGCCCGGGGGTGAACAACTGGGAGTCATGCCGGTGGAGGAGGCGCTGGCCGCCGCGCAGGAGCGGGGACTGGATCTGGTGGAAGTGGCGCCCATGGCTCGTCCGCCCGTGGTCAAGATCATGGACTACGGGAAGTACAAGTTCGAGGAGGCCAAGGCGGCCCGGGCGGCCAAGAAGAAGCAGCACGTCATCCAGCTCAAGGAAGTGAAGTACCGGCCGGGCATCGACGACCACGACTTCGAGTTCAAGACCCGGCATGCGCGCGAGTTCCTGGGCGATGGCAACAAGGTGAAGGTCACGATGATGTTCCGCGGGCGGCAGATGGCGCACGTGGAGCTGGGCAAGGCGGTGCTGGACCGGGTGGCCTCGCAGCTCGCCGACGTGGGCAAGGTGGAGAGCGAGGCCAAGCTCGAGGGGCGCAACATGACCATGGTCATCGCCCCCAAGTAGGCCGCCACGAACGGGAGCACCATGCCGAAGCAGAAGACCAAGCGCGCCGCAATGAAGCGCTTCACCCGGACGGGGTCGGGCAAGCTGAAGCGGTTCCACGCGAACCACTCGCACATCCTGACCAAGAAGACCCGCAAGCGGAAGAACCGTCTCAAGAAGCCCGACCTGGTGAGCTCGGCGGACTTCAGGCGGGTTGACCGCCTTCTCCAGGCCTGAGGAGCCCATGCCGCGCGTCAAGAACGGCGTCGCGCATCACGCGCGCAAGAAGAAGTACATGGAGGCCGCCAAGGGGGCCCGGGGCGGCCGGAGCAAGCTTTACAAGTCCGCCAAGGAGACGGTCGAGCGCGGAATGCGCTACGCGTACCGCGACCGCCGCAAGCGGAAGGGCGAATTCCGCGCGCTCTGGATCACCCGGATCAACGCGGCCGCCCGGATGCACGGGCTGAGCTACAGCCGCCTCATGGCCGGGCTCCGCAAGGCGGGCGTGGACATCAACCGGAAGGTCCTCGCCGACCTCGCCGTGCGCGACGCGGACGCGTTCGGCCGCATCGCGGAGGTCGCGAAGGGCCAGAGCTGAGCCGCCGCCCTCGCGATCGTCCGCCCCCGTGGGGTCGCCCGCCCGGCGCGGACGGCCCCACGGCCACTTGAGCCCCTGACGTTCGGGAAACCGATGGCCCAATCCACCGTCGCCCAACCAACCGGCTACGCCGAGCTCGACGCGCTGCTCCCCCGGCTCGCGCGCCTGGCCACCCTGGGCGCCGCCGAGCTCGAGGCGGAACGGATCGCGCTCCTCGGCCGGAAGGCGGGGCTCTTCAACCAGCTGCTCCAGCGGGTGCCGGCGCTGCCGGTCGCGGAGCGGAAGGTCTACGGCGCCGCCGTGAACCGGCTCAAGCGCGACGCGGAGGCGGCGCTCGACGCGCGGGCCGAGGCGCTCGCGCGGGAGACGGCGCCGGCCGCCGAGATCGACCTCACCATGCCCGCCCGGCGGCGCTGGGTGGGCGCGGAGCACCCGGTCACCCGGGTGGTGGACGAGATCCTCGGCATCTTCCGCGAGCTCGGCTTTGCCGTGGCGGTCGGCCCCGAGGTCGAGACCGACTGGTACAACTTCTACGCGCTCAACTTCCCCGCGGACCACCCCGCGATGGACCTGCACGACACGCTCTACCTCGACGCGGCGCCGATCGAGGAGGAACCGGTCGGGGGACGGCTCCTGCTCCGGACCCACACCTCGCCGGTCCAGATCCGCACCATGCTCGCGAGCGCGCCGCCCATCCGCGCCGTGATGCCGGGCATGGTCTACCGCAACGACCCCTTCGATCCGTCGCACGCGCCGGCCTTCTCCCAGATCGAGGGGCTCGCGGTGGACGAGGGGATCTCGTTCGTGGACCTCAAGTCCACCCTCGCGCACTTCGCGCGCCGCTTCTTCGGGCCGCAGACCCGGGTGCGCTTTCGGCCCTCGTACTTCCCGTTCACCGAGCCCTCGGCCGAGATGGACGTGGAGTGCCAGCTGTGCGGCGGGGCGGGGTGCCCGGCGTGCAAGCAGACGGGGTGGATGGAGATCCTCGGCTGCGGGATGGTGCACGAGCAGGTGCTCAAGGCGTGCGACCTCGACCCCGAGCGCTATACCGGGTTCGCCTTCGGGATGGGGCCGCAACGCATCGCGCTGCAGCGGCACGGGATCCCCGACATCCGCCTGCTCTACTCGGGCGACATGCGCTTCCTGACCCAGTTCTCCCTCTGAGCCGCCGATGAAGCTCTCGCGCAAGTGGCTGGAGGCCTTCCTCCGCCGGCCCCTCGACGTCGCCGACGTGAGCCAGCGGCTCGCGATGCTCGGCGCCCCCGTCGAGGGGATCGAGCCGCTCCACGCCGGCCTCGACGCCGTGGTGGTGGGGCTGGTGGAGGAGGTGCGGCCGCACCCCAACGCCGACCGGCTCCGGCTCACGTTGGTCAACGACGGCACCGACACCCCCAAGCACGTGGTGTGCGGGGCGCCCAACGTGACGGCCGGCAAGAAGTACCCCTTCGCGCGCGTGGGGGTGTCGCGCCCG
>DASSOD010000118.1:0-4100 GCA_035700905.1 Gemmatimonadales bacterium | reverse complement strand
GGCCGGGAACCAGGCGACGCTCCCCGTTCACCACGATCTCGAGCTCTTGCATGCCCGAAGGATAACCCCGTGCGCGCCGCCCGTGGCTCACTCCCAGGGGGCGAGAAGCCGGAGCACCGCTTGGGCCGGGTCGCCGGCGTACCAGAGGGCGCGGATCGCCGCCACGCCCCATGCGCCGGCCTCGCGCACCTCCGGCGCCCGCTCCGGGGTGATCCCGCCGATCGCCACGACCGGCGGGCCGAGCCGGGCGCAGTCGCGCACCAGACCGAGGCCCGCGGGCGCGCGGTCGGGGTGCGTGGCCGTGGCGTAGACCGGTCCCGCCAGCAGGTAGTCGGCGCCGTCCGCGCAGGCCGACTCGGCGGCGCCGAGGTCGTGCACCGAGCGGCCGATCCACCCCGAGGGCAGGAGCCGCCTGGCGTCGCGCGGCGCCAGGTCGAGGTCGGCGAGCTGCACCCCCTGCGCGCCCACCGCCGCGGCGATGTCGGGCCGGCCGCTCACGAAGACGGCGGCCTCGGGCGGACGCGCCAGGGCGACGAAGCGCGCCGCCACCTCGGCGAGCCGCCGGGCGGCGGCGGAGCGGTCCCGCGCGTGCAGCGCGACAGCCGGACCGCCCGCGGCGATCGCGGCGGCGCGCACGCCGAGATCGGCCTGCGCCAGCACGGCGGCGTCGGTGATCGCGTGCACCCGCGGGAGGGGCCGGCGGTTCACGCGAATCGGTCGCCGCGGGCGACGCCGCGGCCCCGCACCCACGCCTCCACCGGCATGCGCGCCTTGCCCGCGGGCTGCGCCTCGCGCACCTCCACCGCGTCCGCCCCGCATCCGATCACGAGCGACCCGCCCGCCGCGAGCACGAGCCCGGGATCGCCGCCGCCCGCGACCGGCCGTGCGCCGAAGAGCTTCACCGGCGAGTCGTGCAGCAGCGCCCACGCGCCGGGCGCGGGATCGAACGCCCGGATCGCGCGGGCCGCCCGCGCGCCGCCGTCGGCAAACTCCAGCCGCGCCCCGCCGCGGTCGATCTTCGGCGCGTAGGTCGCGAGCAGGTGGTCCTGCGGCTCGCCCGGCATCCGCTCTCCCTTGGCGAGGCGCGCCACCACGCCCACGAGGGCCGTCGCGCCGAGGTCGGCCAGGCGGTCGGCGAGCATCCCGGCGGTCTCGTCCGGCCCGACCGGCGTGGAGACGCGGTGCAGTACCGGTCCGCTGTCGAGCCCTTCCTCCATGCGCATGATGCTGACGCCGGTTTCCGCGTCGCCGCTCAGGATCGCCCACTGGACCGGCGCCGCGCCGCGCCAGCGCGGGAGGATGGAGGCGTGCACGTTGACCATGCCCTGCGTCGGGATCGTGAGGATCTCGGGCCGGAGGATGTGCCCGTACGCCACGACCACGCCGAGATCGGCCCGCAGGTGGCGGAGGCTCGCGGCGAACACGTCCCCGACCGGCCGTTCCGGCTGGAGCACGGGCAGGCCGACGTCCTGCGCCACCGCCTTGACCGGCGGCGGGACCAGGGTGGAGCGGGAGCGGCCTTGGGGTTTGTCGGGGCGGGTGACGACCGCGGCGATCTCGATGCGGTGTCGCAGCAGGGCTCGGAGGGACGGCACGGCGAACTCCGGCGTGCCGAAGAACACCAGCCGCATCACTCCGACCGGGCGGAGGCGGGCTGAACGTCCCTCAAGTAGCTCGTGTCGTCCTTGTGCTCCCGCTTCCAGCGCGCCAGGAGCGTCTTCCGCCGGAGCAGGCTCAGATGGTCCAGGAAGAGAATGCCGTCGAGATGATCGATCTCGTGCTGGATCGCGCGGGCGACCAGCCCCGCCGCCTCGAGACGGAACGGAGCCCCCTCGCGGTCGAGCGCCTCGAGCACCACCCGGTCGGGCCGGGTGACGTCGCCGTAGAGCTCCGGGATCGAGAGGCACCCCTCCTCGGCCGTCTCGCGCCCAGAGGCCTCCGAGATCACCGGGTTCACCATGGCGAAGCGCTGCCCCTCCGCGTCGATCACGGCCACGCGCCGCGCCACGCCCACCTGGTTGGCCGCGAGCCCCACGCCGCGGGCCGCGTCCATGGTCTCGAACATGTCGTCGATGAGCCGCCGCACCTCGTCGTCCAGGCCGCGCACCTCCGGGCTGCGCTGCCGCAGCACCGGGGAGCCGAGCAGGTGGATCTGGCGCACGCTCACGGGTTGGCTCCCGGCGCCGCCGTCTGGCCGACCCGGACGATGCGCGCGCGCTCGACCACCAGCGTGGCGCTCCCGCTCTCGATCGTGATCCGGTCCTCCTTGATGTCCTTCACCTTCCCGATGATGCCGCCCGAGGTGGTGACCTCGTCGCCCTTCTTGAGCCCGGCGAGCAGCCGCTCGTGCTGCTTTCGCGCCTGGCTCTGCGGCCGGATGATCAGGAAGTAGAACACCAGCCCGATCGCCACGATCTGGAGCAGCAGCACGGTCGCGCCGCCTGGGGCGCCGCCGGGCGCGGGGGCTATGGCCGCGAGCAGGGCTGGCGTCACGTCTCTCCTCTGCCGTTGTGGTAGCGGTCGAGCCACGCGCGGCTCCACCGGTCGAACGTCCCCTCGAGGATCCGCGCCCGCGCGGTCTCGCCCAGCCGGATCAGGAACCGCACGTTGTGGATCGAGACCAGCCGGAGCCCCAGGATGTCGTCCACCATGAACAGGTGGCGGAGGTACCCGCGCGAGAAGGTGGTGCAGGTCTCGCAGTCGCACTCCGGGTCCAGCGGCCCCCGCGCGCCCTTGAGCGCGGCGCCCTTCACGTTGAGCCGTCCGGTCGGGAGCCACGCCGTCCCGTGCCGGCCGTTCCGCGTCGCGGCCACGCAGTCGAACAGGTCCACCCCGCGGGCGATGCCGTCCAGCAGGTCGGGCGGGAAGCCGACGCCCATAAGATAACGGGGGGTCTCTCGCGGCAGCATCGGCTCGAGCGCCTCGAGCACGCGATGCATCACCGGCTTGGGCTCGCCCACCGAGAGCCCGCCGATGGCGACGCCGGTCCACGGGCCCAGCGCCAGCGTGCCCTCGAGCGAACGGCGGCGCAGCTCGTCGTGGGTGCCGCCCTGCACGATGGGCCAGAGCGTCTGCCCCGCGCCGGCGACCTCCGCGTGCCGACGCCGGCAGCGGTCGAGCCAGCGGAGCGTGCGTTCCATCCCCTCTTCCGCCAGCGCGTGCGGCGCCTGCCCCGGCACCACGTGATCGAAGGCCATCGCGACGTCGGAGCCCAGCGCGCACTGGATCTCCACGGCCCGCTCGGGCGTGAGCGTGCGCAGCGATCCGTCCACGTGGCTGGTGAACTCGACCCCGCGCTCGTCGATCCGCCGCAGCCCCTCCAGGGAGAACACCTGGAACCCGCCGGAGTCGGTGAGGATCGGCCGGTCCCAGGTGGTGAACGCGTGCAGGCCGCCCATCGCGCGGATCACCTCCTCGCCCGGGCGGAGGTGCAGGTGGTAGGTGTTGGCCAGCACGATCTGCGCGCCGGTGCGGCGCACGTCGTCGGGATGCAGCCCGCGCACCACGCCGTGCGTGCCCACCGGCATGAAGGCGGGCGTCCGCACCACCCCGTGCGGGAGCGCCAGCGCACCGGCGCGGGCGGCCCCCTGCGCGGCCTCCAGGCGGAACTCGAACATCAGCGACGGGGCGGCGCCTGCGCCTCCAGGATCCGCTCGATCTGACGCCGGTGCACCAGGTCGTGCGCGGCGAGCAGCCGGATGATGTGGCCCACGCTCTCGGGGCCGCGCTCGCCGTGAAGGCCCGCGCGCTCCAGCTCCCGCGGTCCGAGCGAGCGATAGAGCGAGAGGTTGGCGCCCCGGAGCGCCGCGATCTGCGCCAGCGCCTGCGCCAGCGGCGCCTCCCGGTAGCGAAGCATCCGCGCCCAGGCGTCCTGGTCGTAGCCGGGGATCGGCGGCGAGTCCTGGGTGAGGATCAGGCGCACGCGATACCCGTAGACCAGCTCGCTGTCCGCCAGGTGCTGCACCACCTCGACCACCGACCATTTCCCCGGCGCCTCCGGCCGCCGGAGGCTCGCGTCGTCCAATGCGCCGACCCGCCGCTCGAGCCAGGGGACCAGCTCGCCCAGGACGCCGAATGGCTCGCGGTCGCCCAGCACCGCG
>DASSOD010000117.1:0-3522 GCA_035700905.1 Gemmatimonadales bacterium | reverse complement strand
GCACCCCCCGCCCCCCCGCACGCCGCGCGCGCCCGTCCGCCCGTGCGCCCGTCCGCCCGTCTGCCTGTCCGCCTGTCCGCCCGTCCGCCCGTTGGCTCCCGCCACCCCTGATGTTAGGCTAGGTCGTCGAGAGCCCACCGGCACATCCGCCAGGGCAGAGAATCGAAGCCGATCGCGCTGGAGATGATGCTATGAGCCGTGGGCTGCTGGAGTGGCGCCTCGCCGAGGCGATCGCGGGGGCGCCGCCGGGCGCGCGGCGCGCATGATCGGCCTCCTCGCGCTGGTCACGCTCGGCTTCTTCCTCGGCATGCGCCACGCCACCGATCCCGATCATGTGATCGCGGTGACCACGATCGTGAGCCGCCATCGGACGGTGCGTGGCGCGGCCGCGATCGGCGCCGTGTGGGGCCTGGGCCACACGCTCACCATTCTCGTGGTTGGCGGCGGAATCGTGCTCTTCCGCTGGGTGATCCCGGCGCGACTCGGGCTCTCGATGGAATTCGCGGTGGGCGTGATGCTCGTCGTGCTCGGCCTGGCCAACCTGCGGAGCTTCCGCGGACTGGTGGGCGGTCTCGCGCCGGGTTCGGCCGGATCGCGCGCCGGCACCGGTGGCGGCGCCGGCCCCGGCACGGTGCACTCGCACGCGCACAGCCACGGCGACTACGTCCACGTCCACCCGCACGGCCACGACCCCGAGGTCCACCCCCACGCGCCCGAGGCGACGCCGCTCGCGCGGCTCGACCGGCGGCTGGGCGGGCTCGGGCCGTATCAGTTGCTTCGGCCGCTCGTGGTCGGTGTGGTGCACGGGCTCGCCGGGTCCGCGGCCGTCGCGCTCCTGGTGCTCGCCACGATCGCCGACCCGCGGTGGTCGGTGCTCTACCTGCTCGTGTTCGGGGTGGGGACGATCGTCGGCATGATGCTGATCACGGCCGCCATCGCGGTGCCGATCGCGGCCGGCGGCCGCCGCTCGGCGGCGCTCGCGCACCGGATCCGGCTCGCGTCGGGCGTGGTGAGCCTCGCGGTGGGGCTCCTCATCGCGTACCGGATCGGGTTCGTGGACGGGCTCTTCACCGGCGCGCCGCGCTGGGCGCCGCACTGAGCGCGGCATGAGCCGGCGCAGCGGGTACGATGCGGTCGTGGTCGGCGGGGGGCCGAACGGGCTCGCCGCCGCGATCACCCTCGCGCGCGCGGGCCGCTCGGTGCAGCTGGTCGAGGCCGCGCCCACCGTTGGCGGCGGCTGCCGCTCGGCCGAGCTCACTTTGCCCGGATTTCTCCACGACGTGTGCAGCGCGGTGTACCCGATGGGCCACGCGTCGCCGTTCTTCTCCCAACTGCCGCTCGCGCGTCACGGCGTCGGCTGGATCCAGTCCGAGGCCGAGTACGCGCACCCGCTCGAGGACGGCACCGCGCTCAGCCTGCGCGACCTCGACGCCACGGCCAAGCGGCTCGGCCGGGACGAGCGCGCCTACCGCGAGCTGGTCGAGCCGGCGGTGCGGGACTGGCGGGTGGTGTTCGACGAGCTCGCGGCGCCGCTCCACATCCCGCGCGGCGCGCGGAAGATGGTGGCCGCCGCTCGCTTCGGCGTGCGCGCGCTGCAGCCGGCCTCGATGCTGGCCGGGCGGTTCCGCACGCCGGCCGCGCGGGCGCTGCTCGCGGGGTGCGCCGCCCACTCGATGCTCCAGTTCTCCGAGCCGCTCACCGGCGCGTTCGCGCTGATCTTCCTGGCGAGCGCGCACGCGGTCGGCTGGCCCATCGTGGCGGGCGGATCGCAGCGGCTCCCCGACGCGCTCGCGGCGTGCCTCACCGAGTTGGGCGGGGAGATCGTGACCGGGCGCCCGATCTCCTCCATCGATCAGCTGCC
Organism: Gemmatimonadales bacterium; assembly: GCA_035700905.1. Classification (GTDB taxonomy): domain Bacteria; phylum Gemmatimonadota; class Gemmatimonadetes; order Gemmatimonadales; family GWC2-71-9; genus DASQPE01. The sequence continues at coordinate 1,661 of DASSOD010000117.1, read as the reverse complement.
GCCCCACCGCGCCGCGCTCTTCGACCTCACCCCGCGCCAGATGCTTGCGATCGCCGGCCAGCGGCTCCGCGCGGGCTTTCTGGGCCGATGCTACGTGCGGCAGCTCGGGCGGTTCCGGTACGGGCCGGGCACGTTCAAGCTGGACCTGGCGCTCGACGGGCCGATCCCCTGGCGCGATCCGGAAACGCTTCGCGCCGCCACGGTGCACGTGGGCGGCAGCTTCGAGGAGATCGCGGCCGCCGAGGCCGCGGTGGCCGAGGGCCGGATCGCCGAGCGGCCGTTCGTGCTGCTGGCGCAGCCGTCGCTCTTCGATCCGTCGCGGGCGCCGGAGGGGCGGCACACGGTCTGGGCGTACTGCCACGTGCCCAACGGCTCGGCGGTGGACATGACCGACCGGATCCTGGCCCAGATCGAGCGGTTCGCCCCCGGGTTCCGCGACCGCATCCTCGCGGTGTCGCGCCTCGGGCCCGCGGACCTCGAGCGCTACAACGCGAACTGCGTCGGAGGCGACATCGGCGGCGGGCGCCCGGACATCCGGCAGTTCTTCACCCGCCCCGCGTGGCGGCCCGATCCATACCGTACGCCGGACCCCGCCATACTCATCTGCTCCTCGTCATCGCCGCCGGGCGCGGGGGTGCACGGGCTGTGCGGGTGGTATTCGGCGCGCTCGGCGCTCAGGGGCGTCTTGCGGTAGGCGCGGTGGACTGGCTCTCCGCCCCGGATTACCGGATCGCGCGGCTGGTCATCGAGCGCGGCGTCGCGCTCATCTACCTCATCGCATTCGCGGTCGCGCTGGATCAGTTCCCCGCGCTCCTGGGCGAGCGCGGCCTCCTCCCCACGCCCCGATTCCTCCGCGCGACCACGTTCCGCGAGGCGCCCACCCTCTTCCACCTGACCGGCTACTCCGACCGGCTGCTCCGCGCGATCTCGTGGGCCGGCGTGCTGCTCTCCCTCGCGCTCGCGATCGGCCTTCCGCAATCGGGTCCGCTCTGGGTGCCCATGGTGGCGTGGCTCGCGCTGTGGCTGCTCTACCTCTCGATCGTCAACGTGGGCCAGCGGTTCTACGGATTCGGGTGGGAATCGCTCCTGCTCGAGGCGGGGTTCCTCGCGATCTTCCTCGGGAACGCGCGAACGGCGCCCCCGCTCCTGGTGCTGCTGCTCTTCCGCTGGCTCGGGTTCCGGGTGGAGCTCGGCGCCGGGCTCATCAAGCTCCGGGGCGATCCCTGCTGGCGCGACCTCACCTGCATGGACTACCACCACGAGACCCAGCCGATGCCGAACCCGCTGAGCCGCTACGTCCACCGGCTCCCGCGTGCGTTCCACCGGCTCGAGGCGGCGGGGAACTACGCCGCGCAGCTCGTGGCGCCGTTCCTTCTATTCATGCCGCAGCCCGTGGCCGGCATCGGCGCGCTGCTCATGCTCGGGACGCAGGCCTACCTGGTCGCGAGCGGCAACTACGCCTGGCTTAACGTCGTCACGATGGTCATCGTCTTTTCGGCGGTCCCGGACTCCTTCTTCGGGGCGACCGCCCCCGGCGCCTCCGCGCCGCCGCCGGCCTGGTTCGGCGCCCTGGTGCTCGCGCTCACCGCGCTCGTCATCGTGCTCAGCTACTGGCCCGTCCGTAACCTCCTCGGCCGCCGGCAGCTCATGAACTACAGCTT
>DASSOD010000116.1:0-4015 GCA_035700905.1 Gemmatimonadales bacterium | reverse complement strand
CTACAAGGGCGCCACGGCCTCGGCGGTGGCGCTCCTCCTCCTCGGCGCCACGCTCACGCTGGTGCCGCCGGCCCTGACGCAACGTGCGCTCGACGTCGCGATCCCCCACCGGGACCTCGGCCTGCTGGCTACGCTGGCGGCGCTCTACGCCGCCTCCCTGGCGGTGGAGTTCCTGGCCGAATATGGGCAGACGCTGCTCACGACCTACATCGGCCAGCGGGTGATGTACGATCTCCGGATGCAGATCTTCGGCCACCTGCAGCGGCTCTCGATCCCCTACTTCGACCGGCATCCGGTGGGCCGGCTCATGACCCGGGTCACGTCGGACGTGGAGACGCTGAACGAGCTGTTCTCCTCCGGCGTGGTGACCGTGTTCGGCGACGTGTTCACGCTGATCGCGATCATGGTGATGATGCTCGCCACCGACTGGCGGCTCGCGCTGGTGGCCTTCGCCGTGATCCCGCTCGTGTGGCTCACCGCCACGATCTTCCGCCGGCGGGTGCGCGAGGCGTTCGGCCAGATCCGGGTGCGGCTCGCGCGGCTGAACAGCTACCTGCAGGAGCAGCTCTCCGGCATGCGGGTGGTGCAGCTCTTCGGGCGGGAGGCGGCGGCGGCGCGGGACTTCGAGCGGGTGAATCGGCGCCACCTCGACGCGCACCTCCGCTCGATCACGATCTACGCGGTGTTCTTCCCGGTCATCGAGGTGCTCACCGCGGTCGCGCTCGCGCTGCTGCTCTGGTACGGCGGCCTACGCACCTTGCAGGGCACGCTCACCGTCGGCGTGCTCGCGGCGTTCATCCAGCTCACCCGGCGCTTCTTCCAGCCGCTGCAGGACCTCTCCGAGAAGTTCAACCTGTTGCAGAGCGCCATGGCGTCGTCGGAGCGCGTGTTCCGGCTGCTCGACGAGTCGGTGACGGTGCCGGAGCCGGCGCATCCCGCGCCGCTCCCCAAGCCGGTGCGGGGCGAGGTGGCGTTCGAGGGCGTCTGGTTCCGGTACGACGAGGCCGGCCCCTGGGTGCTGCGCGACGTGTCGTTCGTCGCGTCGCCCGGGGAGACGGTCGCGCTCGTGGGGCACACCGGCGCGGGAAAGACCACGATCGTGAGCCTGCTGCTGCGGTTCTACGATCCGCAGCGGGGCCGGATCACGGTGGACGGCGTGGACGTCCGCGCCCTCTCGACCCGCGACCTCCGCTCGCTCATCGGCTTCGTGCAGCAGGACCTCTTCCTATTCAGCGGCGACGTCCTGCACAATCTGACGCTCGATGCGCCCGTCCCCGCCGCCGCGGCCGAAGCGGCGGCGCGCCAGGTGGGTGCCCATCGGTTCATCGAGCGGCTGCCGCGGGGCTATCACCACGTGCTGGGCGAGCGGGGCCGGAGCCTGAGCGTGGGCGAGCGGCAGCTCCTGAGCTTCGCGCGCGCGCTCGCGATGGATCCGCGGATTCTGGTGCTGGACGAGGCCACCAGCTCGGTGGACGCGGAGGCCGAGGCGCAGATCCAGCGGGCCATCGCCGAGCTCATGGCGGGGCGCACCAGCCTGGTGGTGGCCCACCGGCTGAGCACCATCCTTCACGCGGACCGGATTCTGGTGCTGCACCACGGCGAGATCCGGGAGCGGGGCTCGCACCGGGAGCTGCTGGCGCAGGGCGGGCTCTACGCGCGGCTCTATCAACTGCAGCTCCAGGGCCAGCTCCGGAGCGCGGACGCGCTGGGTAACTAAAGATTCCTTGCGCGCTTACGGACCGCCGGGTAGGTTGTTCTTCGACTCGCGAAGCCCTCGGGGACCTAGCGGATGATGCAACTGGAAGTCGGCGGCCAACGCTATCCCATTGCCGCCGGGGAGATGGTCGTCGGCTCCGACGCCGGCTGCGATCTTCCCTTGAGGGGGGAGGGCGTGCTGCCGCGGCACGCCATCGTCCAGGGACTCGCCGACGGCTCCGCCGCCATCCGGCGGGCCGCCCGCGGCGCCGATCTCACGGTGAACGGAATCCGGCAGGGCGACGACCCGACCCCGGTCCTGCACGGAGACAAGATTCAGATCGGCCAACATGAGCTGCTCGTGGTCGATCCCACCCGCGGCGGCCACACCCAATTCTTCGATTCCGCAGCCTTCCAGAAGTTCGTTCCCCCTCCCCCATCCGCATCGCAATCGCCCGGCGCGTCGGGCGGGCGCCTGGTCTGCCTCACCGACGGGCGGGAGTACCACGTGGGACTGGGCGGCGCGCTGGTGTTCGGGCGGGACGCGGGCTGCGACGTGGTGGTGGCGGGGAGCGAGGTGTCGCGCCGCCACGCGCGGATCGAGCCCACCGAGCGGGGCTACGTCCTGACCGACACCAGCACCAACGGCACGTTCGTGAACGGGACACGGGTGGACGGCACCCGGGTGCTGCAGCGGGCGGACGTGATCCGGATCGCGGGCGACGAGTTCCGGTTCTACGCGGATGCGCCGCCGCCGGAGCCTTCGCCGGGTGCGCAGCGCAACACGCCCCCCACCGGCGCGCACCACCGGCTCTTCGACACGATGCACGCCGCGCCGGGCGTGCCGCTGCCGCCGCCGGCGGCGAGCCCGGCGTCGGGCCCGGTGACGCCGATCTCGATGGCGAACGCGCCGATCGCCTCGCTCCTCGTGCGGAGCGGCTCGCTCAAGGGGAAGCGGCTCACCATCCGGGTGCCGGTGGTCAACATCGGCCGAGGCGACTTCAACGACCTGGTGCTCCCGGAGCCGAGCGTGAGCGCGACGCACGCGAAGCTGCAGCGGCGGGACGGGATCTGGATCCTGAGCGACCTGGGCTCGACCAACGGCACCTTCGTGGACGGCGAGCGGATCACCGACGAGACCCCGCTCGGCCCCGGCGCCACGATCAAGTTCGGCGAGGTGACGACGCTGTTCGAGTCCACCGACGACGTCACCGGCATCCAGCCGCGGGTGGGCACGCGGCTGGTCGAGGCGCTGGGGGAGCCGGGGCGTCGCGACGGCGCGGCCGACGAGCAGGAGCCGGCGCCGCGCCGGCCGCTTGCCACCGGTCCGCGACGCGGCGGGGCCGGTCTCCCGATGTGGGCCGTCGTGGCCCTCGCCCTCGCCGCGCTCGCGGCGGCGGCGCTCATGCTGCTCACCTAAGCGGGGCCGCGTGCACTTCACCTGCGCCGCCCGCACCGACGTGGGCGTGGTCCGGTCGGGCAACGAAGACAACTACCTCATGCTGTCCGACCGCGGCATCTTCATCGTGGCCGACGGCATGGGCGGGCATGCGGCGGGCGAGGTGGCGAGCGAGATGGCGGTGCGGATCGCCTCGCGCGAGATCGGCTCGGTGCGGGGGCTCACCGAGGAGCAGGTGGGCGAGCGCATCCGGCACGCGATCCAGGTCGCCAACGAGCGGATCTTCAGCCGCACGCTCGAGGAGCGCGACAAGCGCGGGATGGGGACCACCGCGACCGTGCTGGTGTTGATGCGGGGCCGCTACCTCGTGGGCCAGGTGGGCGACAGCCGGGCGTACCTGCTGCGGAACGGCGCCCTGAGCCAGCTCACCAAGGATCACTCCTACGTGCAGGAGCAGGTGGACGCGGGGCTCCTCACCCCCGACCAGGCGCGGGTCCACCCCTACAGCAACGTGATCACCCGCTGCGTGGGCGCGAGCATCGAGGTGGTGCCGGACCTCTACTTCGGCGCGCTCCAGAGCGGGGACATCGTGCTGCTCGCCTCGGACGGGCTCACCGGAATGCTGGAGGACGAGCAGTTGCTCAAGATCCTCACGTCGGAGGGGGATCCCCAGAGCTGGGTGGACCGGATGGTGAACGAGGCGAACCGGCGGGGGGGTCTGGACAACATCACGGCGATCGTGGTTCGGATCGACGCGGTGGACGCGCCCACGGGGGAGCAGCCGGCGATCACGGGGGTGGTGGGGTCGAGGGAGTAGGCGGGAGGCGGAAGGCGCAGGGCGGAAGGCGCAAGGCGGAAGGCGGAGGCGCTGGGTCGAGGGCGGCGCGAGCGGACCGACGCGGCAGCGGCGGGCGCTATGCG
>DASSOD010000115.1:0-4654 GCA_035700905.1 Gemmatimonadales bacterium | reverse complement strand
GCGGCGCTTCACCGAGCCGGCGCCCCGGATCCGGCGGGTGCGCCCGGAGGTGCCGGCCGGGGTGGAGGCGGCGCTGCTGCGGGCGCTGGCCCGCGCGCCGGAGGAGCGCTTCCCCTCCGCCGCCGCCTTCGCCGCGGCGCTGGACGGTTCATCGGGCGCGCATGCCTCGGTGCAGCGGCGGCCGCCTTCGATCGCGGTGCTGCCATTCGTCAACTTGAGCGCCGACCCCGAGAACGAGTACTTCGCCGACGGCATCACGGAGGACGTGATCGCGAACGTCTCCAAGATCCGCGCGCTCAAGGTGATCTCCCGAACCTCGGTCATGCCGTTCAAGAACCGGGAGCAGAGCCTGCGAGAAGTCGCGGCCAAGCTCGACGTGGCGACGCTGCTCGAGGGGAGCGTGCGCCGCGCGGGCCAGCGGGTGCGGATCGTGGCGCAGCTCATCGACGCCGAGTCCGACCGGCACCTCTGGGCGGAGACGTACGACCGCGACCTCACCGACATCTTCGCGATCCAGACCGATGTCGCGCTCCAGATCGCCGCGGCGCTCCAGGCCGAGCTGTCGGCGGAAGAGAAGACCCGGATCCGGCGGCAGCCCACGGACGACCTGCACGCATATCAGCTCTTCATGCTGGGCAGGCAGTGCCTCACGCGGTGGACGCAGGAGGGGGTGGAGAAGGGGATCGCGTATCTCGAGCAGGCCGTCGCGCGGGACCCGGAGTACGCCGTGGCGTACGCCACCCTCGGTTACGTGTACACCGACATGGGCCTCGGCGTCGCCGGCTCGATGCCGGCGGACGAGTGCTTCCGCCGGGCGAAGGCGGCGGTCGGCCGCGCGCTCGAGCTCGATCCGGAGCTCGCCGACGCGCACGCGGTGCTCGGGTACCTCAAGTTCGGGGCCGACCACGATTGGGCCGGCGCCGAGGCGGAGCTCAGGCGGGCGATCGAGCTCGACCCGAACGCCGGCAATGCCTACGACTACTACGGGCTCCTGTTGGCCGCGCTGGAGCGCTATGACGAAGCGCTGGTCGTGCAGCACAAGGCGCACGAGCTCGACCCGCTGGTCCACCGGGGGATCGACATCGCGACCACGCTGCTCCGGGCGGGACGCTACGACGAGGGCCTCGCCGCGGTCGGGCGGGTGCTCGACACCGATCCCCACTTCGCGCTGGCGCACGCCACCATCGGCTGGGCCTACTTCCTCAAGGGGATGCACGACGAAGGCATCGCCGCGCTGCAGCGGGCGGTGTCGCTCTCGCCCGAGAGCACGATGTATCTGGGGCAGCTCGGTGAGGCGTTCGGACTTGCCGGACGGACCGCGGAAGCGCGCGCAGTGCTGAGCCGGATGGAGGAGCTTTCGCGCGAGCGTTACGTCTCCCCGTATCACATGGCGTACGTCTACACCGGGCTGGGCGAGCACGACCGGGCGATGGATTGGCTGGAGCGGGCGCAACGGGAGCGGGCGGGGGCGGTCTTCGGGATCAAGGGCTCGTTCCTGTTCACCAGCCTGCGCTCGCACCCGCGGTTCCGCGCCCTGCTCGGAAAGATGAACCTGGCCTGAGACGACGGCGGTCGCTCAGCCCGGGGGCCGCGGACGCAGCGCCTGCTCGTCCGCCGCCGCCACCCGCCGCGCCGCCACCGCCCAGTCCACCTCCGGCGCGACCTCCCGGTCGGAGAGCGCGAGCGACGCGCGGGCGCGCTCGATCACGACATCGCCGTCCGGCAGCGCGAGCCCGAGCTCCAGCTCGGCTTCCCGGCAGAGCCGCTCCTCGCGGGCGCGCCGTTCCGGAGTCACCGGCCCGCACCGCCGCGCGACGCGCGCGTGAGCGGCCTCGTGCACGATGGAGGCGGCGATCTCCGCGAGCGAGTGCCGGGGGTTGACCGTGAAGGTGAGCTCCACCAGCATCTCGCGGGAGTCGGGGAAGAACGCGCCGCGGCAGGCGAACCGCTCGACCACGAGCCCGGACACGTCGGCGCGGAGATGGCGATAGCGGTGGGGCGCGTAGTCGGCGACGAGATCGAGCGCCGCGGTGAGCCGCCGCACCACCTCCTCCGTGGCGATGTCGGGGCGGGTGTTGAGGATGCGGACGGGGAGGCCGTGAATCGTGCGATGTACGATCTGCGGCGCGGCATCATGACTCAGAGGCTGGCCGCCCAGGCGGCTCAGGAATCGGCGGAGCATGCCAAGAATGCTAATCGGATCGAGGGGCGAGGTGGCACGATGCTGCGCAAAGCCTTCGCGGTGAGCTGCATCGCCGTCGTGCTCGGCGCGCAGGCGTGGACCATCGTCCCGCCCGGCGGCCGGCAGCGCGTGCGGCACTGGCCCTTCCTCGACTACCCGATGTACAGCGCCGCGCACCACGCGGGCGACTCCATCCAGCTCCAGGAGCTGCGGGCCGTCGCCTGCGACCGCTCCGACACGATCGCGGTGCCCGCGTCCGCGCTCCGGATCGAGCTCGGACGCTACTGGAAGCTGCTGTACGACCTCTCCCGCTCGGCCAAGCCCGACGCGCTGGTGGACACGCTCGGCCGCCTCACCCGCGCCGGCACGCGGGCGGACGTGTGCGCGCTCCAGGTCTGGCGCAAGGTCCTCAGGGTCGAGCCCGCAGGCGTGAGAGTCGAGGAGCGGCCGTGGGTCGAGTCCGGCGAGTGGCCGCTCCAACCGGATACCGCCCGACGAGCCGCCGCACGGCGACCGTGAGATCCATCCTCCGCGCGCTCGACCGCCACTTCTTCGCTCCCGAGCGGCTCTCCGATCTCGCGCTGCTCCGGATCGCGTGCGTGGGCGCCACGCTTCTCTTCTTCTTCCCCCCGCTCTCGCGGCAGCTCTACCTGGCCCAGGCGGACCCGAGCCTGTTCAAGCCGCTCCCGATCCTCAAGGTGCTGCTCCTGCCGCTGGACGCGTGGGGCGCGCGCCCCGGACCCATGCTGCTGCACGCCATTTGGCTCGGCGCCTCGATCGCAGGGCTCGCGGCGTTGGTGGGCCTCTGCACCAGGCCGGCGCTCCTCCTCTTCGCCGGCGGCAATACGCTGCTCGTGGCGCACCGCTACTCCTACGGCGAGCTGCACCATCCCGAGGCGCTGCTCATCATCGCGCTCTGGCTGCTCGCCGTCTCCCCGGCGGGCGAGACGATGTCGCTGGACGCGCTGATCGAGCGCGCGCGGATCGCCCGCCACACCGCCAAGGCGGCGCCGGCGGCGCCGGTGGAGAGCCCGTTCGCGCGCTGGCCGCTCCGCACCGTGCAGTGGCTGCTGGTTCTGGCCTATCTGTCGGCGGGGCTCTCGAAGCTGGTGAACGGCGGGCTCGACTGGTTCAACGGGTACACGCTGGTCTACTACTTCGCCCAGGACGGGTTGCGATGGGGCGTGCCGCTCGGCCTCGAGCTGGCGCGCCACCCCACGTTGGCATCGCTCCTCTCCGTCGGCGCCGTGCTGTTAGAGCTGACCTTCGCGCTCGCGGTGCTGGCGCCGCGATTGGCGCCTGCCTACGTGCTGGCGGGGGTCGTGATGCACGGACTCATCTTCGCGGCGCAGCGGGCGCCGTTCTTCCAGTACTACGTCCTCTACTTCGCGTTCGTGGAGAGCTTCCGTAATGGGTGGCAGGCTTGGTCCGCGCCGATGGCACGCAGTAAGCAGGCGGCGAGCGCTGCCCCTGTCGGCACGAGATTGGCGGGCTGAATCGAGCGCTGCGCCCGCCGCGCTGAGCATTGTGCTCCCGCGCGCCGACGGCACGCCGAGCGGGGAGCTGCCACCTCCATTGCCGGGTTCCCCTCTCAACCTCGATTTCGTCTGTAGAGGCCAACACGCGAGCGGCTGACGAGACGCCGCTCGGCCCGGCGAGCACCCCTACGGTTACCGGGGGCCGAATCTCATGCCAATCTCTGCGCGTCTACTCGGGGCGGCGGCATCCGCCGTAGTGTTCGCCGGGTGTGGCGGCGAGGATGCGACGGCGCCGCGGGCCGCGTCCGCGATGTCAGCGGATGCAGCATCGCTCGCTGGCGAAGTGCGTGAGTTGGCCGCGGCTCGCGGCATCACACCGCTGGCTCGCCCGGCGCCGGTGCGGCCGGCCCTCGTGCGCCTGGGCCAGGCGCTCGCCTTCGACAAGGAGCTGAGCGGAAACCGCGATATCTCGTGCATGACGTGCCACCTGCCGGGGTTCGCCACTGGCGACGGGCGGAGCCTCTCGATCGGGCAGGGCGGCACGGGGCTCGGGCCGTCCCGGGTGCATCCGAGCGGCGCGCTCATCGCGCGCAACGCTCCGGCCGTCTTCAACCTGCTCGCCCTGCGCAGCATGTTCTGGGACGGGCGGGTGGCGGAGGACGGCCCAGGTCGCTTCCACACGCCGGCCGCGGAGCGCCTCACGCCGGCGATGGCCCGCGCCTTCGAGTTCGGCCCGCTCTCCGCGCAGCCGATGTTCCCGGTCCTCTCCCGCGCCGAGATGCGGGGTGACGGCGCGAGCAACGAGCTGGCGGCGATCTCCGATGCCCAGCCGCAGCAGATCTGGCGAGCGATCATGGACCGGCTCGGGCGGATCCGGGAGTATCGGGAGCTGTTCGAGGCGGCGTACCCGGGCAAGCGATTCGCCGAGATGAACTTCGCCTACGCCTCGAACGCCATCGCGGGGTTCCTGGTGGACCAGCTCGCGTTCAACGAT
>DASSOD010000114.1:0-28913 GCA_035700905.1 Gemmatimonadales bacterium | reverse complement strand
CTGGCGATACTGGGCGGCGGTGGAGATGCGCTCGCTCCGCCGACCGCGGGCGATGGCGGTATACCGTCCTCGCCGGGCCCGGAGCCGCCGGGACCGCCCGATGTACCCCCGCCCGTCGTGATGCCGCCGGTGATCGTGACGCCCGAGCCCGGAAGCCTGACGCTTTTCGGCAGCGGCCTGGCCGCGGCAGGACTCGCGGCGGTGCGGCGGCGCCGGAAGTGAAGCGGGCGCGAGCCCGCGTCAGCCGTCGAGCATGAAGGGGTAGCGCCAGTCGGTCGGGGGGGCCAGCGTCTCCTTAATGCTGCGGGGCGACACCCACCGCAGCAGGTTCAGGATCGAGCCCGCCTTGTCGTTCGTGCCGCTCGCCCGCGCGCCGCCGAACGGCTGCTGGCCCACGACCGCACCGGTCGGCTTGTCGTTCAGGTAGAAGTTCCCCGCCGCGTTCCGCAGCGCTCGGCTGGCCTGCGCCAGCGCGCGCCGGTCCCGCGCGAACACCGAGCCGGTGAGCGCGTAGGGGCTGGTGCGGTCCACCAGCTCGAGCGTCTCGCGCCATCGCCCCGCCGGGTACACGTGCACGGCGAGCACCGGGCCGAAGATCTCCTCGCACATCAGGCGGTAGCCGGGATCGTCCACCTGCAGCAGCGTGGGCTCGACGAACCAGCCCACCCGATCGTCGGTGCCGCCGCCGGCCACGATGGTGACGCCCGGATCCCGCCGCGCCTGCTCCAGATGGCCGCGGATCCGGGCGAACGCGCGCGCGTCGATGACCGCGCCCATGAAGTTGCGGAAGTCCGCGACGTCGCCCACCCGGATCTCGGCGATCATCCCGGCGACGCGGTCGCGGAGCCGGGGCCACATCGCGTCGGGGATGTACGCCCGCGACGCCGCGCTGCACTTCTGGCCCTGGTACTCGTACGCCCCGCGCACGAGCCCGACGGCGAGCGCCTCGAGGTCGGCGCTCTCGTGCGCCACCACGAAGTCCTTGCCTCCGGTCTCGCCCACCACCCGGGGGTAGCTGGCATAGGAGGCGAGCCGCTCGCCCACCTGCCGCCAGATCGTGCGGAACACCGTGGTGGACCCGGTGAAGTGGATCCCCGCGAGCATGCGGTGCGAGAGCAGCGCCTCGCTCACGGCGACGGGATCGCCGGGGACGAAGTTGATCACGCCGGGCGGGAGGCCCGCCTCCTCCAGCAGGCGGAAGACGTACCAGTTGCTGAGTGCTGCGGTATGGGCCGGCTTCCAGACCACCACGTTGCCCATCAGGGCGGGCGCGGCCGGCAGGTTGCCGGCGATGGCCGTGAAGTTGAACGGGGTGATCGCGTAGACGAAGCCCTCCAGCGGGCGGTGGTCCATCCGGTTCCACACCCCCGGCGACGACTCCGGCTGCTCGCGGTACAACCGCTCGGCGTAGTGAACGTTGAAGCGGAGGAAGTCGATCAGCTCGCACGCGCTGTCGATCTCGGCCTGAAAGGCGGTCTTGCTCTGGCCCAGCATGGTGGCGGCGTTGAGGAGCTGCCGGCGGCGCGTGGCGAGCAGCTCGGCCGCCTTGAGGAACACCGCGGCCCGATCCTCGAACCGCCACTCCGCCCACTCCCGCCGGGCCTCGAGCGCGGCGTCGGCCGCCTCGGTCGCGAGCGCCGCGTCGCCCTCGTGGACCTGCGCCAGCACATGCGCGTGGCAGTGCGGGGCGACCACCGGCCGGGTGGCTCCGGTGCGGATCTCGCGCCCGGCGATGACGACCGGAATCTCGGCGACGTCGCCGCCCAGCGCGCCCAGGGCCTGCTTCAGGGCCGCACGCTCGGCGGTCCCGGGCGCGTAGGAGAGGACCGGCTCGTTGACGGGAGGAGGAATGTTCGCGAGGCCACTCATCGGAAGACCCGGATTGAAGACCGTGAAGGCGCCGCGCGTGCGGACGGCTCGCGCAGCCGCTCCGGAAAGATATACGGCGCGAGCGGCGGCGCCGCGCGGCGCCGCTCAGAAGAGCGGCACGGGCGGCCGCCCCGGTCCGCCCAATTCCGGCGATGCCGGAAGGACGAAGCCGTTCCGCGCCAGGATCGCGCGGCCCTCCGCGGAGAGCACGAAGCGGGCGAACGCCGCCGCCGCCGCCGGGTGCGGCGCGCCGGTCGGAATCGTGAGGGCGTAGACGATCGGCTCGCCCACGAAGGTGACGGAATCGGCGGGCGCGCGGGTGGCGCCGGGGAGGCGCACCTTCACCCGGGCGTACCAGTCCGCGCGGGCGGGATCGCTCAGATCCACTTCCGGCGGCAGGTCCACGAAGCGGAGCCCGGCGGTCTTGGCGATGGAGTAGTAGGACCAGGCATAGTCCAGCTCGCCCGCCTGCACCAGCGCGGTCAGGTCCGCCTCCTTCGGCCGGACGTAGCGCGGCGGAACGGCGCGCTCGAGCCGGGCGGCGAGGCCGGGCTCGCGATAGAACAGCTCCGCGAGCCGGCAGACCATGAGCGTGCGGTAGCCGTTGGGGTCGAGCGCGGGATCGGCGCGGCCGACGCGCACGCCGGGGCGGAGCAGCACGCGCCACCAGTTGTCGGGGGTGATCTCCGCCGCGCCGGTGGACTGGTCGGTGTACGCGAGCACCATCGCGTTGCGGGCGAAGGTGACGTACCACGTGGCGTGGCGCGGAACCAGCAGCTTGGGGATCACGCCGTAGTCCGCCACCCCGATGACGTCGGGAATCTTGCCCAGCTCCGTGATCTTGCGCGCGGCTTCGAGGCTGCCGGAATTCTCCTGCCGGGGCGTGACCTCGGGATGCGCGGCCACGAAGGCGCGCAGCAGATCCCCGAACGGCTTGGCCAGGCTGCCGGCGTTGAAGACGACGAGGTCGCCGGCGGGCGTCTGCGCCGCGGCGGGGGGCGCCGCGCCGGCGAGCGCCGCCGAGACGAGCGCGGCGACCGCGGCGAGCCGCGTCACCCGCGGAGGGCGCGGCGAAACTCGGCGTCCGAGCGGGCCCGCATGGCCCCGCGCCAGGTGTCGAAGACGCCCAGCAGCCGGCGGGCGAGCGGCGTCAGCCGCGCGCCGCCGTGCGCCGCGCCGCCACGCGTGGTCTGCAGCACGGGAGCGCCGAGGACCGCTTCCATCTGGCGAATGCGGTTGAGGCACGTTCGGTAGCTCCACCCCACCGCGCGCCCCGCCTCGCGGATGGTGCCGGTGCGCTCGACGGCCCGCAGGAACTGCTCGTAGCGCGGGCCCATGAGGAACGCGCCGCCCCAGTTGAGCCACACCTTATGGCGCGGTTGCAGGCGCCGCGCGAAATCGGCGCCGCCGGTGGTACGGGCCATGAGATCCTCGCGGAGAAGAGGATGACGGCGCGAACAGTACCGTCGCGCCCCGGCGCACGCCAGTCGGAGCCGCGCCGATACGCAGCACATTGCGCATCGGCGGCGCGCCCGCTACACTCCGCCGCTTCGCGCTCGACGCTGCCCGCCCGCGTCCCCGCTCGTGGAGGCCGGATGCGCCCCCCGACACTCTGGTGCACGCTCGCGCTCGCCGCCGCGCCGGCTGCGGCGCAATCGTCCGATTCGGCGCGCGCCGCGCCCGTGCGCCTCAGCGGGTACCTCCAGGTGCGCGAGACCTACCAGGCCAGGCGCGGCCTCTCGGCGTCCATCAACCGCGCGCGGCTCACGGCGGGCGGCGGGTTCCCCGTCGGGGTGACCTGGCGCATCCAGGCCGAGTTCCGGACCGGGGCGCCCGGCTCCGACGGGTCAAGCGTGTCGCTCAAGGACGCGGTGATCCGCTTCGCCCGCCGGGGATGGGGGGTTCAGGCGGGCCAGTTCAAGACGCCGTTCGCCCGCGAGTTCATCACCAGCCTTGCCGACATCGAGACCGCCGATCGCTCCACCGTCGTGGACTCGCTCGCCCCGCAGCGGGACATCGGTCTGATGGCGGACTACGGCTTCCGGGAGCTCGCCACGATCTCGGTGGGCGCCTTCAACGGCGAGGGCCAGAACGTCACCAGCAATGCCGACTCCACCGTGCTCGGCGTGGCGCGGGTGGTGGTGCGCCCCCTCGCGGCGGTCTCGGTCGGCGCGAACGTGGCGCGCTACTTCGGCGACAGCACACGCTTCGGGATGGACGCCAGCTATGAGGACCGCCGCGCGGTCGCCCGGGCCGAGTGGCTGGCGCAGACGCGAGACCGCCTGGACGCGCCGGAGGACGATGGATGGTACGCGCTCGCCGGGTACTTCGTCGTCCCCACCGTTCAACTGGTCGGCAAGTACGAGCGGTTCGCGCGCGAGGCGGTGGGTCCGGAGACGCGGAACCGCGCATGGACGGCGGCGGCGAACATCTATCCGTGGAGGCGCGCGATCCGCGTAACGCTCGAGTACATCTCCCGCACCACCGGCGAACCGGGGCGTCGCCGCGGCACCGGCTTGGCGCAGGTGCAGGCGCGCTTCTGAGCGCCGCGGGCGGGTCGCGTGCCGCGCCCGCTCGCGGCGCAGGTTCGGAGCTCACTCGCGGACGGCCAGCCGCCAGCCGAGCCCGGGGCGGCCGCCGGCCAGCAGGAACCCCGGTGGCCTGATCCCGAACACCCGCCAGCGCCCGCTGGCGAGCTTCGCCGCCGCGACGCCCGCGAGCGCCCCTCCCGCGACGTCGCTCACCCAATGTTCCCGGTCGTACACTCGCGAGGCCGCGACCGCGGTCGCGGCGGCGTACAGCCCCGCCGTCGCCCAGCCGCGATCGATGTCGTCCGCGAGCGACGCGGCCATCGCGAAGGCCATGGTGGCGTGCCCCGAGGGGAAGCCGCCGTCGAACGTGAATGGATCGAACCGGTACGCGTCGGCCGCCACGCCGGGGCGCTCGCGCCCCAGCGCGAACTTGAGCCCCTCGGCGGCGGCGGCGGCGAGCGCGAGCGAGGCGGCGAGCCGAATGCCCGCATGCCTGACATCGGCGTCGTGCGCCGCCACCCCCCACACGAGCACCCCGGCGGTCACCGGCAGGTAGACCTCCGGCGCGCCGACGTGTCGGGCGGCGCTGGCGAGGTCATCCCCCGCCGCCGAATGGTGCTCGCGGAAGTGGTCGGCGACCGGCTCGTCCACCAGCGACACGAGCGCCAGCGCGCCGGCCGCGGCCAGCGGCTCGTACCAGCGGATCGCGTGGTAATCGTCCCGCGGCGCGAGCGCCTGACCCGCCGCGGCGGCGGGCTGGAGGGCTCCCGCGGCCACCCACGCCGCGCAGGCGATGCGCGCGAGGAC
Source organism: Gemmatimonadales bacterium (assembly GCA_035700905.1). Classification (GTDB taxonomy): domain Bacteria; phylum Gemmatimonadota; class Gemmatimonadetes; order Gemmatimonadales; family GWC2-71-9; genus DASQPE01. The sequence continues at coordinate 23,706 of DASSOD010000114.1, read as the reverse complement.
GCGCGATTGTCCGATGGCGATCACTCGAGGCTCCGGAGCGGGCGCGGGCGGGAAGCGCGGGCGCGACGGTGTATATTATCGGCCGACCACTCTTCCAGGAACGCTCGAGTCATGACCCGTACTCTCGCCGCCGCCGCGCTCGTCCTCGCTCTCGGGGCGTGCCGCGACTACCGGTACTACCCGAAGCTGAGCTCGGAGAAGGGACTCGTTCCGGCGGACCAGTGGGCGATGTACGGCCGGGAGGAGGCTCAGGCGGTGGCCATCGGACGCGAGTTCGCGCAGGCGAAGCAGGGCAGCTCGCCCGCCGATTTCGCCAAGCAGACGGCGGCGGCGGCGGCGTACGCCCGGACGATGCCCGACGTGCGCGACGTGAAGGCGGACACCCTCGGCCACTGGCTCACCGTCACGTTCAAGAGCGGCTGGCGGCTGGGCATCGATCCGATCGACGACGGCAAGCGGGGCGCCGAGACCCCCAACCTGCCGCCCGGCGCAGGAGCGCCCGCGCGCCGGTAGCCGGCGCGCGCGGTGGCCGCCCCGTGACGGAGTGCTGGCAGGTGACCACCAGCGTGGATTCGCGCGAGGCCGCCGCGCGCCTCGCGACCGCGGCGGTGGCCGAGCGGCTGGCGGCGTGCGTGCAGGTGGTCGGCCCGATCCGCAGCACCTATCGCTGGCGCGGGCAGGTCGAGGAAGCCGACGAGTGGTACTGCCACTGCAAGACCACCCGGGCGCGGTACCCCGAGCTCGAGTCCCGCCTGCGCGCGCTGCACCCCTACGACGTCCCCGAGATCGTCGCGGTCCCGATCGTGGCGGGGAGCCCCGCCTACCTCGCCTGGATCGAGGACAGCGTACGCGCCACGCCCACCCCGCCCGCGCCATGACCCCCAAGTCGGCCCCGCCCACCCCCGAGCTCCTGTACCTCCTCTCCGGCGACGAGGAGGACTTCGCGACCGCCGTCGCCGACTTCCTCCCGGCCGACATCGCGGAAGCGCTGACCGAGCTGCCCCCGGACGCGGCGACGCGGGTGGTGGCCGCGCTGCCGTTCCACCGCGCGGTGCAGCTCTTCGACGAGCCCCAGTTCACCCGCCGGGGCGAGATCATCGAGCGGCTCGACGCCGCGCAGGCGGTGCCGCTCATCGAGGCGATGTCGTCGGACCAGCAGGTGGAGCTGTTCCGCGAGCTGAGCGACGAAGCGAGGGCGCGCCTCGGGCACGTGCTCGACGCGCCCACGCGGCAGCAGCTCGACCTCCTGATGCGGTACCCGCCCACCAGCGCGGGCGGCATCATGACGACCGAGTTCCTCGCCGTGCCGCCCGACTGGACGGTGGAGCGGGTGCAGGCCTACATCCGCGAAGTCGGCCAGGGCAAGGAGACGGTGTACGCGATCTACGTGGTGGATCCGCGGGACCAGCGGCTCCGGCACGTGGTATCGCTCCGGGAGCTGCTGGCGGCGGGGCCGGCGAGCCGGGTGGTGGACGTGGGCGAGGCGCGAAAGCTGGTCACGGTGCGCCCGTACACCGACCAGGAGGACGTGGCGCGGCTCATCTCCAAGTACAACCTCCTCGCGATTCCCGTGGTGGACGACGGGCAGCACGTGCTCGGCATCGTCACCGTGGACGACATCATCGACGCGCTGGTGCGGGAAACGACGGAGGACGTGCAGAAGCTGGGCGGCATGGAGGCGCTCGAGGAGCCCTACATGGAGATCAGCTTCCGCTCCATGGTGCAGAAGCGCGCCGGGTGGCTCTGCGCGCTCTTTCTCGGCGAGATGCTCACCGCGACGGCGATGGGCCACTTCGAGCACGAGATCAGCCGGGCCGTGGTGCTGGCGCTCTTCATCCCGCTGATCATCAGCTCCGGGGGAAACTCCGGCTCCCAGGCGACGTCGCTCATCATCCGCGCGATGGCGCTGCGCGAGGTGGGGCTCAGGGACTGGTGGCGCGTGGCGTTCCGGGAGCTGCCCACCGGGCTCGCGCTGGGGAGCATTCTCGGGGTGATCGGGGTGCTGCGGATCCTGCTCTGGCAATCAATGGGATGGTACGACTACGGGCCGCACGTGCTCCTGGTGGCGCTCACGGTGGGGACGGCGCTGGTCGGGGTGGTGCTCTTCGGATCGCTCTGCGGCTCGATGCTTCCGTTCGTGCTGCGGCGCATCGGGTTCGACCCCGCCAGCGCGTCCGCGCCGTTCGTCGCCACGCTGGTGGACGTGACGGGGCTGGTCATCTACTTCAGCGTCGCGCTGGTCCTGCTTCAGGGGACGCTGCTCTGAGGCCCGCGAGCCACTCCGCGAGCTCCGCGAGCGGCAGCAGGCGGCACACGCCCCCGCGCTCCCAGGCCGCGCGCGGCATGCCGTAGACCACGCAGCTCGACTCGCTCTCCGCGACGGTCACCCCGCCGCCGGCGCGGATGGCCGCCATCCCATCCGCGCCGTCGTCGCCCATGCCCGTGAGCAGCACGCCGAGCGCGCGGCCGGGGCGCGCCGCGGCGGCCGATCGCATCAGCACGTCCACGCTGGGCACGTGGCGGGCGTCGGCGGGCTCCACGTCGAGCGCGACCGTCAGGTTGGAGCGGATCCGGAGGTGCAGCCCGGCGGGCGCGATCAGCACGCGGCCGGGCGCCAGCCGGTCGCCCTCCACCGCCTCGCTCACCCGCAGGCGGCAGCGGCCGTTCAACCGGTCGGCGAACGGGCGGGTGAAGCCCGGGGGCATGTGCTGCACCACCGCCATCGGCAGCGGGAAGTCCGCCGGCAGGCGCTCGAGCACGTGCTGGATGGCGGCGGGGCCGCCCGTCGAGGCGCCGAGCACGCAGAGATCGCAGTGCGACGCATCGAGCCCCTCGCCGGGCCGCGGGGCGGCAGCCGCCGCCTCCGCCGCAGCCGGCGCGCGGCCACGCCCCTCGCCGCGGCGCGGCCCGATGCCGGTCCCATTGCGGGCCGCGAGGGCGCGGATGCGGTCGGTGAGCTCGCGCCCCAGCCCGTCCAAGTCCATCAGTCCGAAGCGCGACTTGTCGATGAAATCCGCCGCGCCCGCCGCGAGCGCCTCGAGCGTGGCCTCGGCGCCGGCGCGCGTGTGCGCCGAGAGCATCAGCACGGGAAGCTCCGGCCGCCAGCGATGCAGGCCCCGCAGCACCGCCAGGCCGTCCAGCCCCGGCATCGCGACGTCCAGCGTCACCAGGTCCGGCGCCGGCGCGAGCCGGGGGATCCGCTCCAGCGCCTCGGCGCCGGTGGCCGCCTCGCCGACGACGCGGATGCCGGGACTCGCCGCCAACACCCGGGCGATCGCCTTCCGCACGAACGCGGAGTCGTCCACCACGAAGACGCCGATCATGCGGCCGCGCTCAGCTTCCGGTAGATCATGGCCCCGTCGAGCCAGGTGGGGGTGAACTCGTCGCTGCGATCGATCAGCGACTCCGAGTGCCCGAGCAGGAGGTAGCCGCCCGGCGCGAGACTCCGCGACAGGAGCCGGACGGTGCGGGTGAAGCCGGCCTCGTCGAAGTAGATCAGCATGTTGCGGCAGAGCACGGCGTCGTACGGGGGCCAGCCGACGGTCTCCGCCACCGCGAGGTTGGCCTCGAAGTAGCGCACGTGGCGCCGGTACCGCTCGCGGAGGGACCAGCGGCCGTCCCGCGCCTCGAAGCAGCGGACCCGGTCCGCCTCGGCGCAAGCGCGGAGGGAGCCCTCGTCGTAGACCGCCTCCCGCGCGCGCGCGAGGCGGTCGGGGTTGAGATCGCAGGCGTCGATCTCCCACCGGATGCCGCGGAGCTCGAGCCCGGCGTCGTGCAGCGCGATCGCCAGCGAGTACGGCTCCTCGCCCGAGGAGCAGCCCGCGGAGAGCACCCGGAGCGGCCGGCTCCGCAGCGACTCCCGCCGCTCGTTCACGATGTGGCGCGCGATGATCTCGAAGTGGTGCGGCTCGCGGAAGAAGTAGGTCTCGTTGTTGGTGAGCTGGCGGGCGAGGCTCGCGTACTCCCGTTCGCGGTCGGGGTGGCAGCGCAGGTAGTGATAGTAGTCCATGAGCGAGTGCAGCCGGAGCGCGGCGAGGCGCGGCCGCAAACGCGAGAGCAGGATCTCCTCGCGCATCCCGTCGAACGACAGGCCGAACCGCGCCTGTACGAGCTCGCACAGGAGCTTGCATTCCATCGCATCGACCGCGGTCATGCGGCCAGGCCGGATCCGTCGGAGAGCTGCGAGAGCGCGAGCCGCGCCGTGCGGGCCACCACCGGTTCCACGTCGCGGGCGAGGGTGAGCAGCGCGGCGCGCCCCTCGGCGAGCGCGAGCCGGCCGAGGCCGCGCGCGGCCTCGGTGCGCAGGGCCCAATCGCGGTCCTGGGCCAGGCGGAGGATGAGGGGGAGCTCGTCGGGACCGGCCAGGTCCGCAAGACCGAACGCGGCGACCCTCCGGACCTCCTCCTCCTCGGCGCGCAGGCGCACGCGGAGGAACTCGAGCGCGCCCGGCGCCGCGATCGCGGTGAGGGCCCGCACGATCTCGACCCGCTCGTGCAGCGGCGCCTCGGCGTAGAGGGCCTCGAGCTTCGGGGCCGCCCGGGCCACGCGGAGCCGCCCGAGCGCGCGGATCACCCGGAAGCGGAGGGAGTCCGCCGCGGAGAGCAGCGCGATCAGCGTGGCCGCGGTGCGCTCGCCGCCCCGCCCGACCAGCAGTTCGAGCGCCTCCACCTGCACGCCCTCGTCGCGGTCGCCGAGCGCGCGAACGAGCGCCACGTCGATCCGGCTGCCCGCCCGGGGCGCGAGCGCGCGGAGCGCGGCCGTCCGCACCTCCGGCGACGCGGCCCGCGCCAGGGCGAGGAGCTCGCGCTCGAACGGCCCCTCGCCCGCCGCCCGCAGGGCCTCGAGGGCGGCGAGGGTCGCGTCGGCCGGCGCGCCGGGCACCAGGAAGGGCGCGAGTCGGTCGAGCGCGGCGCCGCCCAGCCGTCCGACCGCTCCAGCCGCCGCGGCGCGCTCCCCCGCGTCCCGTGCGTCGAGGCGGGCGACCAGCGCCTCAGCCGACGCGTCGTCGCCGGCGAGACCGAGGGCGCGGCACGCGGCGGCACGGACGGAGGCGTCCGGGTCGTGGAGCCGCGCGCGCACCAGCGGGAGGTCGTCGGGCTGGAAGGCCGCGGCGTGCAGGGCGCCGCGGCGAACGTCCGCGTCGGCGTGCGCGAGCAGCGCCGCGAGCTCCTCGCGCGAGGGGCGGGCATGCTGGCGCCAGAGCAGGTCCACCCACGGCATCGCCGGATCGCCGGCGCGGCGCAGCACCAGCGGATACAGGGGGGCGAGCCGCGCCGCGAGCGTCACGCCCGCGGCCGCCTGCACGGCGGGCTCCACCGCCGGGGCGGCCTCCGTCTCCTGCAGCACGCCCGCGAGAAAGGCGGCGAGCTCGCCCGCCGCGCCGTCCTCGGCGAGGGCGCGGCCGAACGCGAGCGCGACCGGCTCGGGATCGGGATGGAAGTCGAGCACGACGCCGGCCGCCTCGAGGATGGCGTCCCGGAGGGGCCGCTCCGCCACCCGCGCGAGGAGGTCCAGCAGCGGACCGAGCGATTCGGGCGCGGCGATCCGCTGGAGCGCGCGCACCGCCTGCTCGGCCACCAGGCTGTCGGGCACCAGGCCGAGCAACGGGCCCACGGCCGACGGATCGCCGATCTCGCCCAACGCGGTGACCGCGGCGAGCTGCAGCCAGAGATTGCCGTCGAGCCGCGCGAGCAGCGCCGGCACCGCGTCGGGCGATCGGAACCGGCCCAGCGCCTCGATGGCGGCCTGGGCCACGTTGAGGTCGGGGTGGCGGACGAGCGAGGCGACGCCGGCAGTGGCGGACGGATCGCCGATCCGGGTGAGCACCTGCAGCGAGAACATCACCAGCTCGGGGTCGGGCGAGGCGAGCTGCTCGAGCAGGTAGGGGACCGCGTAGGGGCCCTGCCATTCGAGCGCCGAGATCGCGCCGTTGCGCCGGGTGGCGTTGGCGCCGTCGGCCACGAGCGTTCCGAGCACCCGCGGCTCCACGTGGCGGGCCGCGAGGCGCACCGCGAGGTCGCGCACCAGCGGCGCCGAGTGCTCCAGCGCCGCGAGAATGAGGGCCTCGCGCTCGGCGCCGGACGCCGCCTCGACGGCGGCGGCGAGCTCGGCGGGGGTCGAACCGACGGTCGGCACGATACCGGCTCCCTAGACCTGGAAGGCCTCGACCCGCTGCTTCAGGACCTCGGACTCGCCGGCCAGCGTCTTGGCGGCCGCGCTCATCTGCTCCACCGCGACCAGATTCTGCCGCGACACGAGCGCGACCGACTCCACCGCCTTCACCACCAGCTCCCCGCCCCGCTTCTGCTCGGCCACGGCCTCGCTCATCTGATGGGTGAGCTGGTTCATCTTCTGCGCGGCCATCGTGATCTCCTTGGCGCCGGCCGCGTTCTCCCGGACGGAGGCCGCGATCTGGCGGGCGAGCGCCGCCATGTTGCCCGCCATCCGGATGACCTCCTTGGCGCCGGCCGCGTGCTCCTCGGTGGTGCGGGCGGCCTCGGCCACGAGCTGGGAGGTGGTCGCGATCGAGCCGACCAGGCCGCCGAGCACGGTCTCCATCAGGCCCACCGCGCCGCGGGTCTCCCGCTGCACCGACTCGATCACCTCGCCGATCTCCTGGGTGGCCTGCACCGAGCGCTCGGCCAGCCGGCGCACCTCGTCGGCCACGACGGCGAAGCCGCGCCCCGCCTCGCCGGCGCGCGCCGCCTCGATCGCGGCATTGAGCGCGAGCAGGTTGGTCTGGTCGGCGATGCCCTCGATGACCTTGACGATCTTCCCGACCTCCTCGGACTGCGCGCCGATCGAGCTGATGGAGGCCTGCAGCTTCTCCCCGCTCGCGCGCGCATCGGCCACGGAGCGCTGGGAGACCTCGTCCACCATGTGCACCCGCGAGGCGATCGCGCCCACGTTCTCGATCATCGCGTTGAGCCGCGCCGTCGCCTCCTCGACCGCCTGGAGCAGGACCTCGCCGTTCTGCGCGGTCTGGACCAGGGTGGCGCTCATCTGCTGGATCGAGGACGAGGTCTCGTCCACGTTGGCGGCGAGCGCCTCCGCGTTCCGGGCGAGCTGCTGCATCTGGGTGGCCATCTGCACCATCGTCGCGGAGGTCTGCTCGGTCGAGCTGGTCTGCGCCTCCGCGCCCTTGGCCATCTGGACCGACGAGGCCGAGATCTCCTCGGCCGAGGACGCGACGGTGCGGGAGGAGCCGGAGATCTGCCCCACGATCACCCGGAGGTTCTTCACCATCTGCCGCATCGAGTGCTCCAGCCACCCGATCTCGTCGCGCGACTGGCTCTTGATGTCGGTGGTCAGGTTGCCCTTCGAGACCTCCTCCGCCAGGAGCCCGAGCCGCTCCAGCGGGTCGGCGATGAGCCGGGCCAGCGCCAGCGCGAGGCCGAACCCGACCACCACGACCAGCACGCTCGAGGTCACCAGCATGGACCGCGCGGCGCCGTAGATCTCCGCCCCTCCCGACGCCAGGTCGCTCAGCGAGCGGAGCTGGCGCATGGCGAGCCACGCCTGCGCGCCGGTGAGGGCGAGGACCACGGCGAAGCCGGAGAGGATCTTGCGACGGATGGTCCAGTCGCGCACGTGCTGGAGGATCGTCTGCGTCATGGGGCGCTCACGGCCGGAGAGGGTGCGCCGCCCGCCCCGAGCACGCGCTCGAGGTCGAGCAGGATGATGAGCCGGCGGTCGAGGTGGACCACGCCGGTGAGATAGTCGGTGTGCGCGGAGCGGACCTCGTCGGGCGGTGGGACGACTCGGTCGGCCGCGACCTTCTGCACCTGGGCCACCGCGTCCACCAGCAGTCCCACCAGCCGGCCCTGCACTTCGACGACCACGATCCGGGCCCTGGGGCCCGGATCGAGCGGCTCCAGGCCCAGGCGAGACCGGATCTCGAGCACCGGGAGAATGCGGCCGCGGAGATTGGTGACCCCGCGGACGTGGCGCGGGGAGCGGGGCACGCGGGTGATGTCCCCCACGCGGGTCACCTCGCGCACGCTCTCGATCGGAATCCCGAATTCCTCGGCGTCCAGGCGGAAGGTGATGAGCTGGAGCTGCGCCGCCGGTGCGGGCGCCGGCGCGGCCTCCGGCGCGGCGGCGAGCCGGTCGGCGAACTCCAGCACCGCGGGATGCGCCGCCTCGGCGCCGCGCGAGGCCGGCATCAGGCCACCGCCCGCTGGGTGACGATCCCCGCCGCATCGAGGATGCACGCCACCCGCCCGTCGCCGAGGATCGTGGCGCCCGAGACCACGTCCGGCCGGCCGACCGTCGCGTCGAGCCGCTTCACCACCACGTCCTGATGGCCCACGAGGCGGTCCACCAGCACCGCGCGCCTCCGGGGACCGGCGGAGAGCACCACGCAGTACTTCCGCCCCCCAACCCGCTCCGGCGCCGAGCCCAGAATCTCCCCGCCGTCCGCGACGTGGATCGCCGCACCGCGCCACATGACCACCCCCTGCCGGTTGATCTCGTGCACCGCGCCCGGCTCGAGCCGCACCGTCTCGGCCACGTGGCTCAGCGGAACCGCGTAGCGCTCCCGGTCCACCTCGACGATGAGCGAGCGCACGATGGCGAGCGTGAGCGGCAGGGTGAGCGTGAAGGTCACGCCCCGCCCGGGCTCGCTCGCCACGTCGATCGCACCGCCCAGCGCGTGGATCGCGCTCGCCGCGGCATCGAGCCCCACGCCCCGCCCCGCCACCTGGGAGACCGCGTCGGCGGTGGAGAAGCCGGGCGCGAAGATGACCGCGTAGGCCGCGGAGGCGTCACCCTCGGGCAGGTCCATGCCGAGGGCCGCCGCGCGGGCCAGGATGCGGGCCGCATCCAGCCCCCGGCCGTCGTCCGAGATGCTCACCACCGCGCGATCGGCCAGCGCGCTGGCCCGGAGCGTGACCGTGGCCTCCGGCGGCTTGCCGCGCCGCAGCCGCTCGTCCTCGCGCTCGATGCCGTGCACGACCGCGTTGGTGACCAGATGCACCAGCGGCTCGCCCAGACGATCGAGAATGCTCTTGTCGAGCAGCATCTCCCCGCCCTCGGTCTCGAGCCGCACCTGCTTCTGCTCGCCCCGCGCCAGGTCGCGCACCAGCCGGTTGAAGCGGCCGAATACGGTGGAGATCGGGAGCAGGCGCGTCTGCATCAACGCCGACTCGAGGCGCTTCATGGTGCTGCCGAGCGCCACCACCACGCGGTCGAGGTCGGCGAGCTCGGGCGAGGCGCCCACGCGGGCCGCGAGGCGGCGGTGCACCTCGGGGAGCGCCGACTGCTCGATCATCGCTTCCCCGAAGATCTCGAGCAGGGTGTCGAGCCGGCGGAAATCCACCCGGATGGTGCCGGCGTCGCCCTCCGCGCGGCGGTCGCTGCGGCGGCGGTCGAGCCGGAGCGCCGCCGCGGGCGCCGCCGGGTGGGCAGCGAGGTACTCGCTCGCGCGTCCCGCGAACCCGCCCACCGCCTCCGCCGCAGCGCCGCCGGGCTCCGCGGCGCCGCGCACGAGATCCACCAGCAGCCCGCTGCCCTCCACCAGCAAACCCGCCAGCTCGAGGCCGCGCGCGCCCTCATCGGCCAGCGCGAGCGCGCAGAGGTCCTCGAGCAGGTGCGCGAGCCGCTGCATGGGCGCGAGACCCATCATGGCGGAGTTGCCCTTCAGGGTGTGCAGCGTCCCCTTGAGCTCCGCGATCGCCTGCGCGTCGCGTCCGCCGCGGTGCCAGGCGCGCTCGATCTCGAGGAACGCGTCGGATACGCGCTCCGCGAGCGGGAGGCACTCGGCCACGTACTCGTGGATCAGCTCGGCGAACGCGTTCTCGTCGGCCATCGTCAGGCGGCGGGCGCGCGCTCGGCGCGGACCCGGGCGACCAGGCGCTCGATGTCGCCGGGCTGGAACGGCTTCCGGAGATAGTCCCAGGCGCCGGCGGCCCGGCCGCGGGCCTCGTCCTCCGGAGTGCTCTCGGTCGTCACGAGCACCACCGGCACGTGCGGGTGCAGCGACTCGGCGCGCCGGCGCACCAGAAACTCGAGGCCGTTCATCTCCGGCATGTTGAGGTCGAGGAACACCAGGGTGAGCTCGGGGTGCGCGGCGAGAATGGCGTAACCCTCCCGGCCGTTGCTGGCGTGGTGCACCACGCTGCCGGCGAGCGCGCCGCGGGTGAACACGACGCGGTACATCTGATGGTGGAGCGGGGAATCGTCTACCACGAGAAAGCTGCCGGGTCGGACCGTCGCATCGCTCATCGCACCAGCGCCTCCACCAGGTCGCGAAGCTCCTTGGGTTTCCACGGTTTCTTCACGACGGCGGCCACCCCGAGCGCGCGGGCCTCGGCCAGCAGCTCGGAGCCGTCGGGCTCCACCGTCGTGAGCACCACCGGCACGGCGCCCAGCCGCCCCGCGGCCGCCCGCAGGAAGGCGACGCCATCCATGTCCGGCATGCGCAGGTCGAGGAGAATCACGTCGAACCTGCCGTCGTCGAGCCGGGCGAGCGCCTCACGGCCGTTCCGCGCCGCGACGAGCTCGTGCTGGCGCTGGGGGAAGGCCAGCCCGTACATCGATTGAACCAGCGGCGAGTCTTCGACGATGAGGATCCGCACCCTGCTCCTCCCGCGAGCCGGGCGGGCTCGAGCGCAAGCGGCTGCCGAACGCGCCGCGAGGGGGCAAATCACGTACCACGCCTGTACAAATGAGAGACCCATCCGAGCGGATGGGTCTTGATAACTACATGTGGCGTATGAGGGATGACCTGGGATGCAAGATGTGGAGGCTGTCAATATAGCCAACAGGTCGCCAACGCCCGCCGTGCTTCATTCCACGCCAAGCGTGGCGCTTGGCGGTCCGGCGCCGCCGAGCCGCGCCCTCAGGCCGCCCGGCGGAGCTCCACGCCGCTCGAGCGGCGCCGACGCCGCGGCAGCGGCATGGGCTCCCCGCCGCCGGGGCCGCCCCCGCCGGGCCGCCGCCGGCCGACCCGGAGAGCGGCGACGAGCAGGAGCCCGGTGACGAGCCCGCCGGCCAGCACGAGCCCGGCCACGAGCGGGAGCGCCGCGGGCACGATCATCCGGTAGGATGCCGGCCCGATCCACTGCATCAGCATCAATCCTCCCGCGCACAGCGTTAGCGCCCCGGCCATCCCGGCGACCCAGAGCAACCGGTCGGCCTTCCGCACCCGAGACTTGCCTCTCATTTCCTCCTCCCCACGCGCCCACGCCGATGCGCCCAGGCTCCCGCCGGAGGCGGCGTCGGCGCGCGCGTCCACGACTCACATATTCGGTCGGGCCGCGCGAGGCCGTGTCTGGCGTCACGCCGACCACGGACGGATATTCCGGCGACCCACCCGGAGAGCCCATGCCGCGCCGCAGCACGATCTACACGCTCGTGGCCCTCGCCGCGTTCGCGGCGCTGCTCCTGTACACCACGCTCAGGTCCCAGCGTGCGGAATGCCGTGTCACGGTGGAGTTCCAGGGCAGGCGCAACAGCGCGACCGCCTCGGGCGCCACGCCGGCGCAGGCGGAGCGCGAGGCGCGCACCGCCGCATGCGGACCGATCGCGGCGGGGATGAACGAGACGATCGCCTGCACCAACACCCCGCCGGTCGCGCGCGAGTGCCGCTCGCTGTGACCGGCCCCCGGATTCGGCTTCCCCATCCGATCATCCTCCTCCTCGGCTGCCTGCTGGTGGCGGCGGCGTTGACGTACGTCCTGCCCGCCGGCCGCTACGAGCGGCGCGAGGACCAGGCGAGCGGCCGCACGGTCGTGGTGCCGGGCACCTACCAGGCCGTGGAACCCCATCCGCTCGGCCCGTTCGAGGCGCTCGTGGCGATCCCGAAGGGGCTCGCCGATGCGGCGTCGGTCGTGTTCCTGGTGTTTCTCGTGGGCGGAGCGTTCGCGGTCGTCGAGGCGACGGGCGCTTTGGGCGGCGCGGTCGAGTGGCTGGTCCGAAAGCTTCGCCGGCGCGAGGCGCTGGTGATTCCGGTCGCCTCGCTCGCGTTCGCCGCGGGGGGCATGCTGGAGAACATGCAGGAGGAGATCATCGCGTTCGTCCCCCTGCTGGTGCTCCTCACGCGGAGCCTCGGCTTCGATGCGCTCACCGCGGCCGCCATGAGCGTCGGGGCCGCGGCGGTCGGATCCGCCTTCAGCCCGATGAACCCGTTCCAGGTGGGGATCGCGCAGAAGCTGGCAGAGCTTCCGCCGCTCTCCGCGGCCGGCTACCGGACGATCTTCCTCGCGGCGGCGCTCGCCATCTGGATCGGCGGCACGGTGCGACACGCGCAGCGCACCCGCGTCGCGCCCGATCCCGCCGCGGGCATGCCGCCGAAGGTGGGGGCGAGCCACAGCGGCGCCGCGCGCCACGGCGTGATCCTCCTCCTCGTGCTCGCCGCCTTCGTGATGCTCGCGGTCGGCGTGCTCCGGCTGGGCTGGGGCTTCGACGAGCTATCGGCGGTGTTCTTCCTCATGGGACTCGTCGCCGGGCTGGTAGGCGGGATGGGGCTCTCGGGGACGGCCGACGCGTTCGTCGCCGGCTTCCGGGCAATGGCCGGCGCGGCGATGATCGTCGGATTCGCCCGCGCGATCTACGTTGCGCTCGACCAGGGGCGGATCCTCGACACCATCGTACACGCGGTCTTCACCCCGCTCGCCCAGGTGCCGGTGCAGGTCTCGGGGATCGGCATGATGCTCGCGCACACGGCGATCCACGTGCCGGTGCCGAGCGTGAGCGGCCAGGCCGTGCTCACGATTCCGATCCTCGTGCCGGTGTCCGACCTGCTGGGCCTGTCGCGGCAGGTCACCGTGCTGGCCTATCAGTATGGGGCGGGGCTTTGCGAGCTTCTCACTCCCACGAACGGCGGCCTCATGGCCATCCTCGCGGCCGCCGGCGTACCGTTCGGGAAGTGGTGGCGATTCACGGCCCCCCTGTGGGCGCTGCTCTTCGGGCTGGGGGCGGTGGCCGTCGTGGTGGGGGTGGCCGTCGGGATCAGGTGATGCCGGCGAGGGTCTCGAGCGCGCGCATGTCGGCCACGCCCACGTGCCGGCGCTGCTCCTTCCCGTCGCGGAACCCGATCAGCGTGGGGATGCCGCGGATGCCGAGCCGCGCGGCGGTCGCCTGGTTGGCGTCGGTATCGAGCTTCAGCACCAGCACCTTGCCTTCGTGCGCGCGGGCAAACTCGTCCAGCGTGGGCGCCATCATCCGGCAGGGGCCGCACCAGTCGGCGTAGCAGTCGAGCACGATCGGCACGCTGGTGCCGCCGATCACCTGGTCGAAGTCGGCGCCGGTCACCTTGACGGGCCGGTCAAGCCGGATCGGCCTGCCGCACTCCGCGCACTTAGGACCGGCGTGAAGCCGGTCCATGTCCACCCGATTGAGCTTGCCGCAGAAGACGCAGCGTACCGTCGCCTTCCGGCCGGTTTGAGCAGCCGACGTCATGCTCGCAGTATAGCCCCGCCCGTTCCATCGGGAAATGCGCGGGCCCGGACGTGCCGCGCCGCCTCGAACCCCGCGGAACCGCCGGGCGTTTCTATGCGTACGGACGTCGCCGAACGGGCGGGTCCGGCCCCCGCCGCCGCGTGGCATCACAGTTGCTCGTGGTGGCGCTGACCACTGAGAGGGCGGGTCGGATGAGCGACCTCAAGATCAGGGAAATGGAACAAGACGGCGACTTCGCGCAGTGGTTCGCCGAACTGGTGGCCGAGTCCTACGAGACGGCCGGCTGGGACGCCCCCGCCGACGACCGTTACCTCGTGCTCAGCAACGAGATCGGCGATTGGGTCGGAGGGCTGCGCTACTCCCTGCGCGGAGGCGTGTCGCACCTCCTCGACGTGGCGGTCCTGCCCGAGGAGCGGCACCAAGGCTACGGGCACCAGCTGCTGGCGGCCTTCGAGGACCGCTCGCGCGAGGCCGGCGCCCACGTGGTCGAATTGTGGACGGACGACCTCGATTCGGAGCCGCTCCTCTCGGCGCTGGGATGGCAGCGGGTGGTTCGCCGGGAGGGGTACATCGGCGGCCGCACCTGGCTGCTCCTCGAGAAGCGCCTGGACCAGACCGGCGACTGACCCCGCCTCTCGAGCCCGGCTGGCGGCCGTGAACGAACCGGCCGCCGGCCCCCCGCTCACCTCAGTGACTCGCCGCCGGCGAGTGCTCCATGAAGACAGTCCGCAGCTCGTCCGGAAGCTGACCCCTAACATCCTCCATCTGGCCGGCGCTCACCGTCTGCGCGATCGAGGCTCCGACCCGATCCAGTAGCTGCGCGGCGCGAGCCGAATCCAGGTCGAATGCGTTGGCCAGCTCACGCTCGATCGTCGCTCGGGTAACCGTCTTGTGGGGCCCGGGCGGCTCGACGCGAAGGGTGGGCTGCAGCAGCGAGGGGAGCTGCGCGATCAGGTCCTCGGCCTCGTCCGGCGTGAGCCGCCGCACCAGCGCCCCCAGCACGATCTTGAGCGCGGTCTCCGCCTGCTCCATGCTCTCCAGGCCGGCGTCCTCGCGGATCTTGCCGACGAGGCGCCTGTACGTAGCCGCCGCGCGCGCGGCGCTCCGCACCGCCCCGCGGGTCCGAGGGGAGGGGGCCGGGCCGCCTTGGCCGAGCTGCGCCTCGACCACCGATGCGAGCTGCTCGATTGGGGCGGCCTCATCCAGCAGGAGATCGTCGAGGGTCACGAGGCCAACGAGGCGGCCATCGTCCACCAGCGGGATGCGCCGGACGTTGCGCTGCTGCATCAGCCTGATGGCTTCGCTCTGGTCGGCGGCCGGCGAGAGGGTCACGACCCCGGTCGTCATCACCTCGCCCACCGGGGTCGTGTTCGCGTCGAGCCCGCGGCCCACTACCCGGATCGTGAGATCGCGATCCGTGACGATGCCCGCGAGGCGCCCTCGGTCGTGGACCAGCACCGCACCGACGTTGTTGCTTTCGATCGCCCGTGCGGCCTCGAGCACGGAAGCGTCCGGATTGAGAACGATCATGCGAGGCCTGAGATACCACTTGAGAGACATGTCTGACTCCTATCCGCTCTGGCGGCGCCGCGAAGGGCTCGCACGGCGGCGGCCGCGCGTGGCGGTTCGCCGGCGCTGTACGGCTCGCCGAACGGCCCGCTCGACCGCGGAGAGCGCCGCTTCGACCGCAGCGAGGAGCGAGTCAGCGCGCCGCTCGACGATGACGCTCGGGCGGCCGCTCAAGACCGCCTTGATTCGGCAGACGTGGTCTACGCCGCCGCGGGGGCCGTTCACGTCCTCCAGCCGCACGCTCACGCGCTCGATGGCGGTCGCGAATTTTCCCAGCTTTCTGCCGAGCTTCCGCCGGATGTACTCCCGCGCGTTCGGGTCGAGATCGACCCCCCGTGCGAGGATGTAGCTGGGGACCAGCGGCGCCGCCGGTCGGCCCGCCTCACGCCGGAACGCCCGGGGCAACCGGTCCGGGAATGGAGCCCGCTTTCGGCTGTCGGGCGTCCGGGGCCTGGAGGGCGGCCAGCGCCCGACTCTGGTCCCGGTGCGGCCGAGCTCGTCCAGTACGTCGGTCGCCGTGATGATCCCCACGAGGTCGCCGTCGGCCGTCACGGGGAGCGAGCCGATCGGCCCCTCACGCATGAGGGCGGCGGCGTCCTCGAGGGTGGCGCGCGGGCCTACCGTCACCGGCGCCGGCGCCATCAGGTCCCGAACCAGACGCCCCTTGCGCCGCTCGGCGCCCGCCCTGCCGCTCCCGCCCAGATCGCGCTCGGAGATCACGCCGACGACTTGCCCGTCGTCGGTGACGACCAGGTGCCGGATGCGCCGATTCCGCATCCGAGCCCAAGCGGCGTTGGCCGCTTCGCCAGGGCCGATGGTGACGACGCTGGGCGTCATGAAATCAGCGATGCGCATTTTGCCTGCTCCACGCAAGGAGGGCCCGCGACCGTCCTTCGACGCGGAGGACACGGTCCGGGTCCTGCCTTGGCCGTGCCGTGCCCCGGCTCACACTGGGCGGCCGGCTGGTTCGGGACCGGCGCTGCCTGGGGCCCGGCCCACCGCCTCGACCGAGCCGGCGCAGCCTGATTGGCACTCCACCGACCAGCCAGACTATTTTGGGTGGCTGATTATTGGTGTCCCGTCCGGCGATACGCCGGAGCGTTGGAGTGAGCCATAACACGGATCCCCGGCTTGATCGAGAGCGCGCGCGAGTTGGCTTCGAAGTTCGAGGTGCTCAAGGACCTGGAGCCACGGGTTCGGGAGCTGATGGATCGGCACGAGCAGAAGCGGGAGCTCTGGTACCCCTCCGACCTGATCGACCCACAGCCGGACACCTGCGCCGAGACTCATTACGCCGCGCTCCGCAAGCGCGCCGAGGGCATCCCCGACCACGCCCGCGCGGCGCTCGCCGTCAACCTGCTCACCGAAGAGGGCCTGCCGCACTTCCATCGCCTGTTGGCGGTGTACCTCGGGGACGACAGCCACTGGCGAGTATGGAACAATCTCTGGACCGCCGAGGAAGACCGGCACGGGCAGGTGCTGCACGACTACGCCCGGGTGACGCGGCTGCTCCAGCAGCGGAAGCTCGAAGAGATGCAGTTCGAGTACCTGAAGGCGGGTTTCCACCCTACGTGGGACCGGGATCCGTACCGGGTCTTTGCCTATACCACGGTGCAGGAGCGGGCGACGCAGCACTCGCATGCGGAGACCGGCCGGGTGGTCGGCGAGTACGAGCCCAGCCTCGCCGTGATCCTGGGATACGTCGCAAAGGAAGAAGCGCGGCACTACACCTTCTACCGCACGGTGTTCGAGGAGATCCTCGCGCGCGACCCCGACCAGGCGCTCCACTCCGCCTCGTTCATCCTGCCGAGCATCGACATGCCGGGCCACTCGATGCCCGGCTTCCGGGATTTCGCCGACGTGATCCGGCGGGCGGGGATCTACGGTCCGCGCGACTACCTGCGTATCGTCCAGGAGCAGATCCGGTACTGGCGCATCGAGAAGCTCACCGGGCTGGGCGAGCTGGGCCGGAAGGCGCAAGAGAAGATCATGGCGATTCCGGACCGGCTGCGGCGCGTCGCGGAGATCATCGAGACCCGGAGCCGCGCCAAGACGTTCAGCTTCGAGGTCGTGTTCAACCGCGAATTCGCGATGGAATGAGCCTCCGGGCCACGGGTGCGCTGCTCCTGCTGGCCGCGTTGGGCGCCTGCCGCGATTCGTCGAGCACCAGGACGCCGGCCGCCGACCGGGCCGTGGACACGCTACCGCCGGAGCTGCGCGACGCCACCATTCTCGGCCGGGAGATCTTCGGGCTGGTGGACCGCGCCGCCGACTACAAGGGCTCCCACCGCGGGCGCGCTCCCCAATCCCTGCGCCAGATGGGCATCGACAGTCTCGCACCGTTGGTCGTGCGGCGCATCGCCGTGGTCAGCGACTCCGCGATGGTCACGGTGGCGTTCCGGCAGCCGCGCGGGCGGCGGGTCGCCTCCTGCGAGGCGAACGCGCGCATCCTGGAGGAAGCGGCGCTCAACGGCGGCAAGTTCTCCCTGGTGTGCGCCAGCGCGTCGGGCGCCCTCGCGCGGTACGAAGTCGCGGCCCCATGACCCCCCAGCAAGTTGCGGTTCTGGTCGCCCGGTGGATTGTGGTGGCGGCGCTGGCGTACGCCGCGGTGGTCGCGCTGACCGCGTGGGCGATCCGCTCCAAGCGGCTGAGTCCGTTCAGCGGGTGGGCGCGGTTCGTCCGGCGGATCGGCGAGCCGGTGGTGCTGCCGCTCGAGCGGCGGGTGCTCCGGGCGGGCGGGAGCCCGCAGGACGCGCCGCTCTGGCTACTCGGCGTCGTGATCGTGGGCGGGCTCATCCTGATCACGCTGGTCAACTGGCTGATCGGCTTCACCTACCAGCTCGGCTTCATCGCGGCGGCGGGGCCGCGGGCGTGGCTGGTGGTGGCGATCTCGTGGACCTTCCGGATCCTCACCATCGCGCTCCTGATCCGGGTGATCGCCTCCTGGTTCGGGATCTCGCCCTACCGGCGCTGGATGCGGCCGGTGGTGGCGCTAACGGAGTGGCTCCTCGAGCCGCTCCGGCGGATCCTGCCGCCGTTCGGGCCGTTGGACTTGAGCCCCCTCGTCGCCTACCTGATCCTGGTGATCGCCGAGCGCCTCATCCTCGGCACGCTCCCCTGACGCCGATCGTCGCCACCGCGGACGGGATTCGGCTCCGCGTCCACGTGCAGCCCCGCGCCTCGCGGACCGAGCTTGCGGGGCGGCACGGCGACGCGCTCAAGGTGCGGGTGGCGGCGCCCCCGGCCGAGGGGGCGGCGAACGAGGCGCTGGTGCGGTTCGTGGCCGAGCGGCTCGGGGTTCCGCGGGGCGCGGTGCGGCTGGAGGCCGGGGCGGCGGCCCGGGCGAAGGTCCTGAGCGTTGCCGGCATCGGTGCGGCGGAGGCGGCCCGCCGGCTCGGGCTCTGACGTTCGGTTGACTTGCCGCGGCCGATTCGGTAGGGTACGTACGAATCTCTATGCGCGGCGATTTCCCCGACTTGCAGGGCCGCGCACCGGCAGCCGCCGGTAGGACCCGCTAAGTCGCCGAAGGGACCCGCGACTTGGCATCGCGGGTCCCTTCGCATATCCGCTGTCGCGGCTCGGGGCCGCGGGAGCTTGGCCCCGGAGCCGCCGTGAGCAGCCCCCACCTCCAGAAATCCGCAGCCGGCGCCCCCGCACCCTCGCCCGACGTGGCGGCGAGGGCCGCACGCCTGGCGCGGCTCGAGCCTGCGCTCGAGGCGCGGATCCTGGTGCTGGACGGCGCGATGGGCACCATGATCCAGGGGCACCGCCTGGCCGAGGCGGACTACCGGGGCGAGCGGTTCGCCGACTGGCCGCGCGAGCTCCGGGGCAACAACGATCTCCTCGTGCTCACCCAGCCGGAGATCATCCGGGGGATCCACCGCGCGTATCTCGAGGCGGGCGCGGACATCATCGAGACCAACAGCTTCAACTCGACCGCCATCGCCATGGCCGACTACGGCATGGAGGCGATGGCGTACGAGCTCAACCTGGCGGGCGCGCGGCTGGCGCGGGCGGAATGCGACGCGGCCGAGCGGGCGGAGCCCGGGCGGCCGCGCTGGGTGGCCGGCGTGCTCGGGCCCACCAACCGGACCGCGTCCATCTCGCCCAACGTGAGCGATCCCGGCTTCCGCAACGTGAGCTTCGACGAGCTCGCCGCGGCTTACGCCGACGCGGCGAACGGGCTGCTCGACGGCGGAGCGGACCTGCTCCTGGTCGAGACCATCTTCGACACGCTCAACGCGAAGGCGGCGGTGTTCGCCATCGAGTCGGTGTTCGAGGCGCGGGGCGAGCGGGTGCCGGTGATGATCTCCGGGACGATCACCGACCAGAGCGGACGCACGCTCTCGGGGCAGACCGCGGAGGCGTTCTGGTACTCGATGGCGCACGCGCAGCCGCTCTCGATCGGGCTCAACTGCGCGCTGGGGGCGAAGGCGCTTCGGCCCTACGTGCAGGAGCTCGCCCGGGTGGCGCCGGTCCGGGTGAGCGCGCACCCCAACGCGGGGCTGCCGAACGAGTTCGGGCTGTACGATGAAACGCCGGAGATCACCTCCGCCACGCTTCGCGAGTTCGCCGAGCACGGGCTGGTGAACATCGTGGGCGGCTGCTGCGGCACCACGCCGGCGCACATCCGCGCCATCGCGGACGCGGTGCGCGGACTCCCGCCACGCCGCGCGCCGGTGGTGGAGCGGCGCTGCCGGTTGAGCGGGCTCGAGCCGCTCGTGATCGGCCCGGAGACCAACTTCGTCAACGTGGGCGAGCGGACCAACGTCACCGGCTCGCGCCGGTTCGCGAAGCTGATCCTGGAGGACCGCTACGAGGAGGCGCTCGAGGTGGCGCGCCAGCAGGTGGAGAACGGCGCGCAGCTCATCGACGTGAACATGGACGAGGCGATGCTCGACTCCGAGCGCGCCATGGCCCGCTTTCTCAACCTGGTGGCCACCGAGCCGGCGATCGCACGGGTGCCGGTGATGATCGACTCGTCCAAGTGGTCGGTGATCGAGGCGGGCCTCAAGTGCGTCCAGGGGAAGGGCGTGGTCAACTCCATCAGCCTCAAGGAGGGCGAGGAGGCGTTCGTCCGGCACGCGACGCTGGTGCGGCGCTACGGGGCGGCGGTGGTGGTGATGGCGTTCGACGAGCGGGGTCAGGCGGACTCGGCGGACCGGAAGGTCGAGATCTGTGCCCGGTCGTACCGGATCCTCACCGAGCGTGTCGGGTTCCCGCCCGAGGACATCATCCTCGATCCCAACATCTTCGCCATCGCCACCGGCATCGAGGAGCACGCCAACTACGCGGTGGACTACATCGAGGCGACCCGGCGGATCAAGGCCACGCTGCCGCACGCGTTGGTGAGCGGGGGCGTGAGCAACGTCTCGTTCGCCTTCCGCGGCAACGACCCAGTGCGGGAGGCGATCCACTCGGTGTTCCTCTACCACGCGATCGCGGCCGGCATGGACATGGGGATCGTGAACGCGGGGCAGCTCACGATCTACGCCGAGATTCCGCCCGAGCTCCTGGAGCGGGTGGAGGACGTGGTGCTGAATCGCCGGCCGGATGCCACGGAACGGCTGCTCGAGGTCGCCGAGTCGGTGAAGGGATCGGGGGCGGCCAAGGGCGCGGACCTCTCCTGGCGTGCCAAGCCGGTGCAGGAGCGGCTCGCGCACGCGCTGGTGGAAGGGATCGCCGACTGGATCGTGGAGGACACCGAGGAGGCGCGGCAGCTCTACGAACGGCCGATCCAGGTGATCGAGGGGCCGCTGATGGACGGCATGAACGTGGTGGGCGACCTGTTCGGGTCGGGGAAGATGTTCCTGCCGCAGGTGGTGAAGAGCGCGCGGGTGATGAAGAAGGCGGTGGCGCACCTCATTCCGTACATCGAGGCGGAGAAGCAGGAGGGCGCCAAGCCCAAGGGCCGGGTGTTGATGGCGACGGTGAAGGGCGACGTGCACGACATCGGCAAGAACATCGTGGGCGTGGTGCTCCAGTGCAACAACTTCGACGTGATCGATCTGGGGGTGATGGTCCCCGCGGCGAAGATCCTGGAGACGGCTCGGCGCGAGTCGGTGGACCTGATCGGGCTCTCCGGGCTCATCACGCCGTCGCTGGAGGAGATGGCGTTCGTGGCGAGCGAGCTGGAGCGCGAGGGGTTCACCACGCCGCTCCTGATCGGCGGCGCGACGACGTCCAAGGTGCACACGGCGGTGAAGATCGAGCCGAAGTACTCCTCGCCCACCGTGCACGTGCTGGACGCGTCCCGGGCGGTGGGGGTGGCGGGGAGCCTCTTGAGCGACGCCCTCCGCGCCGACTTCGCGCGCGAGATCAAGGGCGAGTACGGCCGGATTCGCCGGGAGCGGGCGGGGCGCCGGGCGGACGAGCGCCGCGCCACGCTGGCCGCCGCGCGGGCCAACCGGCTCACCCTGGACTGGCGGGCCGCCCGTCCGCCGCGCCCCTGCGTGTCGGGGCTGCAGGTGCTGGAGGACTACTCGCTCCGCGAGCTGTCGGCCCGGATCGACTGGACCCCGTTCTTCCAGACCTGGGAGCTCGCCGGCCACTTCCCCGCGATCCTCGACGATCCGAAGCTGGGGGCCGCGGCGCGGAGCCTGTTCGCGGACGCCGAGCGGATGCTGGAGACGATCGTGGCGCGGGGGCTGCTCCGCGCGCGGGGCGTGTTCGGCTTCTGGCCGGCGAACGCCGTGGGCGATGACATCGAGCTCTACGGGGACGAGGGCGGCTCGCACCCCGTGGCGGTCATCCACACGCTCCGGCAGCAGATGGCGAAGGAGCCGGGCCGGCCCAACCTGGCCCTGGCCGACTACGTGGCGCCGCGGGACTCCGGCGTGCGGGACTGGGTCGGCGCGTTCGCGGTGACCGCGGGGCACGGGCTGGACCAGCTCGTGGCCGAGCACCAGGCCGCGAACGACGACTACAGCGCGATCCTGGCCAAGGCGCTGGCCGACCGGCTGGCCGAGGCCTTCGCCGAGCGGCTGCACGAGCGGGTGCGGAAGGAGTTCTGGGGCTACGCGGGCGCGGAGCGGCTGGACAACGCCGCCCTTATCAAGGAGCAGTATCAGGGCATCCGCCCGGCGCCGGGCTATCCCGCGTGCCCCGACCACACCGAGAAGGGAACGCTCTTCCGCCTGCTCGACGCGGAGGCCAACGCCGGCATCCGGCTCACCGAGAGCTTCGCGATGCTGCCCGCCGCCGCGGTAAGCGGGTGGTACTTCTGGCGGCCGGAGGCGCGCTACTTCGGGGTGGGGAAGATCGATCGCGACCAGGTCGAGGACTACGCCCGCCGCAAGGGGATGGACCTGGCCACCATGGAGCGATGGCTGGCCTCGAGCCTCAACTACGAGCGATGAGCGGCCCATGCCGACGCTGCGGGAGCTGATCGACGACGGGCGGGTCCACGTGGTGGACGGCGCGATGGGCACGATGCTCTACGCGCGGGGCGTGTTCCTCAACGTCTGCTACGACGAGCTGAGCCTGAAGCAGCCCGACCTGGTGCGGGAGATCCACCGGGACTACGTGCGCGCGGGCGCCGAGATCCTCGAGACCAACACCTTCGGGGCGAACCCGCTCAAGCTGGCGCACTACGGGCTCGCGGCGGACACCGAGCGGATCAACGCGGCGGCGGCGGCGCTCGCGCGCGAGGCGGCGGGGGAGCGCGCGGCGGTGGCCGGCGCCATCGGCCCGCTGGGACTCCGGATCGAGCCCTACGGCGAAACCTCGGTCGACGAGGCGCAGGCGGCGTTCCGCCGGCAGGCGGCGGGGCTGCTCGAGGGCGGGGTGCACGGGTTCATCCTCGAGACCTTCAGCGACGTGAGCGAGCTGGGCGCGGCGGTGCTCGCCATCCGCGGGATCTCGGACCTGCCGATCATCGCGCAGATGACGATCGGCACCGACGGAAAGACCCACTACGGGACCGATCCTACGGTGTTCGGGCCGCGGCTCGCGGCGATGGGCGTGGACGTGGTGGGGGTGAACTGCTCGGTCGGGCCGGCGGGCGTGCTGGAGGCGGTCGAGAAGCTGGCCAAGGTCGTGTCGCTCCCCATCAGCGCGCAGCCCAACGCTGGCCTGCCGCGCGAAGTGGAGGACCGGAAGATCTACATGGCGAGCCCGGAGTACCTGGGCACCTACGCCAAGTGGATCGTCGAGGCGGGCGCGCGGTTCGTGGGCGGGTGCTGCGGTACGACGCCCGAGCACATCCGCGAGGTGGCCAAGTTCGTCCGGAGCGTGTCGCCGCGGCACCAGGAGCTGGGCGCAGTCACGGTCGCGCCGGTGCCGGCGACCGCGGCGGCGCCGGTGCCGTTCGGGGAGCGGTCGCGGCTCGCGGGCAAGCTCGCGGGCGGGCGATTTATCACGACGGTGGAGATCGTTCCGCCCAAGGGCGTGAATCCCGGGCCGATGTTCGAGCAGTGCCGCCAGCTCAACGCCGCCGGGGTGGACGCGGTGAACGTGCCCGACGGCCCGCGGGCACAGAGCCGGATGGGCGCGCTGCTCTCGGGGCTCATGATCCAGCGCGAGGTGGGGATCGAGGCGGTGGTGCACTACGCCTGCCGCGACCGGAATCTTCTCGGCATGCTGTCGGACCTGCTTGGCGCGGCCGCGGCGGGGCTCAACAACCTGCTGATCGTGACGGGCGACCCGCCGAAGATGGGGCCCTACCCCGACGCGACCGCGGTGTTCGACATCGATTCGATCGGGCTCACCAACCTGGTGAGCCGCCTCAATCTCGGG
>DASSOD010000113.1:0-12332 GCA_035700905.1 Gemmatimonadales bacterium | reverse complement strand
TCACGGCACTCGCGCGGTGGCGCACTCGATGGCGCGCGCCGCGGATCGCGGCGCGGTGACCGTCGTCGGCGGCGGCGACTCCGCCGCCGCGGTGGCCGAGGCGGGCCTCACCGAACGCATGACCCACGTGTCCACCGGCGGCGGGGCGGCGCTCGAGTTCCTGGAGGGGAAGGTCCTTCCCGGCGTGGCCGCGCTCGACGACGCCTGATGCCGCGGGCGCTGATCTACGCCGCCAATTGGAAGATGAATCACGGGCCGCGCGAGGCCCGCGAGTTCGCCCGCCGCTTCCTGGAGTTCACCGCGCCGCTTGCGGGCCGCGAGCTCTGGTTCTTCCCGCCGGCGGTCACGATCTCGGCGCTGGTCGAAGCGTTCCGCGGCCGTCCCGACATCACGGTCGGCGCGCAGAACGTCCACTGGGAGAGCAAGGGCGCCTTCACCGGCGAGCTCTCGCTTCCGCTGGCGAAGGAGGTGGGGGCCCGCATCGCGCTGGTGGGCCACTCGGAGCGGCGGCATCTGTTCGGCGAGACCGCGGAGCAGGCCGCGCGCAAGGTGGCCGCCGCCCTCGCGGCCGGCGTGGTGCCGCTGCTCTGCGTCGGCGAGACGCTGGCCGACCGCGAGGCGGGCCGCACCGAGGACACCGTCCGGCGGCAGCTGGAGCCCGTCGCTGCGGTGGTGCAGCCCACCGACCGGCCGCGCCTCCTCATCGCCTACGAGCCGGTGTGGGCCATCGGCACCGGCCGGAACGCGACGCCCGCCGACGCCGCCGAGGTCCACCGGTTCATCCGCGAGTGGCTCGGCGGGCGGGGCTGGCGCGATCGCACCCGAGTGCTCTACGGCGGCAGCGTGAACGCGGGGAATGCGCTCGCGCTCCTTGCCGAGAGGGAGATCGACGGCGTGCTGGTCGGCGGAGCGAGCCTCACGCCGGACGGATGGGCCGAGATCGTGGGGCTGGGCGGTTGATTCGGAGGGGCTCAGCCGCTACCTTGAGCCCCGACATCGGACCCGCATTGGATCCCGCTAAGGCGCGGCCCGGCTTCGGCTTCGGATGGTGACCTGGTGTTCTACCTACTGCTCGCGGTTCTGATCCTCGACGCGCTGGTCCTCTCGGCGGTGGTGCTGCTCCAGTCCGGGCAGGGCGGCGGGTTGGCGTCCCTCGGCGGCGGCACCACGGAGACCGTGCTGGGCGGCCGGCAGGCCGTCACCATCCTGACCAAGGCCACCTGGTGGTGCGGCGGCATCTTCCTGGGCCTCTCGCTCCTCTTGTCGTTCGTGCACCGGGGACCCGGCGGGAGCGCGCTGCAGGAGCGGCTGCGGACCGCCGCGCCCGTTGCCCCGGCGCCCCTCCCCGGCACGAGCGGGCCGGCGGCGCCGTCGCCCGCGGGCGAGCAACGGCCCGCGCCGGGAGCGGCCGCTCCCGCGCGGGAGCCCGCGCCGGGCGCGCCGAAGGCCGCCGCGCCGGCCGAGCGGGGAACGTCCAACGCGCCGAAGCCGGCGGCGCCCGCGCAGCCTCAGCCGAAGCAGTGATCCGCACGATGTCTCGCACGGGCGGGGTGATCGGATGACCGATCGCCCCGCCTTCGTGTTGCTGGAGGACGGCACCTGGTTTTCGGGCACGGCGCCGCGGCCGGTGGATCCCGCGTTCGGCGAGGTGGTGTTCACCACCAATCTCACCGGCTACCAGGAGACGTTCACCGACCCGAGCTACTTGGGCCAGATCGTGGTGATGACCGCGCCGATGATCGGCAACTACGGCATCAACGCCGAGGACATGGAATCGGCGCGGCCGCAGGTGAGCGCGGTGGTGGTGCGCGAGCTCGCGCGGCATCCATCCAACTGGCGGGCCACCGGCTCGCTCGACGCCTGGCTCGCCTCGGCCGGCGTGCCCGTCATCGAGGGGGTGGACACTCGGAGCCTCACCCGCCACCTGCGTGAGCGCGGCGCGATGCGCGGCGTGGTGGCGGAGGGCGCGGAGCCGTCGCCGGAGCTGACCGCACGGCTGCTCGCGTCACCCTCGATGGAAGGGCTGGACCTCGCCTCGCGCGCCACGGTGCGGGAGCGGCACGCCGAGGGCGAGGGCCCCCACGTGGTCGCCTTCGACTTCGGCATGAAGCGGAACATCGTGCGGATGCTGGTGAACGCGGGATGCAGGGTGACGGTGGTGCCGGCCGAGACCACCGCCGCCGAGGTGCGCGCGCTGCATCCGGACGGGCTCTTCCTCTCGAACGGGCCGGGTGATCCGGCGGCGGTGGAGTACGCCTTCGCGCCGATCCGCGAGCTCACGCGCGAGGGGCTCCCGACATTCGGCATCTGCTTGGGGCATCAGCTCATCGGTCTCGCATACGGCGGGCGCACGGCCAAGCTCCCGTACGGGCACCGCGGCGGCAATCATCCGGTGCGAGACCTCACGACGGGGCAGGTGCTCATCACCACCCAGAACCACGGGTTCGCCGTCGTGGGCGACGAGCACGGCGTTCCCGGCGCGCCGGAGCTCGAGGTGACGCACCTCAACCTGAACGACGGCACCATCGAGGGCATCCGCCATCGCGAGCTGCCGCTGTTCGCGGTGCAGTACCATCCGGAGGCTTCGCCGGGCCCGCACGACGCCTACCCCCACTTCGCCGAGTTCCTCCGGCTGGTCCGTTCCCGGCGCCCCCGGACGCCCCAACCCCTTGACACTCAACAGCTAAGCTCCTAAGATCGGCCATCGGAGCCTGCACCGGCTCCCCTCGTCCGTGACCCTCCTGGGGGATGCATGACCAAGGCCGATCTCGTCGAGCAGGTAACCGCTTCGATCGCCCGCACGGCGGGCCCGATGATCTCGAAGAAGGACTGTGCCCGCGTGGTGGACGCCTTTCTCGAGGCGGTGAAGGACGCGCTGAAGCAGCAGCAGAACATCGAGGTCCGCGGCTTTGGCACCTTCAAGATCCGCCGCCGCAAGACGCGGATGGCGAGAAATCCGCGGACCGGCGATCCGGTCGAGGTGGCCGCGCGTCCCGTGCCGGTATTCAAGCCCAGCAAGGAGTTGCGGGCGCTCGTCGCGGACGAGGCGGCGCCCCCGGCCGAGCCGGTCGAGCCGGTGCAGTGACGCCGGCCGGCCCTCGCGGTCCGTGGTCGCTTCGAGCCGCCCCCGCGCGGCTCGATTCGTTCTAGATTCCAGAGCATGAGCGTCTCCGCCCCGCCCAACGTCACCGTAAGGGTCCTGCTGTTCGCCAGCTACGCGGAAGCGCTGGGGCGCGAGGCCCTCTCGCTCACCCTCGCCGCCCCGGCGACGGTGCAGGCCGTGCTCGCCCGGCTGCGGGCGCTTCCGGGCGGCGAGCGGCTGCCCGCGCAGCCGCTCTGCGCGGTGAACCTGGCGCACAGCCGGCCGGACACACCGCTCGCCGAGGGAGACGAGGTGGCCGTGCTCCCACCGATGGCGGGAGGGTGACGTGGCATATCTCTCGGAGCGGCCGCTCGACCTGGGATCGCTCGTGGCGCGCGTGAGCGCCCCCGAGCGCGGGGCCGTCGCGTGCTTCCTGGGAACCGTTCGCAACCATCACCAGGGCCGGGCGGTGATCTCGCTCGACTACTCGGCCTACGTCCCGATGGCCGAAGCCGAGTGCACTCGGATCGTGGGCGAGGCCGAGGCGCGCTGGCCCGCGCGCGTGGCGCTCGAGCACCGGCTCGGCTCGCTTCGCGTGGGCGACGCCGCGGTGGCCGTGGCGGCCGCGGCCTCGCACCGGGACGCCGCGTTCGCGGCGTGCCGCTTCGTGATCGAGGAGACCAAGCGCCGCGTGCCCATCTGGAAGCGCGAGCACTTCGCGGACGGCACGGTGGAGTGGGTCGACCCGACCGGGACTCACCCGGCGGAACGTTCGGTGGACGTGGCCGCCGACGAGTGGGGGGTGTGATGGCCGTGGGCCCCCATCCGCCCGGCGCCGCGAGCGCGCCACGACCCGCGGATGCGCTGGGCCGGCCGCTCGGCAGCCTGCGTGTCTCGGTCACGGACCGGTGCAATCTCCGCTGCCGTTACTGCATGCCGGAAGAGAGCTACGTCTGGCTCCCCCGCGCGGCGATCCTCACCTTCGAGGAGATCGCGCGGCTCGTGGGCGTGTTCACCGGCCTCGGCGTGGACAAGGTCCGGCTCACCGGCGGCGAGCCGCTCCTCCGGCACGACCTTCCGACTCTGGTACGACTGCTCGCGGCCAACCGCGACCTGCGGGATCTGGCGCTCACGACCAACGGCGTGCTGCTCGCGCGGGCCGCCGCGCCGCTTCGCGCGGCGGGGCTCCGGCGGGTCACGGTGAGTCTCGACACCCTCCGCCCCGAGCGGATGCTCGAGTTCGCGCGGAGCGGCCGCCACGCCGAGGTGCTGGAGGGCATTCGCGCGGCGCGCGCGGCGGGGTTCGACGGGCTCAAGCTCAACACGGTGGTGATCCGCGGGTTCAACGACGACGAACTGTGCGATCTGGTCGAGTTCGCCCGGGAGCAGGGGGCCGAGCCGCGGTTCATCGAGTACATGGACGTGGGTGGCGCGACCGGCTGGTCGTGGGACCAGGTCGTGTCGCGGCGCGAGATGCTGGCGCGACTCGCGCGGCGCTACGGCGCGATCACGCCTATCCCCGAGCCCGGCCCCTCGCAGGCGCCCGCCGAGCGCTTCGCGCTCCCGGACGGGACGACCTTCGGCGTGATCGCGTCCACCACGTCCCCGTTCTGCCGCACCTGCGACCGCAGCCGGCTCACGGCCGACGGGACCTGGTTCCTCTGCCTCTACGCCGAGCAGGGCATCGACCTGCGGGAGCCGCTGCGGATGGGAGCGTCGGACGCGGAGCTCCGGGAGCTGGCGCGCGCGGCGTGGGCCGCGCGCACGGACCGCGGGGCGGAGGCGCGGCTGGAGCTGCCGGACCGGGGCGTGTTGTACCAGCTCGACACTCTTCGCGCCGATCCGCGGCGCGAGATGC
Organism: Gemmatimonadales bacterium; assembly: GCA_035700905.1. Classification (GTDB taxonomy): domain Bacteria; phylum Gemmatimonadota; class Gemmatimonadetes; order Gemmatimonadales; family GWC2-71-9; genus DASQPE01. The sequence goes on along the minus strand of DASSOD010000113.1, from coordinate 7,392 downwards.
ACACACGGGGAGGCTGATGGCGCTCCACGTCGTTCTGATCGAGCCGCTGATTCCGCCCAACACGGGGAACATCGCGCGACTCTGCGCAGCCACCGATACGCCGCTGCACCTGATCGAGCCGCTTGGCTTCAAGCTGGACCACCGGGAGCTGCGCCGCGCCGCGCTCGACTACTGGGACAAGGCCGACGTCTGGGTCCACCACAATTGGTTCGCGTTCCGCGACGCCATCAGCCGAGACCGCTGCCTGTACTTCTCGGCGAAGGCCAGCCAGGACTACACGACCGCGCCCTTCCGGCCCAACAGTTGCCTGGTCTTCGGCAACGAGACCGACGGCCTTCCGCAACGCATTCTCGACAAGCATCCGGATCGCTGTTACCGCATTCCGATGCCCGGCGAGGTCCGGAGTCTCAACCTCGCCAACGCCGTGAGCATCGTGCTGTACGAGGGACTGCGGCAACTCGGCCGTCCCGTGCCGGAAGATTCCGCCATAGTCTGAGCCAGTCGTACGGCGGCGCGGCGCCGCATAGCGGCGCGCTGGTGGGCGGCCTGCTCGAGTCGCTCTCCCTGTGGACCCGCATCCGCTCCCTGCTCGTCCTCGCCGCCGCGGTGTACGTTGGCGCATGGCTCACCCGGCCCCGGGCGGCGCTGCGCCTGCACGCCGCCGCGCCACCCGTCGCCGCCTGAGCGTCACGCCGATCCGCCTCCGGCGCACGCGCTCAAAACCACGTCCCCACCCGCACCAATCCGGCCGTCCGGCCGGTGTTGTTCACTCCCTCCTCGAATCGCACCGGCCCGATCGGCGTGTCCACCTCGACGCCGCCCCGCAGGCCGACGAGCCACTCTCCCGCGTAGCTCGGGCCCCGCCGGAGGAAGCCGTCGCCCGATCCGATGGCGCCGGTCATCGCCTCCAGTCGCAGCGTCACCGGCCCTGCGACCGAGCCGCCGAGCAGCAAGGCGAAGAGCAGCTCCTGCGTGCCGCGCCGCTCCGTGAGGCCCAGCCCGGGAAAGCCCTCGTCGCCGCCGAAGGGGAACGTGCTCTGCAGCGGCGTGCCGTCGCTGGCCCACCCGGCGCGCAGCCGGGGCCGCACGAACACGGGACCGAGGGGCAGCGCGATCGCCGCGCGCGCCGCCCCGAGGCGATAGGCGTCGGCCACGGCTCCCTCCAACTCCAGCGCCGACCCATTCCGCCGGCCGCCGATGGCGAACCCGCCGCGCGCGCCCGCGGCGGTGCGGGTTTCCCGCCGATTCTCGTGCCAGATCAGCAGCTCGGGGCCGAGGCGATAGCGGATGCCGCGGATCGGCGTGCGCCCCGCGCCGACGAAGAGCCGGAGCTCGCGGGTGTCGATCGACGGGAGCTCGGCCCCGGCCTCGTCGAAGACGCGTACCTGCTCGAGCCCCGTCCCGATCGTCGCAACGAAGGGGAGGGCGCGCGCCCCTGGCGCGGGCAGCAGGCGGCTCACCGAGAGCTGGGCGTCCTGTCCGTACTGGCCCACCGCGACTCGGGCGCCGGCTTCCAGCGGGGCGCCGAGGAACCGCTGACTGGCGATTCCGGCCCAGAGGCGGCCCGCCATCCGATTATCGTAGGCGACGCCGAAGCCAACGATAAGCCGCGGAGCCCGGTCCAGCCGCAGGCCGAGCGAGACCACCGTGCCGTGCCGGGTGGGATTGAGCCACAGGCCGCGGTACGCGTCATTGCGTTGGAAGCGGAGCAGGCGGGAGCGGAGGCGCGCCTCGTCCAGCGAGTCGCCCGGCGAGAGCCGGAGCAGGCCCAGGATCTCGGCCTGCTCGGACGCGCCCGCGCCGACCACGGCGACCGTGCCGATCTCGGAGGGCGGCGGTGGCGCGGGCCGGCCGGGCCCGCGCGGCAGGCAGGGGGCCCGCGCGAGCGCAGCGGAGGCCGAGGCGCGGCCGCGGGCCTCGAGCGCGTCGAGTGTCGCGAGGTTGAAGTCGAGCGTGGTGTACGGCCGCGTGTCGGTCACGATGCTCACGTCGCCCTCGCGGAGTCCCGAATCAGGCACGACGAGGAAGTCGAGCAGCTTCGCCAGCACCGCCCCCGGGGTGGCGAAGGTCGAGTCGACCGCGTCGGGGCCGAGTCCCGATACGATGACCCGCGCCGCACCGAGCCGGTGCGCGATCGTCACCGGCACGTTGGCGCTGAGCCCGCCGTCCGAGAGCGTCCTCCCGCCCAGCACGACCGGGCGGAACACGAGCGGAAGCGAGAACGAGGCGCGCACCGCATGCGCGAGATCGCCGGCCCCGAGCACCACGGGCTCGCGGGTGGCCAGGTCGGTGGCCACCGCCCGAAACGGCATCGGCAGGGAATCGAAGTCGCCGCCGGCCAGAAGGTTCGCCCGGAGGAGGAGCGCATTCATGAGGGCACTGACCTCTTCCTCCCGGACCGCGCTGGTCTCGAGCGCCAGCCCACGGCCACCCTGCTCCCACACGGCGGTGGGCGGCAGGGGGCGGAGCGGCTCCGGTACGCGCGGCTCGTAGCCCCGGAAGAGGGAGCTCAGCGGGAGCGCGCGCGTGAGCGAATCGATCTGGCGCGCGGTGTACCCGCCCGCGTACAGCGCGCCGATGATGGCGCCGATGCTCGTGCCCACGACGAGGTCGGGCCTCACGCCGAGGCTGTCGAGCGCGCCCAGCACGCCGATGTGCGCGAATCCCTTGGCGCCGCCTCCCGCCAGCACCAGCGCGGTGCGGCCCGGCGGGCAGGACTGCGCCGTGAGCGCGCGAGCGCACGGCAGCGACGCGAGCGCGGCGAGCGCGGCCGCCGTGGCGCGACGGCCGAACCGAGCTGAGGCCATCGAGCGGGAATCTCGTCGGAGAAGCGCGGAACCTAATCCGCGAGGGGTTGGCCCGGTACCCTGCAAGCCGATATATTCCGGCACTTTAGCCGCGGCACCTGCGGCGCGGCCTCACCGGGGCGCACCCAATCCCAAGCACGCGAGAGCGCACATGCTCGAGAAGGTGGCGGTGGTCGGGGCGGGCAACGTCGGCGCCACGGCGGCGCAGCGACTGGCCGAGAAGTCGCTCGCGCGCAGCGTGGTCATGATCGACGTGATCGAAGGGGTCCCCCAGGGCAAGGCGCTGGACCAGTGGCAGTCCGGGCCGATCGAGGGGTTCGACACCCGAGTGGTCGGCGGCCAGAACTACGACGCCGCCGAGGGCGCCGATCTCTTCGTGGTGACCGCGGGCATCGCGCGCAAGCCGGGCATGAGCCGCGACGATCTCGTGAAGACCAACGCGGGAATCGTGACCCAGGTGGCGGAGCAGATCAAGCGGGTCGCGCCCGGCGCCATCGTCATCATGGTCTCGAACCCGCTCGACGTGATGTGCTACGTGGCCCGTCGGGTGACCGGGTTTCCCCGCGAGCGGCTGATCGGCATGGCGGGCGTCCTGGACACGGCGCGCTACCGCACGTTCCTCGCCGAGGCGCTGGACGTGTCGGCGCAGGACATCCAGGCGATGGTGCTCGGCGGGCACGGCGACACCATGGTGCCGCTGGTGTCGTATACCACCGTCTCCGGCATCCCGGTCTCCCAGCTTCTTGCGAAGGACGCGCTGGACGCGATCGTGGAGCGGACCCGGAACGGCGGCGCGGAGATCGTGGGCTTCCTCAAGACCGGGTCGGCGTACTACGCCCCGAGCGCCGCCGCGGTGCAGATGGTCGAGGCCATCGCGCTGGACCGGAAGCGGGTCCTTCCCTGCGCCGCCTGGCTCGAGGGCGAGTACGGGATCCGCGACGTGTTCTGCGGCGTGCCCTGCAAGCTGGGCCGCGGCGGACTCGAGGCTATCATCGAAGTGACGCTCACCGAGGCGGAGCGGACGGCGCTCCGGGCGTCGGCCGAGGCGGTGCGCGGCACCCAGGCGCTGGTGGCATGACCCGGCGCCGGGAGCATCCGATGGGAGGTTGGAAGGGATGAGCGCGGGCGCATTCGAGGCGCGGCGGGCGGCGAGCCCGCTGCGCGCGCTGTGGGGCACGTCGATCGGCAAGAAGGCGGTCATGGCGGTGACCGGGGTGATCTGGGTGGCGTACCTGATCACCCACGTGCTCGCCAACCTGACGGTGTTCGCCGGTCCGTCGCTCATCAACCGCTACAGCGCGATGCTGCACGCCTCGGGGCCGGCGCTCTGGGCGGCGCGCATCGTGCTGATCGCCGCGATCGTGCTGCACGTGGCCGCCGCCATCCAGCTCACGGCGCGCCGCCACGCGGCGCGTCCCGTCGGCTACGTGCGCCGGGAGCCGCAGGTCTCGACCCTCGCATCGCGCACCATTCGCTGGGGCGGCGCCCTCATCCTGGTGTTCCTCGTGGTGCATCTGCTCCATTTCACCACCGGCACGATCCACCCGGACTTCGTCGAAGGCGACCCGTTCCACAACGTCGTCGTGGGATTCCGGAACCCGTGGATGGTGCTCTTCTACCTGATCGCGATGGCCGCCGTGGGCCTGCACCTCTACCACGGCATCTGGAGCAGCGGGAAGACGCTCGGGGTCACGCCGCCGTCGCCGCGCCCGCTTCGCCGCCCGGTGGCCGCGGTCCTCGGCGGCCTCATCTGGCTCGGGTTCACCCTCATCCCGATCGCCGTGTACGCCGGGCTCGTGGGAGGGGCGCGGTAATGGAGCTCAACGCCAAGGTTCCCTCGGGCCCGATCCAGCACAAATGGGACAAGCACCGCTTCGAGCTCAAGCTGGTGAACCCCGCCAACAAGCGGAAGCACACCGTCCTGGTGGTCGGGAGCGGTCTGGCCGGCGCGTCGGCGGCGGCCACGCTGAGCGAGCTCGGGTACCGGGTAAAGTGCTTCTGCTTCCAGGACTCGCCCCGGCGCGCGCACAGCATCGCCGCGCAGGGCGGCATCAACGCGGCCAAGAACTACCAGAACGACGGCGACAGCATCTTCCGCCTCTTCTACGACACGGTGAAGGGCGGCGACTTCCGCTCCCGCGAGGCCAACGTCTACCGGCTGGCGCAGGTGAGCGTGAACATCATCGATCAGTGCGTGGCCCAGGGCGTGCCGTTCGCGCGGGAGTACAGCGGACTCCTGGCAAACCGGTCCTTCGGCGGGGCGCAGGTGTCCCGCACCTTCTACGCGCGGGGCCAGACCGGCCAGCAGCTCCTTCTCGGCGCCTACCAGGCGCTGGAAAAGGAGGTGGCCCGCGGGGGAGTCACGATGCACCCGCGCACCGAGATGCTGGACCTCGTCGTGGTGGACGGCCGCGCGCGCGGCATCGTGACGCGCAACATGGTGACCGGCGCCCTCGACGTGCACGTCGGCGACGCCGTGGTGCTCGGGACCGGCGGCTACGGGAACGTGTTCTACCTCTCGACCAACGCGAAGGGCTCGAACGCGACCGCCATCTGGCGCGCGCACAAGCGGGGCGCGGCGTTCGCCAATCCCTGCTACACCCAGATCCATCCCACCTGCATCCCGGTGAGCGGCCACTACCAGTCCAAGCTCACCCTGATGAGCGAGTCGCTCCGGAACGACGGGCGGGTGTGGGTTCCGAAGCGCGCGGGGGACAACCGGGCGCCGGCGGAGATCCCGGAGAGCGAGCGCGACTACTACCTGGAGCGCCGCTACCCGAGCTTCGGCAACCTGGCCCCGCGGGACATCGCCTCCCGCGCCGCCAAGGCCGTGTGCGACGAGGGCCGAGGGGTGGGCCCGGGCGGGTTGGGCGTGTACCTCGACTTCTCCGACGCCATCCGCCGGCTGGGCGAGCAGACCATCCGCGAACGGTACGGGAACCTGTTCGAGATGTACCAGCGGATCACCGACGAGGACCCGTACAAGGCGCCGATGCGGATCTATCCCGCCGTGCACTACACGATGGGCGGGCTCTGGGTGGACTACAACCTGATGAGCACCATCCCCGGGCTGTACGTGATCGGCGAGGCCAACTTCTCCGACCACGGCGCCAACCGGCTGGGCGCGAGCGCGCTCATGCAGGGCCTGGCCGACGGCTACTTCGTGCTGCCGTACACCATCGGCGATTATCTGGCGGGCGCCCGCGCCGACGGGTTCGGCCCCGACCACCCGGAGGCGCGAGCCGCGCTGGCGGCGGCGGAGGACCGGATCAAGCGCCTGCTCGCGATCCAGGGCAAGCGCACCGTGGACTCGTTCCACCGCGAGCTGGGCAAGCTGATGTGGGACTACTGCGGCATGGCGCGAAACGCCGCCGGGCTGCGCCACGCGCTCCAGCGGATCCCGGTGCTGCGCGAGGAGTTCTGGCAGAACCTGAACCTGCCCGGGAGCGACGCCGAGCTGAACCAGGGGCTGGAGAAGGCCGGGCGGGTGGCCGACTTCCTGGAGCTGGGCGAGCTGATCTGCCGCGACGCGCTGCACCGCGAGGAGTCGTGCGGCGGCCACTTCCGCGAGGAGTACCAGACGGAGGACGGCGAGGCCAGGCGCGACGACGAGCACTTCGCCTACGTGGCGGCGTGGGAATGGCGCGGCGAGGGCGGCGAGCCCTGCCTCCACAAGGAGCCGCTGGAGTTCGAGTACGTGCGGCTCGCCACCCGGAGCTACAAGTGAATCTGACGCTGCACGTGTGGCGGCAGCCGGGCCCCGACCGGCCGGGCAAGATGGTCCGGTACGAGGCCGGGGACGTGAGCCCCGACATGTCCTTTCTCGAGCTCCTGGACGTGGTGAACGAGGGGCTCGTCGCCCGCGGAGAGCTCCCGATCGCGTTCGACCACGACTGCCGCGAGGGGATCTGCGGCTCGTGCGGGATGATGATCAACGGCGTCGCGCACGGGCCGATGACGGGCACCGCCACTTGCCAGCTCCACCTGCGGAGCTTCGCCGACGGCGACATGGTCTACGTGGAGCCGTGGCGTGCGCGCGGCTTTCCCGTGATCAAGGACCTCGTGGTGGACCGGAGCGCGCTCGACCGCATCATGGCCGCCGGCGGCTACATCTCGGAGCGCACCGGCGCCGCGCCCGACGGGAACGCGATCCTCATCCCCAAGGAGAACGTGGACGCCGCGATGGACGCGGCGCAGTGCATCGGCTGCGGCGCGTGCGTCGCCGCGTGCCCCAATGGCTCGGCCTCGCTCTTCACGGCCGCCAAGATCACCCACCTGGGGCTGCTGCCGCAGGGTCAGCCGGAGCGGCACCGGCGCGCGCGGGCGATGGTGGCGCAGATGGATGCGGAGGGATTCGGCGGCTGCACGTTCTACGGCGAGTGCCAGGAGGCGTGCCCCAAGGAGATCAGCATCGAGACCATCGCGCGGATGAACCGCGACTACCTCCGCGCCATCGCCGCCCGCCCCCCGGCCGCGGGCGCGGGGACGGGGTCCGCGGCCTGATCGCGGGCATGGAGGAGTGCACGAGGCCGGCGACGTCACGACGTCCCGGCCTCGTTCGTCTCCCCACACGTGTCCCGCGCCC
>DASSOD010000112.1:0-5123 GCA_035700905.1 Gemmatimonadales bacterium | reverse complement strand
GGACGCGGAGACGGGAGCGATCCTGGCCGTCATCTCCAACGACGACCGGGCGCTGCAGCGGCGGGAACGACTGGACGAGATCATCCGGTTCGAGGCGTCCCGCGTCGCCGCGGAGTTGGGCCGCCGCCCCTAGGCGGGGCGGTCTCGCTTGGCGGCCGCAGGGGCGCGGCCGAGCAGCCAGAGCGAGAGCGCGAGCCCGAGGTTGACCGGAACGGCGAGCGCGAGCACCTCCGCGTTGGCCTGGTAGAATCCGGGCAAAGCCTTGAGCAACACTCCAAGCACCGATAGCGCCGCGACCATAAGGGCGAGCGCCACGGCGGGTCCGCGCGCCTCCGGCTTGCCGCGCGCAAGCCGCGGCGCGAGCACGGCGAGCGGCAGCAGAAGCAGGTTGGCCTGGAGCACGTTCTCGTTCCGGGATGCCACCGCGTGATCGGTGAATCCCCACAGGAACGCGAGCAGCCCCCCGGCAACGCCGATGATGAGCGCCCACCCGCCCGCAAGCCAGGAGAAGCCGCGCACCGCGCCGGGCCGGGAGAGCGGGCGCGACGCCCCGCGCGCCAGCAGGACGAGCGCTCCGCCCAGCACGACGCCCGCAAGCAGATATCCGAGGAACCGGCGCGGCGGGCGCGCCGGCGGCTGGGGGCCGGTGCTCAGGAACAGCAGGCGCTCGCTGCGCACCAAGGGCCGGATGCGCCCGTCCTCGCCGACGACGGTCACCTTCCGGGCCCAGTCGCGGAGCTCCAGCGGAATGAACATTTCGTCCCAGGCCGTGAGCTGGCGATCGGCCGGCTGGCCCAGGGCGAGCTGCAAGGCGGTGTAGAGCGGGAGATCGCTGGCGGTGAGCCGGGCGGTGTGCCACCGGTAGGTCGTGCCCGTCCGGATGGTGTCGGTCTGCGCCCGGATCCGGCCGTGGAGCACCCGGTCGAGCGCGTCGCGCACGCGGGTGGAGCAGTTGTCGCGGTAGTAGTCGTAGCGGTAGAAGCGGTTTTCCGGACGCTCGTTCCACTCGAGAAAATCGGCCAGCGCGCGCCGCTCGGCGGGGGTGAGCTCGAGCTCCTGCATCCACACCGACCGGTTGGCCCGCACGTAGCTCTCGACCGTGGCCGTCGCGTCGAATCCCTGCATCCAGTACCACATGCGGCCCTGGACGAAGCGGAGCAGGAAGTTCTCCTGCCGGAAGTCGAAGAGCCCGTAGTTGTAGGCCTTGGCCGTGCCGCGGAGGCGGTCCTCCACCACGATGGCGTTGTGCCCGAACCGCTCCCACACCCGGGGCCCGACGCCCATGGTCATGAGCGAGATGGTGAGCTCGGAGCCGGGCGTCGGAGCCCCGCCCTGCCCGAGCGCCGGCGCGGCCCCGCCGGCGACCAGCATCGCCGCGATCGCCGGCCCGGCCGTGCGGCGCGCCACCGACCACAGCGTTTTCAGCCGGCGGGGCTTGCCCGCCCCGCCTCCGAGCGCATTCGCCACCGTCCGCCTGTCCGCCCGCCCGCCCGTCCGCCGGCCCGTCACAGCGCCACGTCGCGACCGTCCTGCGCGGACTTGTAGATCGCGTCGAGCAGGCGGTGCAGCGTCACCTGCTCCCCCAGCGCGGGCGCCGTCGCCTCGCCGGCGACCGCCGCCTGGAAGTGCGCCCACTGGGCGCGCACCGACGCGGTGAACGGGTTCTCGCGGCTGCCGGCCGTGGCGGGAGCGACGTCGGCGGGCACGCCGTGCAGCTCCTTCCAGACCTTGAGCGGATTGACTGCCGCGGTGCCCCGCGACCCTCGAATCCCGACCCCGAACCGCTCTCCTTCGCCGATGTGACGCCAGGTGACGTCCAGGAACAGCGAGAACCCGTTCTCGCACACCACGAAGGCGCTGCCCGATTGCTCGACCTTGTCCTTGGCCGCGCGGTCCATCGCGGCGCTCGCGCGGGACGGCACCGGGCGGCGCGCGAGCCAGAAGCCGAGATCGAGGATAGTGAGGCCGAGATCCATCATCGCGCCTCCCCCGGCCTGTTCCCGGCGCATCCGCCACCCCAGCTGGGCGCGAAGCGGCCGGTAGACGTGCCAGCTGCCGCGCGCGCTCTCGATGTCGCCCAGCTCGCCGCTCTGAACGAAGCTCCGAACGATCTGAACGTCGGGGCGGTAGCGGTGGTTCATGCCGACGAGCACCACGCGGTCGCGCTTCTCGACCGCCCGCTGGATTCGCTGCGCGCTGGCGGCCGAGATCGTGAGGGGCTTCTCGACCAGGACGTGCAGGTTGGCCGAGATCGCCGCCTGGATGTGCGACTCGTGGAGGTGGGTGGGCGAGCAGATCACGACGGCGTCCAGCTCCTCGTAGCGGAGCAGCTCCTCGATGTCGTCGAAGACGTCCTTGACGCCGTAGCGGTCGGCCAGCGCGCGCGCCTTGGGAAGGTCGGAGTCGCAGAGCGCGCGCACGTCCACCTTCATCTTCTTCAGGACCGGCAGGTGGGCGATCTGGGCCACCGCCCCCGCACCGACGATCCCGACGCGCAACGGATCGGTCATGGACGCACCCGCCTCTCCCGCTCAGTACAGGCGTGACAACTGGGTCTCCGGATAGTACGCCGCGAGGATGCGCTGGAAGTCCTGCCCGCTCCGCGCGCGGCCGACGGCCCCCCATTGGCAGAAGCCGACGCCGTGCCCGTTCCCGGTACCCTCGGCGACGACGCGGGTGACGCGGCCTCGGTCGCGCGAGACGTCCAGCGTGAACGCGGTGCTCCGCAGGATGTCGCCGGAGACGGTGCGCAGCACCTGCCGCACCGAGGGGCCGTCCACCTCGACCTCCTCCCGCTCCAGCGCGATGCCGAGCCGCGCGACCCGACCGGAGGCGGAGCGGCTCACGACCCGCACGTCCTGCACGTCGTCCACGCGCGCCGCCGCCACGCCGGCCACGGTGGGGAGCGTCGTCCGGAGCACGCCGCGGAGGGCTTCGCCGCTCCACTCCTCCCGCCACCGGTAGCGGGGCGAGATGGCGCAGTAGGCCAGCCCGTCGGGGCCGAGGTCGGGCACCGAGCGGAGATAGGGCCGCTCGGCCCCGCGGAACACCTCGGCGCCGTCCGCGGTACGGCCGCCGCAGGTGGAAAAGAAGAACGCGTCGATCGGCCCGCCGTTCCAGGTGAGCACGAGCCCGCGGGTCGTCTCGACCGCGTCGCGACCCTCCGGGGTCTCGGCGCCGATGCCGGCGTACACCTGGTCCGCGACGGTGGCGTACAGGTCGAACCCCTGCGCGCGCCATCGCCCGAGGTTCCGCATCGCATAGGTGCGGGACACCACCGCCTGGGCCCGGAGCGCCTCCCGCTCCGTCGGGTCCCGCCGCCCCATCTCGGCCGAGACCACCCCGAGGAGATACGATTCGAGCGGGACCCGGTTCACGACCGTGATGCCGGTGCGATCCCGGAGCAGCGCCAGCGTGCCGCGATAACTGCGGCCGTTCGCCCGCACGGGCGAGAGGCCGTCGGCCGGGGCGACCAGCACCTGCTCCGCCGACGTGACCCGCACGCCCGACCCCGTGGCAAGATCGATTCCCGCCGAGCTCGAGGAGCCGCCCGCGCCGGCGCGCCACACCTCGCCGGCCGGGATCTCTCCGACGCGCGCCCCGTCGGGAGCCGTGAGCGTGAGCGCCGCATCGCCGCCCAGCGTGACGCCGGCGGCGCCCACCGCCAAGCCGACGTTGACCGGCGGCTCGGCCGCCGACGGCGTGACCGGCGGGCCCGCCTCGGGCGGCGCCGCGCAGCTCACGACGAGCGCGGCGGCGGCCGCGGCGCCGAGCGCGACGGCCGCCGCCGCTCGCGCCGCGCCGCCCCACCGGCGGCGGCCGTCAGCCGCGGTAGTTGCCAAAATTGAGCTCGATCCCGAAGTCCTGCGCCCGGAGGTGCGCGATCACCGCCTGAAGCTCGTCCCTGGATGGGCTGGAGACGCGCACCTCGTCGCCCTGAACGCTGGCCTGCGCCTTCCTGAAGCCGCCGTCCTTGACGGCCTTCACGATCTTCCTGGCGGTGTCCGTGGGAATGCCCTGCGTGAGCCCGACGGTGCGCCGGACGGACCCGCCGCTCCCCTCGACCGGCTCGCCGATCACGAGGTTCTTCACCGGCACGCCGCGCTTGATGAGCCGGCCGCGCAGCACGTCGAGCAGCGCGTCCATGCGGAAGTCACTGTCGGCCGTGAGGCGGATCTCGGCCTTGGGGCGGTCGAACTCGATGGTACAATGGCTGCCCTTGAAGTCGTACCGCTGGCCGATCTCCTTCAGCGCCTGGTTCACCGCGTTGTCCACTTCCTGCAGGTCGGCACCGGTGGAGACGTCGAAGGAGGCGTTGCTGGCCATGCGCGGGCTGGATCGGGTTGGGATCGCGGGAGATTAATGGCGCCGCGCCGGGCGGGGCAAGCGCGGGGTTCGCGGCCCCTTGACGGGCGGTTCGTCGCACCGTACACTGACGGCCGTAGGCGGTGATTTATGGCCACTTGCTCCCGCCGGGGCACCGCGCCCGAACCAAAGAGCTAAAGCGCCGGACGTTTCCTCCGCGCTGACCGGCCCGGGGGATTTTCATTTTGCGTGATGGCAGCTTTCTGATGTCGAGACGCCGGATGCCCTGTCGCCGAATCTGTCGCATGCACCGCGCACCCACGGGGTGGACGGAGCCACGGCGCGCATCCGGCGGCTGACCAGAGCCGCGATCCGGCAGCAGCGCAGATCGAGGCCCGGCCACCACGGTGGAACGGGCCTTTGCCGTTTGGCGCAATCATTCGACGCACCCGCTCGGAGGAGTCCCGATGCCCTACCGCCCCGACACGCTGGCCATCCACGCCGGCCAGGTTCCCGACCCGGCGACGAACTCGCGCGCGGTGCCGATCTACGCCACCACGAGCTACGTCTTCAACGACACCACCCACGCGGCGAATCTGTTCGGGCTCCGGGAGTTCGGAAACATCTACACCCGGATCATGAACCCGACCAGCGACGTCTTCGAGAAGCGCATGGCCGAGCTCGAGGGCGGCGTCGCCGCGCTCGCGCTGGCGAGCGGACAGGCCGCGGAAACGCTGACGGTGCTCAACCTCTCCCGCGCCGGGGACAATCTGGTCTCCTCGCAGACGCTCTACGGCGGCACGCACAACCTCTTCGCC
>DASSOD010000111.1:0-12891 GCA_035700905.1 Gemmatimonadales bacterium | reverse complement strand
AAGGCGTCGCGCCAGAGCGGCGTCGGGAGCGTGGCAGGCCAGCGCCGCTCGAGTGGATGCGGCTCGAACAGCCCGCCGTTGAGGAACGGGATCCGGCCGAACCCGCGGGGAGCGTGAGTCCGCTCGCCCGGCGGCCGGTTGAGCGTGCCGAAGAACAAGGGGTGCAGCAGATGCCGATGGAGGCTGCGGCCGTGCGCGAGGCAGCGGTCCACCTGCTGCGCCATGAAGTCGGCGCGGCCGTCCAGCCAGCCCTTGCTCTGCACCAGGTAGAGGAAGAGCACCCGGGTGAGCTGCAGCAGCGCCAGGCTGTGCCGGTCCTCCGCGGGGCAGGCGGGCGGCAGCGCTGCGCTCATCCGCTCCAGGACCGCGCGGAACTGCCGGAAGAAGCGGCGGCCGGCCGGTTCGCCGGCAAGCGCGTCCGCGACCTGCGCGGCCTTGCCGAGCGCGCCGCCCTCGACAAGCCCGCGCAGCCGATCGAGGCAGGCGAGGGCCGCGCGATCCGGTGCGTCCAGCGACAGGGCGAGGCAGGGCGAATCGCCGAAGGCCACCGCGAGCGCGATCACGCGGTCCCCCGGCGAGAGCGCCATCACCGCCGCCGCGCGGCCCCGGCACGCGAGGTTGCGGGCGAGCGCCCGCGCGGCCCGAGCCGGCCGCGCCGCTTCCGTCGCGAACCACGGCAGCGCTCCCGCCCGCCCGACCAACGCCACCGGGCCGCGCGCGCCCGCCCAGTCCCGCTCCGGCCCCGGCTCCCAGGCGGGCTCGTGGCCCAACTCGGCCACGAGGCCCGGCAGGTCGTCCAGCCCCCGCAACGACGGGAGGAGAGAGGCGAGGCCCACGTGGCGGCTCCGGGTCGGGGGCCACCACCATCGACCGCCGTCCGCCCCGGAGCGGCATCAATCCGGCGCGGGCGGTGTTAGAATCGGGACTCGCGCCGATGCAGGACGGGCGGGACGCCGGAACCTGCCGGCGCGCTTGCAGGAGCCGCGCGGTCCCCGCTACCCTCCGGACGCCGAGCTTCGCCGCGCATCCTCGCACCAGACACGGAACCGACCATGAGCCGACCCATCGTCCTTGCCAGTTGCCTTCTGGCCACGGCGCCCCTCGCCGCGGCCGCGCAGAGCCCCGATAGCGCGGCCTTCGTGATACTCCGCGGGGCCGACACCGTCGCCATCGAGCAGGTGACCCGCACCGCCACCGAGATCCGGGGCGAGCTCGACTTCCGCCGCAACGGGGCGAGCGAGGGCTACCACGCCGTGCTGGCGCCGGACGCCACGGTCCCGCTGGTCGAGATCACCGTGCAGGAACAGCCGGCCAGCGAGAAGGAGCGCGCCCGCGTGGCCCAGCGCACCCGCGTCATCTTCCGCGCGGACAGCGTGGCGGTGGACGAGGCGTCGAATCACGGGCTCGAAACCCGCGTGCTCCCCACCGAGACGGGCGCGATTCCCTACCTCAATCTTTCGGCAGGGATGCTGGAGCAGACGCTGCGCCGCGCCGCCGTGCTCGGCGCCGGCGAGGTGGAGGTGCCGCTGTTCAATCTGAGCGGGTCGGCAAAGGGTGCGGGTCAGACGGTTCGCGCGAAGCTCACCCGCGTCGGCGCGGATTCGCTCGCGCTCGCGATCGGCGCGGTGGAGTACCGGCTCCGGGTGGACGGGTCGGGCCGCCTTCTCGGCGGCGGGATTCCGGCGCAGGGACTCTCGTTCGCGCGGACGTCGGGGAGCTGAGGGCCTCGAGCGAACCGCCCCGCCCCCGGGCTACGGCACGCCCGGGGTGACCGCCCCGGTCCGCTCGCCCACGTCGTAGACTCGGCCCTTCCACACGATCCCGCGCGATCCGCGGGCTATGGAGCGCCACGCGATGAAGAGCGCCATCGCGGCGCCGAGCGGATAGCCCAATCCGTAGGCGACGGGAATCTGCATCCCGTAGCAGATCAGCATCCAGAATCCGGCCCCGAGCGCGGCGGCGAGCGCGCCCGCGCCGCGAAGCCCCGGCAGCGCCAGCATCGCGAACGGCGCCAGCCAGAACGCGAACGCGCCCGTGAGCATGAGGGGCACCAGCGCCCGCCCCACCGGCTCGTCCGGAAAGCTCCGCCGCGCGCCCAGATAGATGTTCTTGGACCACCCCTCCACCAGATGGCGGAGGCCGCGATACATCCGGGTCTCCAGAAAGCCGGCCCCGTGGACCAGCACGAGCTTGCGGCCGGCGCGCACCGTCGCCTGCGCGAGCGCCAGGTCCTCCACCACCTCGTGCCGCACCGCGGCGTGCGTCCCGAGCGCCTCGTAGGTGTCGCGGGCCAGCAGGATGAATTGCCCGTTCGCGATCACCTGGCTCGGGCGCGTCGCGCGGTTCACCGCGTGCGGCGGGTACCGGAGCCCGAGCAGCAGCCAGATCTGCGGCATGACCAGCCGCTCCCAGAGGGTCACGCAGCGCTGCCGGGCGATCACGCTCAGCACGTCCGCTCCCGTCGCCTCCATCGCGCCCACGGCGCGCTGGAGCAGCTCGGGCTCGTGGCAGGTGTCGGCGTCGGTGAAGACCAGCAGCTCGCCCGAGGCCGCGCGGTATCCCTGCGCGCACGCCCAGGGTTTTCCGAACCAGCCCTCCGGCAGGTCGGCGCCGCGCACCACGCGCACCCGCGCGTCCTCCGCGGCGATCCGCCCGGCGATCGCGGCGGTCTCGTCGGTGGAGCGGTCGTCCACCACGATCACCTCGAGCGGCGCGTAGCCGCTCCGCAGCACCGAGCGCAGCACCGTCTCGAGCGTGGCCGCCTCGTTGCGCGCGGGCACGATCACGCTGAGGGCGCGCTCCGGGCCAGTCGGAGCAGGGCGAAAAAGGGACCGGCCCAGATAAGGGCCGGCAGGAGAGCGGTGACTGCCATCGGGCTCGGGGCCGAGCCTCAGCGCCGCCGTCGCGACCGGGTCACCGCGGCGAGCTCGCCCTCGAGCAGCTGCAGGTGGCGCTCCACCTCCGCCCCGTCGTACTCGGTGTCCGGCGCGGGAACCCCGTTCTGGGTGAAGAGCGTCGCGACCAGCGCGTCGGTGTAGCCTACCACCGCCACCGCGATGCCCTTGTCGATCACCCGGTTCAGGCGCAGCATGATGGCCATGGCCTGTCGCGCGCGCATGACGGCGAACGCGGGCGCCGGCGCCAGGTTACGGAGCAGCAGCTCCCGCAGGAACTGGAGCTCCTCCACCACCTCGCCCGCCGCGAGCCCGCGCGCCGACGCGACCCGGCCGTAGTGCTCGCAGACGTGAAACCAGACGATGCGGACCTCTCGCCGGAGGGGCCCGACCATCTCGGTCAATGTATCGAGGATGAGACGGAATTCTCGCTCGACCGTCGCACGCGGAATCGTGGGAGCTGCCGTGATGCGGTCGCCCAGCCAGTCGGCCCACTGGGAGACCATTCGGTCCCGCATTTCGGCGATCACACGACCGGCGGCGAGCAACGCAGGCTGCGAAGCGCGCACTGCCGTTCTCCCGTGTTGAAGGCGTGAGGCAAGCTAACCATGGAGCGGGCGTGGGGTCAAAAGGCGCGGTCCGGCCGCCGAAACTCGATGTGGGGAGCCGCATAGCCCTGGTCGCTCCGTCCGGGCCACTGCTGGAGCGGGATGATTTAGCCCGGGCGGTCGAGCTCTGCCGTGCCCTGGGTCACGACCCCCGCCTGGGCGCCAACGCGGCCGCCCGGCACGGCTATCTGGCCGGGACGGACGCCGAGCGGCTCGCGGACCTGAACGCGGCGCTCGCCGACCCCGCCGTGGATGCGGTCTGGTGCCTGCGCGGCGGCTACGGCGTCACCCGCATCCTCGACCGCATCGATGCCGCCGCCCTCGCACGCCGCCCCAAGCCGGTGCTGGGCTATTCCGACGCGACCGCGCTGCTCCTGGCCCTGGCGCGCGCGGCCGGCGTGATCACGTTCCATGGGCCCACGGCGCGCCAGCCGCTCCCCGACTTTTCCCGGCGCCACCTCGAGCGGGTACTCTGCGGCGCGGAGCCCGCCGGTCTGCTCGATGCGCCGGCCGCGCCGCCCGGCACTCTCGTGCCCCGGGCGCCGCGAGTGGTCGCCCTGCGCGGCGGCCGCGCCGAGGGCCCCCTCATGGGCGGCAATCTGTCGCTGCTCCAGTGTCTCATCGGCACGCGCTGGTCTCCGGACCTGCGCGGCGCCGTGCTCTTTCTCGAGGATGTGGGAGAGGATCTCTATCGCGTGGATCGCATGCTCTCGCACCTGCGGCTCGCCGGGATGCTCGAGGATCTGGCGGGCGTGGCGGTCGGCCAATTCACGGAGATGAAGCGCGGCACCGGTGATGGGGCGCTCGGGTTCGGCGACGTGCTGGAGCATTATTTCGGCGATCTCGGCGTCCCCGTGGCGTACGGGTTCCCCATCGGCCACGTGGAGGAGCAATGGACCCTGCCGATCGGCGCGCGCGCGCGCCTCGACGCCGATGCGGCCACGCTGGAGCTCCTCGAGCCCGCGGTAAGCTGACCGCACGCGGCCCCGCCGCTGCATCCCGGCCCAGGAGGAACGCGAAATGGCTACGCCGACGCTGACGCGACACGTCGTGCCCGGCGCACTCGGAGAAATCCTGATCGACGTGCGCGGCGGCGGCCGCGAGTCGCCCAGGCCCGCCGTGCTCGTGGCGCACGGGTTCAAGGGCTTCAAGGATTGGGGCATGTTTCCGCCGACGGCCGAGCGGCTGGCGCGTGCCGGGTTCACCGCCGTGTCGCCGAACCTGAGCGGGAGCGGCGTGGACGACAGCGGCGAGTTCGTCTGGCCCGAGCGGTTCGGCCGCAACACCTTCTCCGCCGAGCTCGCGGACCTACGCGCCGTGCTCGATGCGCTGGTTTCCGGCGGGTTGGACACGGCGCCTCCCTCCGCGGTGGGTGTGCTGGGGCATTCGCGCGGGGGCGGCGCCGCGATCCTCCTGGCGGCCTCCGATGCGCGGGTGCGCGCGCTGGTCACCTGGGCGGCCATCTCGAGCGTCGACCGATGGCCCGATCCCGCCGAGCGGGAGCGATGGCGCGCCGCGGGCCGGCTCGATGTCGTGAACCAGCGAACCGGACAGGTCCTTCCGCTCTACTGCGACGTGCTCGACGATGTCGAGCGGAACCGCGCCGCCCTCGACATCGCGGCCGCGGCCGCGCGCGTCACCGCGCCGTGGCTGCTCGTTCACGGCGCCGCCGACACGAGCGTTCTCCCGGCGGAGGCGGGGCGGCTCGCCGCCGCACAGCCGGCCGCGCGCGCCCTGCGGATCGACGGCGCGGGTCACACCTTCGGCGCCGTGCACCCATGGCGCGGCTTCACGCCGGAGCTCGACCGGGTGATCCGGGAGACCGTCGCCTGGTTCGGCACCCACCTCGTGCAGGGATGAGCGCCCGACCTTGATGGGCGGCGCGCATCCCGCGCCACCCTGGCCCCGGGGCCCGCGTTAGATTGGGGCATGCCCATTTACGACTACCGCTGCGCCGGCTGCGGCGCCCAGTTCGAGCGGCTGGTGCGGGCCCACACGGCCGTCGCCTGCCCCAAGTGCGCCGGGGAGCGCGTCGAGCGGCTCATGTCGGTGCCGGCCCGCCCCGCCGCCGCCGGCAAGCCCGCGGACTACGGCAGCCTCGGCCCGCCGAGCGGCGGCGGCGGCTGCTGCGGCGGGGCCTGCCACTCGCACGTCCACTGACCCGCCTCGAGCGCGCGGCGGAGCGGCTCGCGCGATCGGTGCCGCGCCAGATCCACGATCCCGCGGCCATCTGGGCCGCCGTGGCCCTCGTGCTCGTGCCCGACCCTGACGCGCTCCTCCTCATCCGCCGGGCGGAGCGGGTGGGCGACCCGTGGTCCGGCCAGATCGGCCTCCCCGGAGGCCGCCGGGGGCCCGGCGATCCCGACCTCGTCACCACCGCCATCCGGGAAACAGCCGAGGAGGTCGGCCTCACGCTCGAGCCGGGTCGGCTGATCGGCACCCTCGACGACGTCACCCCGCGCACCCCGACGCTCCCGCCCGTCGCGGTTCGCCCCTTTGTCTTCGGCCTCCGCCACCGCCCGCAGCTCCGCCCGAACTGCGAGGTGGCAGCCGCCAGTTGGGTCGAACTGGCCCGGCTCTCTCTCCTGGACTCCCGCCGCGAGGTCGAGGTCGTGATCCGCGGCGCCGCCCGCGCGGTCCCCGCGTTCGTGGTGGATGACCTGGTGGTCTGGGGACTCACCCACCGCATTCTGGACCTCTTTCTCAAAGCCGCAGTCTGACGCCTAAGCCGCCTCCTGGGCTTGACATTCGGATGTGCACACCTGATGATTAGCCAAGACTAATTCCGGGTTTCGCATGAGCGCACTGGCCACGAACGAGAGCCTCACCCGCTCCGTCGAGGATTATCTCAAGGCGATCTACCGCCTCTCGCCGGAAGGGCAGCCGGCCTCCACCCGAGACATCGCGCAACTGCTGGAGCTCTCGGCTCCATCGGTGAGCGGCATGATCAAGCGGCTCTCCGAGCAGGGACTGCTCGAGCACGAGCCCTACAAGGGGGTGCAGCTCACCCCCGACGGACGGCGCGCTGCGCTCCGGATCGTGCGGCGGCACCGGCTGATCGAGGCGTACCTGGTGGCCTTCCTCGGCTACTCGTGGGACACGGTGCACGACGAGGCCGAGCGCCTCGAGCACGCCGTTTCGGACACCTTGATCGAGCGCATGGCCGAGGCGCTCGGCAACCCCGGCGCCGACCCCCACGGCGATCCGATCCCCGCCGCCGATGGTTCGGTGAGCGAGATCGCGGGCGTCCCGCTCGCCGACGTGCCGCCCGGCGAGACGGTCGAGCTCCGCCGGGTGGACGCGCACCATCCCGACCGGCTGCGCTACCTCGCCTCGATGGGGCTCCGCCCCGGCGCCGTCGTCACCGTCGTGGACCACCAGCCGTTCCGCGGCCCCATCGCGCTCAGGGTCGGAGCGGACGAGCGGGTGATCGCCCACGAGCTGGGTGAGGCGCTGATGTGCACGCCGCTGGAGACTCGATGAGCGTCACCAGCATGCCGCCGGCGGAGCGGCTCTCCGGCTGGCGCTCCGCGCGCCACCGGCCGACGCTTCCCGAGTCGTACCACTCGGTGCGCGTGCCCCGCGCCTTCACGGCGTGGCGCAAGGCGCTCGCGTTCGCCGGGCCGGGGTACATGGTCGCGGTCGGCTACATGGACCCCGGCAACTGGGCCACGGACCTCGCCGGCGGCGCGCGCTTCGGTTACGCGCTGCTCAGCGTCATCCTGCTCTCCAACCTGATGGCCATCCTGCTGCAGGCGCTGTCGCTCCGGCTCGGCATCGTGACCGGCCGCGATCTGGCGCAGGCCTGCCGCGACCACTACTCGCGCCCCGTCTCCTTCGGCCTCTGGGTGCTCTGCGAGATCGCCATCGCCGCCTGCGACCTGGCCGAGGTGATCGGCTCCGCCATCGCCCTCAACCTGCTCTTCGGGATCCCGCTGATCTGGGGGGTGTGCCTTACCGCGGCCGACGTGCTCTTGATCCTGCTGCTGCAGCACAAGGGCTTTCGCTGGCTCGAGGCGTTCGTCATCTCGCTGGTGGTGATCATCGGCGCGTGCTTCGCGGTCGAGCTGGTGCTCGCGCGCCCGGCCTTCGGCGCGATCGCGCGCGGGTTGGTCCCCACGACGCAGATCGTCAGCGACCCCGCCATGCTGTACATCGCGATCGGCATCCTGGGCGCCACCGTCATGCCCCACAACCTCTACCTGCACTCCTCGATCGTGCAGACCCGCGCCGTCGGTACCGATCTCGGCGCCAAGCGGGAGGCCATCCGGTTCGCGACGCTGGACTCGACCGTCGCGCTGCTGTTCGCGTTCTGCATCAACGCGGCGATCCTGATTCTCTCGGCGGCAGCGTTCCACACGAGCGGCCACCAGGAGGTCGCAGACATCGGCGACGCCTATCGGCTGCTCTCGCCGCTCCTCGGCACGACGCTGGCGAGCGGACTCTTCGCCGTCGCGCTGCTCGCATCGGGGCAGAACTCGACCATCACCGGCACCCTCGCCGGCCAGATCGTGATGGAAGGCTTTCTCGACATCCGCCTCCCGGCATGGCTCCGGCGGCTCATCACCCGTCTCATCGCGATCGTGCCCGCCGTCATCGTGACGGCGCTCTACGGCGAGCGGGGTACGGGCTCGCTCCTGATCCTGAGCCAGGTGATCCTGAGCCTTCAGCTCTCGTTCGCGGTGGTGCCCTTGGTTCAGTTCACCAGCGACCGGCGCAAGATGGGGGCGCTCGTGAATGGCCGTGCGCTAACCTGGGGGGCCTGGGCCGTTGCGATCCTGATCATCGGGCTCAACGCGTGGCTGCTGGTCGGCACCTTCCGCGAGTGGCTCAGGTGACCTTTCCCGCGGACCGGCCGGGCGGCCCCCGGCCTGCCGCGATCCGCGCCGGCTGCCCCTTGGCTCGCTGCGTCCCCGGCCCCAGCCTGGCGTGCGCGCTGTTCCTCTCCATCGGTCGTGTCGGCGCCCCCGGCGCCGATCTCGCCGCCCAACAACTCCAGGACAACAGCTTTCTCATCGAGGAGGCGTACAATCAGGACCGGGGAATGGTTCAGGAGATCAATGGATTCGCCCGGGGCTCCGGCGGGCGCGACTGGGTCTACCTGTTCACCCAGGAGTGGCCGCTCGGCGGAGTGCGGCACCAGCTGAGCTATTCCGTTCCCATCGAGCACCACGAGGGATTCCGAACGACCGGCCTGGGCGATCTCCTGGTCCACTACCGCTATCAGGCGGTCGGCCGCGGCTCGGAGGCCCGGCTGTTCTTCGCGCCGCGCCTGTCCCTTCTCCTGCCCACCGGCCGTCCCGCCAGCGGGCGTGGAGCGGGAAGCGTTGGCGTCCAGACCAATCTCCCGCTAACCCTCGCCGTCACACCCCGTCTCGCGACCCACTGGAACGCGGGGCTTACGCTGGTGCCGTCCGCCCAGGATCCCGCCGGCGAGTCCGCCACCACCCTGGCCTCGAATCTCGGCGCGAGTGCGGTCTGGTATTTCCGCCCATTGATAAATCCGCTGGTGGAGCTGATCTGGACCCGCCAACAGGGCGTGACCGGGCCGGGCCGGACCGTCGCCAGCTCCTCGGCGTTCCTCAATCCCGGCCTCCGGTGGGCCGTCAATCTGCCCCGGAGGGTGCAAATTACGGTCGGAGCAGCGTATACTATCGCCCTCAACCGGAACGACGACGACGGCGTCTTCCTGTACCTGAGCTTCGAGCACCCGTTCCGCCGCCTCACCTCGGAGGAGGCGGCCCGGTGACTCCGGTCGCCGGATCCGTGCGCTCCGGCTATATTCCTGGGCCCTATGAACCTTCGCGGACCTAAGACCAAGATTTCGCGCCGCCTCGGCATCGCGCTCACGCCGAAGTCGGCCAAGTACCTCGACCGGCGGCCGTATCCGCCCGGGCAGCACGGCGAGAGCCGCCGGCCCGGCAAGCAGTCGAACTACAAGCGGCAGCTCATCGAGAAGCAGAAGCTCCGGGCGCAGTACAACGTGAGCGAGCGCCAACTCCGGAACTACTTCCGGCGGGCCACCGCGATTCCCGGCAACACGGTCGGCGCGCTGGTGCAGCTTCTCGAGACCCGGCTCGACGCGTTGGTCCTGCGCGCCGGCTTCGCGCGCACGATCTTCGCCGCGCGGCAGTACGTCCGCCACGGCCACATCCTCGTGAACGGGCGGCGCGTGACGGTGCCCGGCTTCGAGGTACGTCCGGGCGACGTGATCTCGGTGGCGGAGCAGAGCCGCAGCATGCCCCAACTCGTGATGGCGGTGCAGGCCTCGCCCAAGTCGCCCGGCTATCTCGAACTGGACGCCGAGCAGTTCCGCGCGCGTCTTCGCGAGATGCCCGCGGTGGACCAGGTGCCGATCCTGTGCGCGCTTCCGCTCGTGGTGGAGTACTACTCCCGCTGATCCAACCCGCCGGCGCCGAATGGCGCCGGCACGCGTCGAAGGCCCCGCCCCGCGCATGAAGGATGGGCGGGGCGCCTGCCGCCCCCGTTAGCTTCCTGCATGGTTTCGCCCGCCGTCGGCAACGGCGCGAGTTCGCTGGTCCGCGCGCTGCACGAGCGCTTCGGCCTTGACGCATTCCGTCCGGGGCAGCGGGAGGCGGCTGCCGCGGTGCTCGCGGGTCGCGACGTCGTCGCCGTCATGCCGACGGGTGCCGGCAAATCGCTCTGCTTTCAGCTGCCGGCGCTCCTGCTCGACGGCGTCACCCTCGTGGTCTCGCCCCTGATCGCCCTGATGCGGGATCAGGTCGAGCAATTGCGCGCCCGGGGCATCGCCGCGGGCGCGCTCCATTCGGGCATGCCAGCCGCCGAGCGGCAGGATCTCGAGGACCGTCTCGCCGCCGGGCGCCTGGTGCTGCTCTACGTCGCGCCGGAGCGGTTGGGCGTGCCCTCGTTTCTCTCCGCGCTCGGGCGCGCCAAGGTTGCCCGTCTCGTGGTTGACGAGGCCCACTGCATCAGCCAGTGGGGGCACGATTTCCGCCCCGACTATCGGCGCCTCGGCGGCCTCCGCGCGCGGTTGGGCGTGCCGGCCGCCGCATTCACCGCCACCGCCACGCCGGCGGTGCGCGCCGACATCGCGGCGCAGCTTGGCCTCGCCGATCCGCTGGAGCTGGTGACCGGCTTCGAGCGCCCCAACCTCACGTTCGCGGTCGAGTCCGTGCGCACCCGTGCCGAGAAGGCGGCCGCCATCCGCCGCGTGCTGGACGCGGTCGGCGCACCCGGCATCGTGTACGCCGCCACCCGCAAGAATGTGGAGCTCTGGGCCGGCTTCCTCGAGGATCTGGGCCTCCGCGCCGGGCGCTACCACGCAGGCCTTCCGGACGAGGAGCGCAGCCGGGTTCAGGACGCGTTCGCGGCCGGCGCGCTGGACGTCATCGCGGCCAGCAACGCGTTCGGCATGGGCATCGACAAGGCCGACCTGCGTTTCGTCATCCACGCCGACGTGCCGGGCAGCGTGGAGGCGTATTACCAGGAGGCCGGTCGAGCTGGGCGGGACGGCCTGCCCGCGCGCTGCACCTTGCTCTTCTCGCCCGCGGACGTGCGCACCCAGGAGTTCTTCCTCGCCGCGGCCAATCCGTCGGCCGCCCTGCGGCGGGCGGTCTGGGGCTGGCTCGGCCAGGGCGCAAGCGACGACGAGATCGAGGCTCGGAGCGGGTCCGAGGGCGCGAGCCGCCTGGCGGCGCTCACCGCCGCACGCCTGCTCCGCCGCGTCGCCGAGGCGGAGGGCAGGCGCCCCGGTGACGGCGCCGCCCCGGTGGATGCCGCCGCGCTCCACGCCAAGGCGGCGCGAGATCGGGAGCGCCTCGAGGCGATGCTCCGCTACGCGTTCGGGCGCGTCTGCCGCACCAGGTTCATCTACGATTATTTCGCCGGCGCGGCGCGGGGCGGAGCCGTGCCCCGCTGCGGCACCTGCGACGTCTGCCTGGGCTGGCACCACGTGCCCGGCCGTCCGCTGGACGACGTGGAGTACGAGCGGGTTCGCATAGCGCTCTCGGGTGTGGGGCGGCTTTCGGGGCGGTTCGGCGTGGAGCGGATCGCGCAGATGCTCGTGGGAAGCCGCGAGCGGGTGGTGTTGAGCCGCGGGCTCGACCGCATTCCCACCTACGGGCGGCTCTCCAGCATGCGGTTGGAGGAGGTAAAGGCGCTCCTCGGCGTACTGGCAGACGCCGGCCTCCTCGAGCGCCAGGGGCTCGAGGGCGGCCGGCCCGGCGTCAGCGTGCTCGCGCTCACCGCCGAGGGGCGCGCCGTCGCCAAGGGGCTGGTGCGTCCGGAACTGGCGCTCCCGGCGCCCGCGGGTGCGGCTCCGCGGCGTTCGGCGCGCGCGGCAGCGGCAAACCCGCCCGCGCCCGCCGTCGCCGGGAGGGGTGCCGCCCATCCGGGGAGCGATGCCGCCGTCGCGGAGAGCGGTCCCGCGCCGGCCGTGGATGCGGATCTGCTGGAGCGCCTCAAGGCATGGCGCACCGCGGAGGCTCGTCGGCGCGGCGTGCCGGCGTACGTGGTGTTCGCCGATCGAGTCCTGGCCGCGATTGCGGCGGCGCGGCCGGAAGGCCGGGAGGCGCTGCTCGGGGTGAAGGGAGTGGGTCCGGCGAAGCTCGAGTCTTATGCGGAGGCGATCCTCGCGCTCGTCACGGGCGGCCGTCCGGCCCATCGATCATAGGCAGGTCTGCCGTGGGCCGGTCCTCCAAGGCGCCGTCGGGGCCGGAGAGTTGCTCCAGCGCCTGCAGCAATCGCGCGATGAACTTGTCCCGCTCCTCGCGCATCTCCGCCGGCTCGCCCTCGTACGTGCGCTCCACCAGCTTCACCAGGCGCTGGCGGTCCTCCGGTGAGAGGTTGCGCCAATTTGCCAGCCGCCCCCACACCTCCTCGTGCATCTGGAGCATCTCGTTGAGGAAGACGCCGGGGCCGCGTGCGCCCGCATTCATCACCTGCGACAGGTACGGCCCACCGACCGCCCAGGCGAGCGCCGGCCCCAGCGACACCAGGCGATCCACGTCCTCCAGGTCCATCACGCCGTCGAGCACCAGCGCAATGCACTCCCGCCAGACGGCTGCCGCGATCCGCATGGTCGCGTTGCCGGGCACCTCCCGCTTGAGCACCACCGTGCGGCGGTCGAGCCGCTCCAGCCAGCCCTGGACCCGCGCCGCGCACGACGGATCCGTGAGCGGTCCCGGGATGAGCTCCACCAGCGGAATCAGCTCGACCGGATCCATCGAGTACGCCACCAGGAAGCGCTCGGGTCGCCGGAGCCTGCCGCAGAGCGCGCTGGTGGACATCGTGCCGGTGTGGCTCACGATGACGGCCGAGATCCGCGCCACCTGCTCGACCTGCTCCAGCAGCCGTTGCTTGGCCGAGAGGTCGAGCGGCATCACGTCGAGCACCCAGTCGGCGTCGCC
>DASSOD010000110.1:0-9133 GCA_035700905.1 Gemmatimonadales bacterium | reverse complement strand
GCGTGGTACCTCGCATAGCCGGTGGCGCGAGGCCGCACCGCCGCGCGCGGCTCGGCCGCGATCAGTTGACGCGATCCGCAAGACCCGGGTACGTTCCACGCCGGCTTCCCTGGCCCACCCCTGCCAGATCCGCTGACGCTCTACGTGGCCGATCGAATCCTGCTCCCCGAGCGAGCGCCGGGCATTCGTCTGCCGGCCGCCGACCCGCGCCCGCCCGCGTCCGCCATTCCCCGCACCGGGCCGGCGCGCGGGGAGCAGGACTCGATCAGCCACGTAGAGCGTCAGCGGATCTGGCAGGGGGTGGGCCAGGGAAACCGGCGTGGAACGTACCCGGGTCCCGCGGATCGCGTCAACTGATCCCGCCGGCGCCGCGCGCCGCGCCGGGCGTTGCGCCGCTGGCGACGGACCACGCGTCCGCCGAACCGGACACCCGTGATGGCCGTCACGGTAAAACTGTCGCGCCGCCGACATATGGTAGTCCATGGAACCGGCGGCGACTCAGGGAGCCGGGGCCGTGATGGAGCGAGGCGAGCGCCGCGCTCGCAAGCAGCGGGTTCTCACGCAAGGCGCGCCCTCGGTCACGCGGACGATCGCCGATGCGATCGTCCTGAAGGACGGCGACCTCTTCCTCATCACCGAGCCCGACGGGCGTGTGCCCGACGGCGGCGAGCACGGGCTCGGCCTGTACTATCACGACTGCCGGTTTCTTCGGGCGTATCAGTTCCGGGTGGACGGCGCGCTCCCGGTCGCGCTCGGCGCCACGTCGGTCGCGGGCGACCGCGGCCTGGTGCAGCTCACCAACCCCGAGCTCCGCGGCGAGGGGGCGCACGAGATCCCCCGCGAAACGCTCGGCATCGAATGGAGCCGCTCGCTCGACGGCGACCGGCTGACGCTCACCGATACGATCACCTTCCGCAACTGGGGCCACACGCCGCTGGAGCTGGCGGTCGAGTTCACCTTCGGCGCCGGGTTCGAGGACGTGTTCGAGATCCGCGGCTTGCTGCCGGGCCAGTTGGGGCATCAGGAGCGGCCGGCGTGGCGGGACGGGACCCTGCATTTCCTCTATCACGGGGTGGACGGCATCGACCGCACCCTGACGGTGACGCCGCCCGGGGAGCTCTCGCCCGGCGACGGCACGACGGCGCACGGCACCGTTCGCGTGGATCCGCGGCGGGACCGGCGGATTCGGCTGCAGTTGCAGGTTGCGGAGTCCGCCCGGGACCCCAAGGCGAGCCCCGCCGGCGCCGCGCTCGCGGGGCCCCCAGCGGCGTCGCGGGGGGCGCCGGGCTCGCCGCGCGGCGGCACCCGCAGTCCCTGGCCCGGCGGGATCGCGAGCCTCACGACCGACAGCCTCGCGTTGCAGGAGATGCTCCACCGCTCCTTCGCGGACCTGGAGCTGCTCCGGACCACGCTCCGGGGCAGCACCTTCATCGCCGCCGGCATCCCGTGGTTCGTGACGCTCTTCGGCCGGGACAGCCTGATCGCCTCGCTGCAGCTCCTGCCCTATTCGCCCGGCATCGCGGCGGAGACGCTCCGGCTGCTGGCGGAGCTGCAGGCGGACCACCTGGACAAGTGGCGTGACGCCGCGCCGGGGAAGATCCTCCACGAGCTCCGCGTGGGCGAGATGGCGCGCTCGGGGGAGATTCCGCACACGCCGTACTACGGCTCCGTGGACGCGACGCCGCTGTTTCTCCTGGTGCTGGCGCGCTACGTGGCGTGGACCGGCGACCTCGGATTGTTCGACGACCTGCGCGACCACGTCCGGCGCGCCCTCGATTGGATCGACCACTACGGCGATCGCGACGGGGACGGGTACGTCGAGTATCAGAGCGACTCCGAGCACGGCCTCATCAACCAGGGCTGGAAGGACTCGGGCGACGCCATGGTGGACGAGGACGGCCGCATCGCCACGCCCCCCATCGCGCTGGTCGAGGTGCAGGCGTACGTGTACGCCGCCAAGCGAGGCGTGGCCCCGCTCTACCGCGCGCGGGGCGACTCGGCGACCGCCGACCGGCTGGAGCGCGAGGCGGCCGAGCTCCGGGCCCGCTTCAACCGCGACTTCTGGGTGGAATCGCTCGGCTTCTACGCCATGGCGCTCGAGGCCGGGAAGAAGCCGCTGCGGGTGGTCTCCTCCAACCCGGGGCACGCGCTCTGGTGCGGCATCGCCGACGCCGACAAGGCGGCGGTCGTCGCCGAGCGGATCATGCGCGGCGACATGTACAGCGGGTGGGGCATCCGGACGCTCTCCGACCAGTCCTGCGGCTACACGCCGATCGGCTATCACCTCGGCACGGTGTGGCCGCACGACAACGCGCTCGTCGCGGCGGGCCTCAAGCGCTACGGCTTCGTGGGGCACGCGCGCCGCATCTTCGACGGCATCGCCGCCGCGGCGATGAACTTCGAGCATTACCGCCTCCCCGAGCTCTTCACCGGCTTTTCCCGTGCCCGCTACGGCGCTCCGATCCGCTATCCGGTCGCCTGCCATCCGCAGGCGTGGGCGGCGGGATCGCTCCCGTTCCTGCTCGCGCAGCTCCTCGGGCTCGAGCCCGACGCGAGCGCCCGGCGGCTGACCGTGCGGGAGCCGCGGCTCCCGGGCTTCGCCGAGCGGGTCGAGCTTCACGGGCTGCGCGTGGGCCGGGCCTCGGTGGACCTCCGCTTCGACCGCGACCTCGAGCATAAGCAGGCGCCGGCGGCGGTCCGCGTGCTGGCGGTGCGCGGGGAGCTCGAGGTCTCGGTGGAGCGGAGCGCGGCGGCGGCCGAGCACCCCGCGGGTTAGGAGGCGTATGTCGGTCGTCCGTGAACTGGTGCCGAGCCCGCGCGCAAAGCGGCGTCGCGTGGTGGTGGTCACGGGCGCGTCCGCCGGCGTCGGCCGCGCGGTGTCGCAGGCCTTCGCCCGGCGTGGGGCGCGGCTCGGACTCCTCGCCCGGGGCGAGCATCGCCTCGAACAGGCGCGCGGCGAGGCCGAGCGGCTTGGCGGGGAGGCGCTCGCGTTTCCGGCCGACGTCGCGGACGCCGCCGCGGTCGAGGCCGCGGCGGAGGCGGTCGAGGCGCGGTTCGGCCCGATCGACGTCTGGGTGAACAACGCGATGGTGTCGGTGTTCTCGCCGGTGAAGGAGATGCAGCCGGAGGAATACCGCCGGGTCACCGAGGTGACCTATCTCGGGACCGTGTACGGGACCATGGCCGCGCTCAGGCGCATGCTCCCCCGCGACCGGGGCGTGATCATCCAGATCGGCTCCGCCCTCGCCTACCGCGCGATTCCGCTGCAGTCCGCGTACTGCGCCGCGAAGCACGCGATCCAGGGCTTCACCGAGTCGCTCCGCTCGGAGCTGGATCATGATGGAAGCCGCGTGCGGGTCACGATGCTCCAGCTCCCCGCGGTGAACACCCCGCAGTTCGACTGGGTGAAGAGCCGCCTCCCCTGCCGGGCGCAGCCGGTGCCGCCGGTCTTCCAGCCGGAGGTGATCGCGGAGGCGGTGGTCTGGGCCTCCGAGCACGAGCGCGAGGAGATGTATCTCGGCTTTCCCGCGGTGAAGGCGATCGTCGCCAACCGGATCGCGCCCCGGCTCCTCGACCGCTACCTCGGCCACACCGGCTACGCGTCCCAGCAGACCGGTCAGCCGGAGGACCCCAACCGCCCCGACAACCTCTGGGGGCCGGTTGCGGGCGACTACGCCGCGCACGGCCGGTTCGACGCCATCGCGCGGAATCACAGCTGGCAGGTATGGCTCTCCGAGCACCGGCGCGGCCTCGCCGCCGCGGCGCTCGGCGTGGCCGCGGGGGCCGCGATGGCGCGCGGCCGCCGTGGCCGGCGGCCGGGCCGGCGGCCCAGAACGCAATAAGGAGGGATCATGGCTGACACCGTCAGCGACTTCCTGATCGAGCGCCTGCGCGCGTGGGGCATCCACCGGATCTTCGGCTACCCGGGCGACGGCATCAACGGGATCATGGGCGCGCTCGAGCGCGCGGACGGCGATCCCGAGTTCATCCAGGTGCGGCACGAGGAGATGGCGGCGTTCATGGCCTGCGCCCACGCCAAGTTCACTGGCCAGATCGGCGTCTGCCTCGCGACCTCGGGCCCGGGCGCGATCCACCTGCTCAACGGCCTCTACGACGCCAGGATGGACCACCAGCCGGTGCTGGCCATCGTGGGCCAGTCGGCGCGCACCGCGCTGGGCGGCTCCTTCCAGCAGGAGGTGGACCTCCAGACGCTGTTCAAGGACGTGGCCCGCGAATACGTGCAGATGGCGAGCGTGCCGTCGCAGGTGCGCCACCTGGTGGACCGCGCGGTGCGGATCGCGCTCGACGAGCGCACCGTCACCTGCCTCATCTTCCCCAACGACCTGCAGACGATGGACGCGGCGGAGCCGGAGCGCGCCCACGCCACGATCCACTCCGGGCTGGGCTACGTGCCGCCCCGCGTGGTGCCGCGCGAGGACGATCTCCGGCGCGCCGCCGACGTGCTGAACGCCGGCGAGCGCGTCGCCATGCTGGTGGGCCAGGGCGCGCTCGGCGCCACCGACGAGGTGCTGGAGACCGCCGACCGCCTCGGCGCCGGCGTGGCGAAGGCGCTGCTCGGCCGCGCCGTGGTCCCCGACGATCTGCCCTTCGTCACCGGCTCCATCGGGCTCATCGGCACCATGCCGAGCTGGGAGCTGATGACCGATTGCGACACCCTCCTCATGGTCGGGTCCAGCTTTCCCTACTCCGAGTTCCTCCCCAAGGAAGGCCAGGCGCGGGGCGTGCAGATCGACATCGACGGCCGGATGCTGAGCATCCGCTATCCGATGGAAGTGAGCCTGGTCGGCGACAGCCGAGAGACGCTGCGCGCGCTGCTCCCGCTCCTCGAGCGGAAGGAGGACCGGAAGTGGCGCGAGAAGATCGAGGACGGCGTGGGCCGGTGGTGGAAGGTGCTGGAGGCGCGGGCCCGGAACCCCGCCGACCCGATCAACCCGCAGTGGGTTTTCTGGGAGCTGTCGCCGCGCCTCCCCGACCGCTGCATCATCACCTCGGACTCCGGCTCGGCGGCGGACTGGTTCGCGCGCGACCTCGTGTTGCGCCGCGGCATGATGGCCTCGCTCTCCGGCAACCTCGCCACGATGGGTCCGGGCGTCCCCTATGCGATCGCGGCCAAGTTCGCCCATCCCGACCGGGTGGTGATCGCCTGCGTTGGCGACGGCGCGATGCAGATGAACGGCATCAACGAGATGATCACGATCGCGAAGTACTGGATGCGGTGGTCCGACCCGCGCCTCGTCGTCATGGTGCTGAACAACCGGGACCTGAACCAGGTCACCTGGGAGCAGCGGGTGTTCGAGGGGGATCCGAAGTTCGAGGCCTCGCAGGACCTGCCCGACTTCCCCTACGCCGAGTACGCCCGCTCGCTCGGGCTCGACGGGGTCCGGGTGGATCGCCCCGAGGACGTCGGCGCGGCGTGGGACCGCGCCCTCGCGGCGGACCGGCCGTTTCTGCTCGAGGCCGTGACCGACCCCAACGTGCCGCCGCTTCCGCCGCACATCACGCTGGAGCAGGCGCGCGAGTTTGCCTCGTCCATGGTGAAGGGAGATCCCGACGCGGCCGGCGTGATCCGCCAGTCGTTCCGCGACCTGGTCGAGAGCTACCTGCCGCACCGGAGCTGACGCCGGAGGCGCGGGATGCGAATCGACTTCCCCTATCCGGGCTACGAGGGGATCGCGCCGGTGGACGTGCCGGACGCGAACCTCCTCGGCGTGTTCGGGCCGCGCGCGTTCCGTGACGTGGACGAGGAGGCCGCGCTGCGCGAGGGCTTCGAGCGGCCCATCGGCGCGCCGCGCCTCCGCGAGCTCGTCGGCGCGGAGGACCGCGTGCTCGTTCTGATCGACGACGCGACCCGGCGCACGCCCACCGCCCGGGTGCTTCCCTATGTCATAGACGAGCTCCACGCGGCGGGCGTCGGCGACGGGCAGATCGAGTTCCTCCAGGCGCCGGGCACCCATCGGCCCATGACCCGGGACGAGCTCCGCGGCAAGCTCGGCGCCTGCTTCGGCCGGTACCGGGTGCACGAGCACCATTATCTCGAGCGGACCTCGCTGCACGACTTCGGCCGCACCCGCGACGGCACCCACGTCACCGCCAACCACCTGCTCGCCGAGCGGGACTTCGTGCTCGGCATCGGCTCCATCGTGCCGCACCGGATCAAGGGGTTCTCCGGCGGGGCCAAGATCGCGTTTCCCGGCGTCTCCGGCCCCGAGATGATGGAGCGGAACCAGTGGGAGGCCTCGATGCAGATGTCCGTCACCGTGATGGGAGTGGCGGAGAACCCGATGCGGCTCCGGATGGAGGAGGCGGCGCGGCTCGCCGGGCTGGCATACGTCGTGAACGTGGTGTACGACATCGAGCAGCGGATCGTCGGCTGCTTCACCGGGGACATCGTGGCGGCGCACCGGGCGGGGTGCGAGCGCTCGCGCGAGGTGTACGCGGCGCACCTGCCCACCCGCGCCGACATCGTGCTGGTGGACTCGCATTCCGCCGATCGCGACTTCTGGCAGTCGGCCAAGGGGCCCTACGCGGCCACGATCGCGGTGAAGACCGGCGGCTCGCTCATCCTGGTGTCGCCCAATCCGGAAGGCGTGGCGAGCAATCACGCCAACATGCTGGAGGTGGGCTATCGGCCGCATGCCGAGCTGGTGCACCTGGTGCAGCAGGGGAAGGTGAACGACCTGGTGGGCATCGCGGTGCTCGCCGACATCGCGCAGATCGTGGACCACGCCGACTGCATCATGGTCTCCCCCGGGGTCACGCGGGACGAGGCGCGCCGGCTCGGGTTCCGCTACGCCGAGAGCGCGACCGCCGCGCTCGCGATGGCGCTCGAGCGCCAGGGGCCCCGGGCGTCCATCGCGGTGCTGCGCTACGGCGGCCACATCCTGCCGATCGTGGACGACGAGGCGGCGGAGCTCTACGCCGGGAAGGTCGCATGAGCCCCGCGGAGCTGCTCGAGCAGCGGGCCGGCCGCGAGGGCCGGCGGTTCGCGCGCCTGCGCAGGTCGGATCGGCCCCACACGGCCGGCCCGGTGGACGCGGCCGCCCTCGCGCGGGCCCTCGCGGAGCGGGTCCGCGGCGAGGTGCGCTTCGACGAGGGGAGCCGGGCGCTCTACGCCACGGACGGCTCCAACTACCGCCAGGTGCCGATCGGCGTGGTGCTGCCGCGCGACGTGGACGACGTGATTCACACCGTGGCGCTGGCGCGGGAGTTCGGGGCCCCGCTCCTCTCGCGCGGGGGCGGCACCAGCCTGGCCGGCCAGTGCTGCAACGCCGCGGTAGTGATGGACTTCTCCAAGTACGTGCACCGCGTGCTCGCGGTGGACCCCGTGCGCCGGTTGGCGCGGGTCGAGCCCGGCTGCGTGCTGGACGATCTCCGGAGCGCGGCCCAGGCGCACGGCCTCACCTTCGGGCCCGATCCGGCGACGCACACGCACTGCACGCTCGGCGGGATGCTGGGCAACAACTCCTGCGGCGTGCACTCGCTCCTCTGCGCCAAGCACGGGCTCGGCCTCCGCACCTCCGACAACACCCACGAGCTGTTGGTGCTCACCTACGATGGGCTCGGCCTCCGCGTGGGGGCCACCCCCGACCCCGAGCTGGAGGCGATCATCGCGGGCGGCGGGCGCCGCGGCGAGATCTACGCCAGGCTCAAGGCGCTCCGGGACCGCTACGCCGGCGCGATCCGCACGCGGATGCCGAAGCTCCCGCGCCGCGTGTCCGGCTACGGGCTGGACGAGCTGCTGCCGGAGAACGGGTTTCACGTCGCCCGCGCGCTCGTGGGCACCGAGAGCACCTGCGTCACCATCCTCGAGGCGACGCTGCAGCTCGTCCCCGCGCCCAAGGCGCGCTCCCTCCTGCTGCTCGGCTACCCCAACATCTACCAGGCCGCCGACCACATCCCCGAGATCCTGCCGCTCCAGCCCACCGGCCTCGAGGGCATGGACCGCTGCCTCTTCGATTGGGTCCGGGCCAAGGGCGACGAGGACGCGGACATCGCCCTCCTCCCGCCGGGCGGCGGCTGGCTCCTGGTCGAGTTCGGCGGCGACTCGAAGGAGGATGCGGACGCGCAGGCGCACGCGCTCATGGACCGGCTCTCGCGCGCGGAGCGGGCGCCGTCCATGAAGCTCTACGACGACCCGCAGCTCGAGGCGCGGATCTGGAGGGTGCGCGAGGGCGGCCTGGGCTCGACGGCATGGGTGCCCGGCCATCCCGACACCTGGGAGGGATGGGAGGACTCCGCCGTCCCCCCGGAGCGGATCGCCGACTACCTGCGCGACTTCAGCCGGCTGCTCGACCGTTACGGCTACGAGACCGCGCTCTACGGCCACTTCGGCCAGGGCTGCGTCCACTGCCGGATCCCCTTCGACCTCTACACCGCCGAGGGGATCGCGAAGTACCGCGCGTTCGTCGAGGACGCCAGCGATCTGGTGGTGCGGTACGGCGGCTCGTTCTCCGGCGAGCACGGCGACGGCCAGTCCCGCGCCGAGCTGCTCCCCAAGCTGTTCGGGCCGGAGCTCATGCAGGCGTTCCGCGAGTTCAAGGCGATCTGGGATCCCGAGGGGCGGATGAACCCGGGCAAGGTCATCGACCCCTACCCCATCACCTCGAATCTCCGGGTCGGCGCCGACTACAATCCGCCCTCGCCGTCCACCCACTTCACGTACCCGGGCGACCGCGGGACGTTCGCCCGCGCCGCGCTCCGCTGCGTCGGCGTCGGCGAGTGCCGGCGGGAGGGCGGCGGCACCATGTGCCCGAGCTACATGGTGACGCGGGAGGAGGCGCACTCGACCCGCGGCCGCGCGCGCCTGCTCTGGGAGATGTTGAACGGCGAGGTGCTGACGGGTGGCTGGCGGAGCGAGGCCGTGCGCGGCGCGCTCGATCTCTGCCTCGCCTGCAAGGGCTGCAAGCACGACTGCCCGGTGGACGTGGACATGGCCACGTACAAGGCCGAGTTCCTGGCGCACTACTACGAGGGGCGGGTGCGGCCCCGGCAGGCCTACGCGTTCGGCCTGATTCACCACTGGGCGCGACTGGGCAGCGCCGTTCCCACGCTCGCGAACCTCGCCACCCATGCGCCGCTGCTGGCCGCGGGTGCCAAATGGGCCGCCGGCGTG
>DASSOD010000109.1:0-7009 GCA_035700905.1 Gemmatimonadales bacterium | reverse complement strand
CCCCGGCCGACTCGGCGGCGGCGCCGGCGCCCGCCGAGGTCGTGGTCTCCGGGGCGCCGGCGCGCGTGCTGTCGCCACTCGCCCGCGGGGTCGCCTGCGCCGCCGCACCCACGCTCTCAGCGGGCGCCGCGCCCGCATTCGCACCCCCGTCCGGCCGCGCGCCGCGGCCGCGCTCACCGCACGCCGCCAGCGTGATCGCGCAGAGCACCGCGCCGCCGATCGCGCGCGCGGCCGGGCCCAGCGCCATCCGAAGTTGGTGTTCACTCATGCTTGGTCTCCTCGAAGTGACCGGCGGCCCCGCACCCGCCCCGGCACCTGCGCCGGATGAACCCGGATTATGGCGCGTCAGGCGGCCGGGCGGGGTGAGGCGGCTCACCCGTGACCACCGTCACGCGCCGGGCCCGTGGCAGCGCAGGCGTTCACGGCTATGTTTGGGCCCATGACGAGCGGCGATCGCGTGTCCATCGTGCGCGTGGGCCTGGTCCAGATGCGATCGAGCCCCGATCCCGGCGACAACCTCGACCGGGCCATGGCCGGGATCCGCCAGGCCGCGGAGCGCGGGGCCAACATCGTGTGCCTCCAGGAGCTGTTCCTGGGCCCCTACTTCTGCCAGGTCGAGGACCACCGCTACTTCGAGCTCGCCGAGCCCGTCCCCGGCCGCACGACGGAGCGGCTCGGCGCGCTCGCGGGCGAGCTCGGCGTGGTGATCGTCGCCTCGATCTTCGAGCGACGCGCGCAAGGCCTCTACCACAACACCGCCGCGGTCCTCGACGCCGATGGCGCCTATCTGGGCAAGTACCGGAAGATGCACATTCCGGACGATCCCCACTACTACGAGAAGTTCTATTTCACCCCCGGCGACCTGGGCTTCCGCGCCTGGGACACCCGGTTCGGCCGCATCGGCGTGCTGGTCTGCTGGGACCAGTGGTACCCGGAGGCGGCGCGGCTCACCGCCCTCGCGGGCGCGGAGATCCTGTTCTACCCCACCGCGATCGGCTGGCTTCCGGGGGAGAAGGCGGAGCACGGCGCGCAGCAGCAGTCCGCCTGGGAGACGATTCAGCGCAGCCATGCGATCGCGAACGGCGTCTTCGTTTGCGCGGTCAATCGCGTCGGCCACGAGGGCCCGCCCGACGACGGGATCGAGTTCTGGGGCGGGAGCTTCGTGGCGGATCCCGGCGGCCGCCTGCTGGTGAAGGCCGGTCAGGGCGAGGAGGTGCTCGTGGCCGAGTGCGATCTCACCAAGGTGAATCTGAGCCGCACGCATTGGCCTTTCCTCCGCGACCGCCGCATCGATGCGTACCAGGACCTGACCAGGCGCTACCTCGACTGATGGCGGCCGCGCGCATGCCGGTCCCCACGCCTCGGCAGCTCGGGTACCGCATGCCCGCCGAGTGGGCGCCCCACCGCGGCACCTGGGTCAGCTGGCCCCACAAGGAGGCGTCCTGGCCCGGACGGTTCGAGCGAGTGCCGGAGATCTTCGCCCGGATCGTGCGGGAGCTCGCGGACGTCGAGGCGGTGCACGTCAACGTCGCGGGACCGGCCATGGAAGAGGAGGTCCGGCGGCTCCTGGCCGACGCCGGCGCCGGCGCCGGCAACGTGTACTTCCACGACAATCCCACCAACGACGCCTGGTGCCGGGACCACGGCCCCATCTTCGTGCAGCGCGCGATGAGCGGGCGCCGCGAAGAGGCCGTGGTCGATTGGGGCTTCAACGCCTGGGGCGGCAAGTACCCGCCGTACGACCTGGATGATGTCGTGCCCGCGCGGGTCGCGCGCGAGCTGGGACTCCCCCTCTTCGAGCCGGGCATCGTGATGGAGGGCGGCTCACTCGACGTGAACGGGTGCGGCACCCTGCTCACCACGGAAGCCTGCCTCCTCAACCCGAACCGCAACCCCGGGCTGTCACGCGCCGAGATCGAGCACTACCTGCGGGAGTTCCTGGGCGTGAGCCACATCCTCTGGCTCGGGGAGGGCATCGCGGGCGACGACACCGACGGCCACGTGGACGACCTGACCCGCTTCGTGGGCCCGCGGACGGTGGTCACCGTGGTGGAGGACGATCCGCGGGACGTAAACTACGAGCCGCTGCAGGACAACCTGCAGCGGCTCCGCGCCATGACCGACCAGGACGGCCAACCGCTCCGCATCGAGGTGCTGCCCATGCCGCCGCCTCTCGAGCACGAGGGGCAGCGGCTGCCGGCGAGCTACGCCAACTTCTACCTCGCCAACGGGCTCGTGCTGCTCCCGGGCTACGACCTGGAGCGTGACGAGGTCGCCCGTGCGGTTCTCCAGCGGCTGCTTCCCGACCGGCGAGTGGTCGTGATCGACTGCACCGAACTCGTCTGGGGGCTCGGCGCCATCCACTGCGTGACGCAGCAGTGGCCGGCGCTCTGAGCCGACGGGTCAGCTCTTCTCCCAGCTCCCCACCATGGCGGCACGCCGGCCGCCGCACGGGTCCATGCCGACGCCGGCGACCTGCAGGTTCTCGCCCTCGCGGCTCAGCACGTACTTGGCCTCGGAGCCGGCGCAGGCCAGGGCGCTGTCGGCCGGGAAGACGAGCGTGTCACCCTTCATGGTGCTCCTGGCCTTGAGTGTCGGGCTGTCGGCCCAACGCGGCGAGGGCAGGGTGAGCTCGACGTTGTCGCCGGCGAGCTTCATCTGGACCTCACCCTCGTTCGAAAGGTCGCGCTTGTAGCTTCCGGCGTACTTGCCTCCGCCGCCTCCTTCGCACCCGGCGACCATTACCAGGCCGATGACCAGTGAAGAAGCAATGGCGATGGCACGACGCGACCCGACAGTCATCATGATATCCTCCACGGTCCGGAAGAAGGATCGGAAGAGCCCGGGACTACCGGGCCAGGCGAGCTGAACGGGAATTACCAAGATGTCGGGCGCGCTCCCGCCGCGCCAGAGGGTCACGCTCCAATTCGCCGCGCCAGCCCCGCCAGGAGGTGCCACACGGTGAGCGCGGCCAGCCGCGCCGTGGCCCCGTCCGCATCGTGGGCGGGGTTGAACTCGACCACCTCCGCCGAGGCCACCGCGGGGGTCTCGCCCGCGAGCGCGGCGAGCCGAAGCCAGAGCGCCGGGTCGAGCCCGCCTGCGGTCGGGGCGCTCACACCCGGTGCCGCCGTTTGATCCACCGCGTCCAGGTCGAACGACACCAGCGCGGGCGACTGGAGCACCGCGTAGAGCTCCCGCGCGAGCGTCGGGGTGACCTCCTCCCGGAACACCGCCCGCCCCCTCGCCGGCGCCGCTCCCCGCGTCCCGCCCTTGTCCGAGGCGCGCCCGATGCCCAGCACGTAGTCCAGGTGCGCGCGCGCCGTGGCATGCGGCTGCAGTCCCGCCGCCGTGTAGCTGCGAGCCCGACCACCGGGATGCTCCAGCGCCTGGCGAAACGGCGAGCCGGAATGGCCCAGGCCCTCGAGCGCGGGGCGCACGTCGGGATGGGCATCCCAGTTGAGCAGGTCCACCGACCGCCCCGCCTTCACGTAGCCCAGGAAGTGGCCGTAGGCGGTCTCGTGTCCGCCGCCGAGCACGATGGCGAACGTGCCGGCGCCGAGCCAGGGCGCGAGCGCGTCGGCGAGCCCGGCCTGGTCGGCCTCGAGATCGCCCGTGACGGGGAGGTCCCCCAGGTCGGCCGTCCGCTCGAGCAGGGCCGCCGACCGCTCGGCATCGCGCGGATCGGGCGTGAGCCGCCGAAGCGCGCGCCGAATCGCGGCCGGCCCCTCGCGGGCGCCCGGCCTTCCGCCGTTACGCCGGACGCCCTCGTCCGAGGGGAACCCGAGCAGCACCGCCCGCGGGTCCCCGCCCGCCCGGAGGCCGCGGCCCAGGAGATCGCCGAGCCGGGGGTCGTGGGCGCTCACGCGAGGCTCACGCCGCGCGCCAGCGCGTGATCCCGCCGATCACGGTCTCCACGCAGGCGTTGGGACGGAAGTTGTAGAGCCAGTGGTTCACGTCTGGCGCGTCGATCACCGCGAAGTCGGCGGCCTTGCCGGGCTCGAGCGACCCGACCTCGCCCTCCAGACCGACGGCGCGCGCGGCGTAGATCGTCGCGCCCTTGAGCGCCTCCGCCGGGGTCATGCGCTGGAGCGTGCACGCGAGCGTGAGCGCGAGCGGCAGGTGCCAGCTCGGGGCGGTCCCCGGATTGAAGTCGGTGGCGACCGCCACCCGGACGCCGGCCTCGATCAGGCGGCGCGCCGGCATCGGCGGGCGGCCGAGATAGAGCGTCGCGATCGGCAGGCTCACCGCCACTACGCCCGCGCCGGCCAGCGCGGCGATCCCCGGGTCGGTCACGCACTCGAGGTGATCGGCGGAAAGCGCGCCCATATCGGCGGCGAGCTGGGCGCCGCCGCCCGCCGTGAGCTGGTCGGCGTGCACCTTGGCGGCGAGCCCGGCCTCGAGGCCGGCGGTCAGGATGCGCCTCGCTTCCGCCACGGAGAACGCGCCCTCCTCCACGAAGACGTCACAGCATCGCGCCAGCCGCTCGGCCGCAGCGCCGGGGATCATCTCGCGGATGACGAGATCCACGTACTCGCTTCGCCGCTCGCGGTACTCCGGCGGCACCACGTGCGCGCCGAGGAGCGTCGGCACGAGCCGCTGGGGGCCCGCCTCGGCGAGCCGCTGGTAGACGCGCAGCAGCCGCCGCTCGTGAGCCGGATCCAGCCCGTAGCCGCTCTTGCACTCGACGGTGGTCACGCCGAGCTCCAGCATGGCCCCCAGCACGCCGGCCGCGCGCCGGAGCAGGTCGTCCTCCGTCAGCGCGCGAGTGGCGCGTACCGTCGCGGCGATGCCGCCGCCCGAGGCCGCGATCGTGAGATAGCCCTCGCCGCGGATTCGGCGGACGAATTCGTCCGCGCGCCAGCCGCCGAACGCGAGGTGGGTATGCGCGTCCACCAATCCGGGTATCACCAGCCGGCCGCCCGCGTCGGCCGCCTCGCCCCCGGCGAAGCGCGGGGGCAATTCGGCCTCGGGCCCGGCCCACACCACGCGCCCCTGCCCCTCCTCCCAAGCCAGGGCGGCCCGCGGAATCGCGTGGATCTCTTCCTGCGTCCCCTCGGCCCGGCAGGTCGCGAGCAGGCCGATGTTGCGCAGGACGCTCACGTCTCCAGCATGGGGAGGTCGATGCCCCGCTCGCGCGCGGTGGCGATCGCGAGGTCGTAGCCGGCGTCCGCGTGGCGCATGACGCCGGTGCCGGGATCCGCGGTGAGCACGCGCTCGAGCCGGCGGTCCGCGCTCTCGGTGCCGTCGGCGACGGCCACCATGCCGGCATGGATGGAGTAACCGATCCCGACGCCGCCGCCGTGGTGGATCGAGACCCAGCTCGCACCGCAGGCGGTGTTGAGCAGCGCGTTGAGCAGGGGCCAGTCGGCGATCGCGTCGGATCCGTCCTTCATCCCCTCGGTCTCGCGGTTGGGCGAGGCGACCGAGCCGGTGTCGAGGTGGTCCCGCCCGATCACGATCGGCGCGGCGACCTTTCGGTGCTTCACCAGCCAGTTGAACCGGAGGCCCAGCTCCGCGCGCTCGCCGTACTCGAGCCAGCAGATGCGCGCCGGCAGCCCCTGAAAGCGCACCTTCTCGCGGGCCTGCCGGATCCAGCGCGCGAGCGCCTCCTTCCGGGGGAAGGTCTCGAGCACCGCCTCGTCGGTGACGGCGATGTCGCCGGGATCGCCCGACAGCGCGGCCCAGCGGAAGGGCCCCGCGCCCCGGCAGAAGAGCGGCCGGATGAACGCGGGCACGAAGCCCGGAATCTCGAACGCGCGCGTGAGCCCGCGGCGGTCCGCCACCTGGCCGCGGATGTTGTTGCCGTAGTCGAACACGACGGCGCCCCGCCGCTCGAGCGCCAGCATCGCCTCGACGTGCGCCACCATGGAATCGAGCACCCGCTCCTCGTAGCCGGCCGGGTCGGAATCGCGGAGGCGGGCGGCCTGCTCGAGCGAGGTGCTCGCGGGGATGTAGCCCACCCGCAGGTCGTGCGCGGACGTCTGGTCGGTCACCACGTCGGGCACGATCCCCCGCCGCACCAGCTCCGGCATCACCTCGGCCACGTTGCCGACCAGCCCGACCGACAGCGGCGCGGCGCGGCCGCGGGCATCCAGCACCAGCCGGAGCGCGGCGTCAAGGTCGCGCTCCAGCCGGTCGCAGTAGCCGGTCTCCACCCGGCGGCGGATCCGCTGCTCGTCCACCTCGACGCCGAGGAACGCCGCGCCGTTCATGGTGGCGGCGAGGGGTTGGGCGCCGCCCATCCCCCCGAGCCCGGCGGTGACGATCAGCCGACCCGCCAGCGTGCCGCCAAAGTGCTGGCGGGCGCACTCGGCGAAGGTCTCGTAGGTGCCCTGCAGAATCCCCTGCGTGCCGATGTAGATCCACGAGCCCGCCGTCATCTGCCCGTACATCGTGAGGCCTAGCGCCTCGAGCCGCCGGAACTCGTCCCAGGTGGCCCAACGCGGCACCAGGTGGGCGTTGGCGATCAGCACCCGGGGCGCCTCCGCATGGGTGCGGAACACGCCGACCGGCTTCCCGCTCTGCACCAGCAGCGTCTCGTCCGATTCCAGGCGCCGGAGCGTGGCGGCGATGCGCTCGAAGCAGGCCCAGTTGCGCGCGGCCTTGCCGCCGCCGCCGTACACCACGAGGTCCTCGGGCCGTTCCGCCACCGCCGGATCGAGGTTGTTCATCAGCATCCGGAGCGCGGCCTCCTGATGCCACCCCTTGCAGGAGAGGGCCGGGCCGGTCGGAGCGGTTACGACGGGAGCGGACAGCGTGGACATGCGGCGATGGGGTGAATGGTGCTTCAACTGTACCTCCGGCCCGCGCGCGGCGCCACGAGCGCGCCCCGGTCATTGCGGCCGGCCGGCGGCGCGGCGGGCGCGCGGCGCGCGCCGGTCCGGGCCGTTTGCGGGGAGCCGCCCGGCGCTGCAACCTTCGAGCGCGCTTCACCATCCAACGCCCCACGATGACGACCCGCGCTCCCGGAGCGGCCCTGCTGCAGCGAGATCGAACCCTGGACCGGAAC
>DASSOD010000108.1:0-7831 GCA_035700905.1 Gemmatimonadales bacterium | reverse complement strand
GTGGTCTCGGGCGCCACGCCGCCAAAGCCGCCGAACCGGCCTGCCCTGGCGGTTCGCAAGCGCCCGTCCAGCGACAGTTTGCCCGGCCCGCCCAGCGCGAGCGTCAGCAGCCCGGCGACGTACAGCAGGTTCATCTCGTAGCCGATCGGGCCGAACTCCGCTCCGGCCGCGGTTACGGCCACGAGCCGCACGCTCGAGAAGCCATACCGCAGGTGGACGCCGAGAATCGCCGTGAGCATCACCGCGATGAGCGGCAGGGTGAGCGGAACGACGAACGCCCCCGCCATGAGCGCAACCCCGCCGAGGAGCTCGAGGAGCGACGTGAGCCAGGCCATGAGCCGCGGCTCGGGAACGCCGATCGCCGCGAGAATGACGGCGAACTGCTCGGGGCCTCGGCTCAACTTGGCGTACCCGTGCGCGGCGAAGCCGAAGCCGAGCATCAGGCGGAGGGGCAGGAGCGCCCACCCGCCGGCCAGCGAAGTACCGGGCATCCTTCCCCCCGCGCGTCATCGTTCGCGACCGCACCTACTCCGTGTACGTGCGGTTCGGAACGCCGCCAATGCCGGCCCGGATTCGTGGGGCGCCCGCGGCCCGGCTCGCTCGCGTCAGGGCGGCGGAGGCTGGCCGGGGCCGGGTGCCGCGGGCGCGCCCGGCGCGGGCAGCTCGCGGGCCGCGCGCTCGAGCAGGTCGTGCACCTCCGCGTCCGTGGTCTGCTCGAAGTCCTGATACCAGAGGCCGACCGCGTAGAACGGCTCGGGCGTGACCGCGCAGACGACGTCGTCCACCAGGCGGTGGAACGCCGCGCAGGTCTCGGGCGGCGCCACCGGGACCGCCACCACCAGCTTGGCCGGGTTCTGCGCCCGGAGCGCCGTCGCGGCCGCCGCCATCGTGGACCCGGTGGCGAGGCCGTCGTCCACCAGGATCACCGTCTTGCCCGTGACGTCCGGTGACGGCCGGGTTCCGCGATAGCGGCGCTCGCGCCGCTCCAGTTCCCGCTCCTCGTCGGCGGTGACCGCCGCGAGCTGCTGGTCGGTGACGCCGAACTGGGCCAGCGCCGTTTCATCCACCAGCCGGATGCCGCCGGACGCGACCGCCCCGATCGCGAGCTCGGGATGGGAGGGGAGGCCCAGCTTGCGGACGATGAACACGTCGAGCGGAGCGTGCAGTGCGCGGGCCACCTCGAACGCCACCGGAACGCCGCCCCGGGGCAGCGCCAGCACGATCACGTCACGACGGCCGGCATACGCCTCGAGATCCCCGGCCAGCCGCCGCCCCGCCTCCGCGCGGTTCCGAAAGCGCGCCGCCATCGCCGCTCCTTGCACGGGTGCGCTTCGGCGGAGCGTACGGCCCGCCGGAGCGCCGGTCCGTGACCCGACTCACAGCCGGCCCACGGCGGGCGCCGGGAACGCACCCGCCGGCGCGGCGGGCACCGGGCGCGGCGCGTCCCCGGAGCGGATGGGCTGGACGGCGGGACGTTCTCTGACTAGAGTCAAACAATGCGCCCCGACGACATCCTGCAGGTGCGGCGGTTCAACCGGCTGGTCACGCAGCGCGCCGGCGCGCTGGAGGACCACTTCCTCGGCCGGAACCGCCCGCTCGGCGAGTCCCGCGTGCTGTTCGAGATCGGGCCCGACGGCGCCGACCTCAGGGACCTCCGGCAACGGCTCGGCCTCGACTCCGGCTATCTGAGCCGGCTGGTCACCGCGCTCGAGCGCAAGGGACTGATCCGGATGGGGCCGGCGGCCCACGACCAGCGGGTCCGGCAGGCTCGCTGGACCGCGGCGGGGCGGAGGGAAGTGCGGGAGATGAACGCCCGTTCCGATCGGGCCGCGGCGGCGCTGCTCGCGGGGTTGCCGCCCGTACAGCGGGCCCGCCTCCTCGCGGGCATGGCGGAGGTCCACCGGTTGATGCAGCTCGCGGGGCTGCGGATCACGCGGGTGCACCCGGCGAGCCCCGGCGCGCGCTGGTGCGTGCGCCGCTACTTCGACGAGCTGCACCAACGCTTCGAGTCGGGGTTCGATCCGGCGGCGAGCCTCCCCGCCGACGACGGCGAGCTGATGCCGCCGAGCGGGGCGTTTCTGCTCGCGTCCGCCGACGGGCAGCCGCTGGCGTGCGGGTGCCTGAAGACGGTGGCGCCTGGCGTGGGCTCCCTCAAGCGTATGTGGGTGGCGGAGACGGGCCGGGGCCTCGGTATCGGCCGCCGCATGCTGGAAGCCCTCGAGGCGGAGGCGCGGCGGCTCGGGCTCACGACCGTTCGGCTCGAGACCAACCGAGCGCTGACCGAGGCGATCCAGTTGTACCGCAGCGCGGGCTACCGGGAGGTGGCCCCGTTCA
The DNA here is from genome assembly GCA_035700905.1 of Gemmatimonadales bacterium. Classification (GTDB taxonomy): domain Bacteria; phylum Gemmatimonadota; class Gemmatimonadetes; order Gemmatimonadales; family GWC2-71-9; genus DASQPE01. The sequence continues at coordinate 5,497 of DASSOD010000108.1, read as the reverse complement.
ACACCGACCCGTACGCCGACTACTGGTTCGAGAAGCGGCTGCCGCTCGCCCCGAAGCGCCGCCAGGGTCCGCGTGCTACCGCAAAATCTGAATGAGGGTCCGCGGGGCCCGAGCGCGCCAGCCACTAGCGACACCAGCCTGCTCGAAGCCACTCACCCCGGCCTGCGCGCCGGTGCTGCCGGCGCAAGCGCGGCACTCCTATCCCAATCCCGCGCGGGACCGGGCACGATCCGGAATAACGGGTGCGCGGCGGGGTGCACGACCGCAGCCAGTCGCCCATACCGCTCTGCATCGCGCCGCCCGAGCTTTCGCAGGAGGTGCGCCCACTCCGCGGCCAATTGCCCGCTGGTCTCAGGAATCCGCCGCACCGTTGGCGCGCGCGCGAACTTGGCCGGGTCGAACCGGTACCCCCGGCGCCGCGCTTCGACGAACACGCCGGCCAGATAACGGTCCAGGCAGGCTACCGGATCCGGCTGCGCGCGGAACCGGGCCAGTTGGGGATGATGACGGTAGCCGCGCGTCGTGCCGCGCAGGACCGCCCGGGCGAGCAGCGCCTCCCGCCAGAGCGCTACCAGGCCCGCCGCATCGAGGTATTTAGGGTGCACCGTCCAGAGCCGCATGCGCCGTCGTACGCGCTCGAGATAATTCGCTGACCCAGCGGCCGTACACCCTGGACTGGGGTCGATTGCACGCCTTGCCCGAGCTAGTCAGTCGAGTTCGACGCCGTCTCTCAGCTGGCGCTGATATTCGAGCGCATCGAAGTGGCCACTCGACGCGGCGATCAAGCCGTCCGCTCCGACCGTCCATTCTTCGTATCCGCTGATGCGGACGGCCTTGCCGCTCCCTCCGGGCCCCGTGTTCGTGCCGGTGAGCGTCCAGCGGTACACGGCGAAGGCGCCCTCGAGCCCGACCCCGTCCATCACGACGACCATATCCGGAAGCGCAGCCATGAAGCCCTGCGCGGCGGCCGAGATGGCGGGGCGGCCGACGCACGGCGTGCCGCCGTTGATCGTGAGCGATCCGCCCGCCTCGAAGCAGGCGGCCACGCGCACCGGATCGCCGCTGCACCATGCGGCCGTGTACCTGGCGGCGAAGGACTCGAGCTGGGCCAAGTTCATGCGTCTCTGCTGATCGGGCCGGGCACCATCGTATTCCGAGCGCGCCCATGTCCGCGCGCCGGCGTTAACATACCGGCGCCGGCGCGGAAGGCCAGAGGCCCCCGACGCAGGTCGCGTCCGGGGGGATGTCAGAGACGCCAGCCGACGAGCACCGAAGCGGCGGGCCGCGGCTCGAGATCGAATTTGCGGCTACGGTTCGCGGCGCGGGCGGGAGCTGTCCGGGAGCGCGCCGGTCTCGCGCGCGCCCTCACGCTCCCGCCCCTCGGGCCGGGCCGCCGCTGCGGGGGCGGCCCACGGCTCGCCCTTCACCTGACTGATCGCCCACACGTACGCGGCCACTTCACGGATCTCCTGATCCGAGAGGTTCTGCGCCACGCCCCGCGGCGGCATCGCGATCGGTACCCGCGCGAGCGGCTGTGGAACGCCGGCCGTGATCAGCGAATCGATGGCGTGCCAATCGTACGGCACGTAGTTGAGCCCGGAGGTGAGCGCCGATCCTGAGTTGGGCATGCCCTGCCCCACGTCGCCGTGGCAGGTGACGCATCCCCCCTTGCCGGCGAACACCTCACGCCCCTGCCGGATGGTTTGGACCGTCATACCCTGTGGCAGCGGCGGGAGCGACGTGCGCTGTCCGTCCTCGTTGTAGTCGGCCCCGCCCGTGGCCCCGCGCGCCATGCGCTCGCCGCCGCGCTCCTGCGCCTCCGCCGCGGTGACGGCCCCCAGGAGGAGCGCCACAAGGATCGCCGCGGGCCGCCCGCTCGATCGGCCGCTGGGCAGCCATTGCCAGTGCGCTTTCATTGGCTGGTTCCTTCCGTGCTGGCGGGCCCCGCCCCCGCCCCCGCCCCCGTCGGCGCTCCCGAGGCCGCGCCACGGTTCCCCGCGGATGGCAGCGCGAAGACGAGCAGCTCGTCACTGCGCGGCGCGTTGATTTGATAATTGCCGCCAGCGGCGACCGCCACGAACTGCCGCCCGTTCACCGCGTACGAGATCGGCGGCGCGTTCACCCCGCCATGCGTCTGGTAGCGCCAGAGCTGCTTGCCCGTCTTCGCATCGAAGGCGAGGAACTGGCGATCCTTGGTGCCGGTGAACACGACCCCGCCCGCCGTCGCCACGGCGCCGCCGATCATCGGGTCCTTGACCCGCTTCTGCCACGCGATCTTTCCGGTATTCAGGTCGACGGCCGTGAACAGGCCGTACTGCGGTTCACCGGTGGAGACGAAGGCGCCGCCGAGCCACATCGCGGGCGGCTTGAGTGGCTCCGGCTTCACCTTGTAGTTCATCGGCTGGTGCAGGCCAAGAACGTAGAGGTAGCCGGTCTCCGGGCTGTACGCGGCCGGCGACCACTCCGAGCCGCCGTTGGCGCCCGGCAGCATGCGCGTTCCCTTCAGCGTGGGCAGGGCGAACATGTTTTCCTGCGGCACGAACGCCTGGCTGCGGCGGAGCGGGGTCCCGTTCCGGCGGTCCATCATGTCCACCCAGCCGGTCTTGCCGGCCTGCACGGCGGCGGGCACCGACTGCCCGGCCGAGTCCTTGATCTCGACCAGCACGGCGGGACTCGCGGTGTCCAAATCCCACACGTCGTGCGGAATCTGCTGGAAGTACCACTTGAGCTTCCCGGTGCGGTAATCGACCGCGACGATGCAGTTGGTGTAGAGGTTGTCGCCCGGGCGCTCGCTGCCGTCGAGATCGGGCGAGGGATTCCCGACCGTGAAGATCACGACGCCCTGCTGGAGGTCCACCGCGGGCGCCTGCCACACGCCGCCGCCGCCGGTCTTCCAGCTGTCGGCGAACTTGGCGCTGTCGGCCTTTTCCTTCTCGATGTCGCGGTGCAGGTTCGCCCCGAACGGGTCCGTCTCGCGCCACTTGCCCCACCAGCCGCCCTCCTCCGGGCTCGGGATCGAGTACCAGCGCCATACCTCCCTGCCCGTCCGGGCGTCGCGCGCCTCGAGGTAGCCGCGCACTCCGTACTCGCCGCCGCTGGTTCCGACCAGGATCTTGCCGTCCACGGCGAGCACGGGGGCGTTGAGCGCGAACCCGCGGTTCGGATCGGCGATCTGCGCCTCCCACACCTTGCGGCCGCTCTGCGCGTCCAACGCCACCAGCTTGCCGTCCAGCGAGCCGAAGTAGACCTTCCCGTCGTAGACCGCGACGCCTCGATTCACGGCCCCGCAGCAGTGCACCGTCGTGCCGAGCTCCTGCGCGTGCTCCCACTTCTTCGCGCCGGTCGCCGCGTCGAGCGCGATGACGTGATTGAGCGGCGTGGAGACGTACATGACCCCGTTCACCACCACGGGGCTTCCCTCGAACGCGTGGGGCACGCCGGTCTTGTACTTCCACGCGAGCTTGAGCTCGCCCGCATTCGCCGGGGTGATCTGGCCGAGCGGCGAAAAGCGCTGGTTGGTGTAGTCCCGCCCGTACGCGGGCCAGAGGCTCGAATCGGCCATGGCGCGCTGGAGCTGCTGGTCCGCCTCGGCGAGGGGGGAGCCGCTCCCGGGTCCGGCCGCGGTGTCCGGCGCGGCGTCCGAATTGGCCCTTGCCGGCTCGCTGCGCATGCCGGTTTCGCGACCATCGCCGTCCGCCGCACCGGCCGTCCGGGACCGGTCGCGGCTGCAGCCTAGCAGCACGAGCAGCGCGCAGAGCCCCACGTTCGCGAGCACGCGGGAGGGACAGTGAATGGGCGCCATAGTGGATCCTCCTCCGGGCACGCGGCGAACGTACCCGGGGGTTCTGCGGCCGCTCCGTGAGCGGCGTCACGCGCGCCGGCGCCGTGGGCCGGCGCGGCGTGCAGCGGCGGGCCTCACGCCGGAGCTGCGCCGGCGTCGGTGACCGTCGCGGCCGATCGAGAGGTCCGCGGCCGCGGGATCGGCGGTGAGAGATCCGGGCGAGCGATCGACGGGAGATGAAGTCGCGCCCGCCGCGGGCTGCGACTAGGCGCTTCCGTCCGGCAGCCGCCCCGAGCGGAACACCGACGCCCAGAGGTCGCGGTCCTCCGGGCTCAGCACGTCGAGCTCGGCCATGATCTCCCGGGCGAACTCGACGTCCCCCAACCCGCTCGCCGTGATGAGGCCGCGATCGCGCACGGCGAGCTGGTCCTCGTAGAGCGCGGCGTCGGCGTAGTCCGCCACATGCTGCTGCAGATAGGCGAGGCCGTTGCTCGTGTGGCGGCGCCCGCGGGTCAGCCCCGCCCGCGCGACCGCGACGGTCGCCCCGCAGATCGCCGCGATTGGCACGCCGCGCCGCTCGAGCAGGTTCAACGCGCGCACCAGCTCGGGCTCGAGCTCCCCCTCCCACCGGTCGCCGCCGGGCAGCACGAGCAGCGCCACGTCGCCGGGGTCGAGATCCGCGAGCACGCGAGTGGGCTGCACCCTCAGGCCGCCCATCGACTCCACCGGATCCGGCGAGAGCGCCAGCGCCTCCACCCGGTAGCCGCCGTGCCGGCGAACCTCGGCGAGGGCGTGCGCGGGCTCCCAATCGGCGAAGCCGGGGACTACGAGCAGATAGACGGCGGCATCGGGCATGGCTCACCAGCAAGGGATGGAGATTGGATCAGAGTGGACCAAACGACACGGGGCCCAAGTCCCAGCCGGACAGGCTGCAGGCCGACCTCAAAATGTGGCGGTCTGGAAGGCTCCGCTCCCGTCCATGTCGCCCGTCTCCGCATACGTCATCGGCGCCGCGAACGGGGCGAGGATCCGGCCATCGATCACCCTGCCCACCACCAGATCGTGGTCCCCGCATCGCAGCACGTCGCCCACCTCGCAATCGAAGTAGGCGACGGCTTGCTCCAAGATGGGGGCGCCATGGCGCCCGGGCGACCACGCGATGCCGGAGAGCTTGTCGTCGTCACGGCCCGATCGGGTGCCGAACCGGCGGGCCAACTCGAGCTGCCCCCGCTCGAGCACATTGACCACGAAGCTGCGCCCGGAGCGGAGAATCGCATACGACGCGTTCACCGGATTGATGCTCAACGCCAGGAGCGGCGGATCGAATGACACCTGCGTGACCCAGGCCGCCGTGAACGCGTTGCGGCGTTCGGCGTCCGCCACCCCGATGACGTATACCCCGAGCGTGAGCCGCTGAAACAGCGCAGCAATGTCACTCATTGTCGTCCTCGTGAGGGGCCGCCGGCCGCGCCCGATCCTGGTGCAGGCGGGCTCGTAACGTCAGGCCCGGCTCAAAGCAGCGCCGCCAAGTCCGGCCACTGCACGCGAACGAGCGCCGCGCCTTCCGGATCGTCCGCCAGGAGGCGGAAATCCGCGAAATCAAAGCCGGGCGCCACGGTGCAGCCCACGAGCGCGTAGCTCCCGAGCGGTCGCGCGGCCTGCCAGCAGCCAGCCGGAATGGTACACACGGGCGCGTGGTCCGCGACGCCCAGCGCA
>DASSOD010000107.1:0-3855 GCA_035700905.1 Gemmatimonadales bacterium | reverse complement strand
GCTGCGGGCCACCGGCACGCGCGACCTGGAGCGGCTCGGCGGGCTGGCGCGGCGGATGCCGTGGACCGCGGCGGCGTTCGTGCTCGGTTCGGCGGCCATCGTCGGACTGCCGCCGCTCAACGGCTTCGTGAGCGAGTGGGTCGTCTTCCAGGCGCTCCTGCACGGCGCCGACACGGCGAGCGCGCTGCGCGTCGCCTCAGTGGGCGCGACCGGGCTGGCGCTGATCGGCGGGCTCGCGCTCGCGTGCTTCGCGAAAGTGGACGGCGTGGTGTTTCTGGGCACGCCGCGCACACCGGCGGCCGCCGCCGCGGCGGAGCGCGGTCTCACGGCGCTGGGGCCGATGGCGGCGCTCGCCGCGGCCTGCGTCGCGATCGGCGTCCTGCCCGCGCTGGTCGTGCCGCCGGCCCTTGCGGTGGGCGCGTCGATCGGCCTGCCCACGGCGCCGCCGGACGCGCTGGCCGCGGTCGGCGCGGCGCTCCCGCGCGTGACGCTCGTCGCCGTGGCCGTGGCGCTGATCGCCGCCGCGCTCTGGCTCGCCCGGGGGCGCCGGCTCGCGGGGGCCCCGGTGGCGACCTCGGGCACCTGGGCCTGCGCCGGCGCGCCGCCGACGCCGCGGATGCAGTACACCGCCTCGTCCTACGCGGCCCCGCTCCTCGCCGCCTTCGGCCCGCTCGCCGGGGTGCGCGCGCACGCCGGCGCCGCGGGATTCCACAGCCACCCGCTCGACCTCGTGCTCGACGGCCTGGTGTTCCCGGCGTGGCGCCGGCTCGGCCGCCTGGCGCAGGAGGCCCGGCTGCTGCAGGCGGGGCGGCTCCGCTGGTACCTGCTCTACGTCATTCTCACCGTCCTGGCGCTGCTGGTGTACGTGGGCCGGGCCCGGGGGAGTCCGTGAGCCCGGCGCCGCTGGTGTCGCTGCTCGCGGTGCTGGCCGTCGCGCCCGCGCTGCCGGGCATCGCCGGGAGGACCAAGGCGTTCCTCACCGGTCGGCGCGGGTCGCCGGTGCTCCAGCTCTACGCGGATCTCGCCAAGCTGCTGCGCAAGGGCGCGGTCTACAGCCGTACGACCACGGTGGCCTTCCGGGCGGCGCCGGTCGTGCTCGCCGCGGCCGCGGTGGTGGCGGCGCTGCTGCTGCCGTTCGACGGCCGCGCGCCGATCTTCGGCTTCACCGGCGACCTCGTCGCCTTCGCCGGCCTGCTCGCGCTCGGGCGGTTCGCGCTGGTGCTGGCCGCCATGGACACCGGCTCGAGCTTCGAGGGGATGGGCGCGAGCCGCGAGGCGATGGTGGCCGCCTTCGCCGAGCCCGCGCTCCTCCTCTCGCTCACGGTGCTCGTGCTCGCGACCGGCAATCTCTCGATGGGCGGGATGCTGGGCGCGCCGCTCGCCGCGGCGTGGCCCGCCGTGCTCCCCTCGCTCGTCCTCGCGGCCGCGAGCCTCTTCATGCTGCTCCTGGCCGAGAACGCGCGAGTGCCGGTGGACGACCCGGCCACCCACCTCGAGCTCACCATGATCCACGAGGTGATGATCCTCGACCACGGCGGCCCTGACCTGGCCCTGGTCCTCTACGCGAGCGCGGTCAAGTTCGCGCTGTTCGCCGCGCTGGTCGTGAGCGTGTTGGTTCCGCTCGGGCGCCTGGCACCGCCGCTCGCGCTCGCGGCGCTGCTCGGCGGCGTCGCGCTCACGGCCGTCCTCGTCGGCGTGGTCGAGGCGGTGATGGCGCGGCTCCGCATGGACCGCATCCCGCAGTTCCTCGTCGCCGCGTCCGCGCTCGCGGCATTCGGCGTCATCCTCCTCCTGCGGTGACCGGATGACCGGATTCTCGGATCTCCTGCTCCTGCTCGTGGTCCTCACCGACTTCTGGGTGCTCGGAACCACGCGGCTCAGCTCCACGATCCGCGCGGCGGCGATCCAGGGCGCGATCCTGGCGGCGCTCCCCATCGCGCTCCATCCGGGTCTCTCGCCCCACATCCTCGCGCTGGGTGCGGGTACCTTCGCGGTCAAGGCGGTGGTGCTGCCCGCCTTCCTGCGGCGCGCCATCCGCGAGGCGTCGGTGCGGCGCGAGGTCGAGCCGGTGATCGGCTTCACCGCCTCGCTCTGCGCCGGGGCGGTGGCGGTGGCGCTCTCCTTCGCGGTGGCGCAGCGCCTGCCGCTCCCGGAATCGCAGACGATGCTGCTCGTGCCGGTGGCGCTCGCCACCGTGGTGGTGGGCCTCCTCGTCCTCACGACGCGAAGCAAGGCGCTCACCCAGGTGGTGGGCTATCTCGTCCTGGAGAACGGGATCTACGTGTTCGGACTGAGCCAGGCGGAGCGGGTGCCCTTCCTGGTGGAGCTCGGCGTGCTGCTCGACGTGTTCGTCGCGGTGTTCATCATGGGCATCGTGGTGTTCCACATCAATCGCGAGTTCGACTCGATCAGCTCCGCGCGCCTCACGGAGCTCAAGGACTGATGCGTCTCGCCGCCTTGCTCCTGGTTCCGCTGGCCGGCGCGGCCGCCGCCTACGTCCACCGCTCCGCGCGGCTGCGCAGCCTCTGGCTGGTTGCCTGCGCGCTGGCGCACCTCGGCCTCGTGGGATGGCTCTGGGCCGCGCCGGCCCGGCCGGCCGTCAACGGCTGGCTGGCGCTGGACGCGCTCGGCCTGGTGGTGCTGTCGGTGGTCACGATCCTCTTCGCGGCGGTCGCGGTGTACGCGGTCGGCTATCTCGAGACCGAGGAGCCGCGGGGCGGGCGCGCCTTCGTGAGCTGCTTGCTCGCGTTCCTGGGCTGTACCTCGCTGGTCTGCATCAGCCACCACCTGGCGCTGCTCTGGGTGGGCATGGAGACGACCACGCTCGCGCTCGCCCCGCTCGTGTACCACCGGCACGACCGGCGCTCGCTGGAGGCGGTGTGGAAGTACCTGGTCCTGTCGTCGGTGGGGATCGCGCTGGCCCTCCTGGGCACGTTCTTCCTGGCCGCCGCGCAGGTCTCCGGGCGCCCGCTCGTGCTCGAGGACCTCGTGGCCGGCGCGGCGAGCCTCGAGCCGGAGCTGCTCCGCGCGGCGTTCGTCTTCCTGCTCGTGGGCTTCGGCACCAAGATGGGCCTCGCGCCGCTGCACGCCTGGAAGCCGGACACCTACGGCGAGGCGCCGAGCCTCGTCGCCGCGCTCATGGCGGGCGGGCTCACGAGCTGCGCCTTCCTCGGCCTCGCGCGCGCCGCACAGGTGATGGCGGCGGCGGGGCAGGCGGGCTTCGCCCAGCCGCTGCTGCTCGCGTTCGGAATCGCCTCCCTCGTGGTCGCCGCCGCGTTCGTGCTCGGCCAGACCGACCTCAAGCGGTTGCTCGCGTACTCGAGCGTGGAGCACATGGGCCTGCTCGCGCTCGGGCTCGGGCTCGGCGGCGCCGGCGCGTACGGCAGCGTGCTGCACGTGCTGAACAACGGTCTCGCGAAGGGCTTGATGTTCCTCACCGTCGGCAACATCGTGTTGGCGACCGGCACCTCGCACGCGCCCGCGATCCGCGGCCTCCTCCGGCGGGTGCCCGCCTCCGGGGCGCTGCTTCTCGCCGGGCTCTTTGCGGTGACCGGGTCGCCGCCGTTCGGGCCGTTCGTGAGCGAGTTCACCATCCTCGGCGCGGCCATCGGCCGCGGGCATCCGTGGATCGGCGCCGGCACGGTGGCCCTCCTCGCGGTGATTTTCGTCGGCATGGCGCGGCCCATTCTGGATGCCCTCTACGGCGAGGCGCCCCAGGGAAAGGGCGGGCCGCGGGCGGGCGCGCTCAGGCTCGCCGGGCCCGTCGTGCTCGGGGCGCTGGTCCTGCTCCTCGGCGTCTACCTGCCGGTCCACCTCCGGGACGCGCTCGCCAGCGCGTCCGTCGCGCTGGGCGGA
>DASSOD010000106.1:0-8278 GCA_035700905.1 Gemmatimonadales bacterium | reverse complement strand
GTTCGCGCCCGGAGAGCTCACCGACTTCGCGGCGCGCTACCGCGAGGCCGCGGCCGACCTCGCGCGGGCGCGCACCTACCGCGCCCCGCCCGAGGCCGTCGCGCGGCTGGAGCGGCTGGTGGCCGCGGGCCACAACGCGCTCTACCGCGACGAGCGCGGAAGCTGGCGGCGAATCTGGAGCGTGCTCGCGGTCGAATGCCCGGCCGCGGTGGTCCGCTCCTGGCGCGTGGTGGCGCTAGCGCTCGCGCTCTTCGCCGTGCCGGCCGCCGCCGGCTACCGGCTCATGCGCGACCGGCCCGAGCTCGCCCAGGAACTGATTCCGGAGGAGATGCTGCGGCGGGCGGCCGCCGGGCGCGGCAGGGTGGCGGAGGGCCGCAAGTACGTCGAGATCGCGCGCGCGGAGCGGCCCGCGGCCGCGTCGTTCATCATCGTGAACAACGTGCGGGTGGCGTTCGCCTGCTTCGCCGGCGGGATCTTCCTCGGGCTCGGGGCGCTGGTCGCGCTCGCCTACAACGGGCTCGCGCTCGGCACCTTCGCCGGGCATTTCGCCAACCAGGGCCTGCTGGCGTACCTGCTGGAGTTCGTGGTCGGGCACGGGGTGCTGGAGCTGAGCGCCATCTGGATCGCCGGCGCGGCTGGGTTCCTGCTGGGCCGGGCGCTGGTGGCGCCGGGCGAGCTCACCCGCGCCGACGCGCTGGTGCTGAGCGGGCGCACCGCGCTCCGCATGGTGGGCGCCGCCGTGGTGCTGCTCGCGATCGCCGGGCTGATCGAAGGGTTCCTGTCGGCGAGCCGCGTCGGGCTCGCGGCGCGCGCCGCGGTGAGCGGCGGGAGTGCGGCGTTCCTGCTGGTCTACCTCGCGAGCGGCGCGCGCGCGGCTAGACGTCTCGAAGCATCGCGCGCATCCGGATCGCCAGCGCTTCGATCTCGCGCACGCTGGTTCGCGTCTCCGGGTCCAGCCTCGCCTCGTTGAGCAGCAGCAACTGCGCCTCCGCCAGGAGCGCGGAGAGCGGGTTGGAGAGGTCGTGGCGCAGCTTCTGGAGCCGCTCGGCCCCGGTCTTCGACTCGGTCAATCGAGGGAGCGGTAGAGGTCGCGGAGGTGATGATCGCGGAGGTCGCGCACGGCCTCCCACAGCGCCTCTTCCGAGGCGCCGCAGAAGATCTCCGCGGTGACGCGTTCCCGGCTCGAGTCGGGGTCGATGAACCGCAGACGCCCCCGCCACGCGCCGTCGTCGGCGTGGCGCACGGTGATGCAGAGATTGACCAGTTGGCCGGCACAGCGGATGGGCTCGAGCTCGTGATCGACCGGTTCGCGCGGGTCGCGGACCGCCGGTCGGACCGTCTGCATTGGCATCGGCTGGTTCCCGCCGGAAGGTGCCTCCGGGAGCGCCCTTCCGCGCTGGTTGAGGTTGGTCAAATATAGGATGGGGCGGAAGTTAGGCAATAGAACCGCGCCGCTCGCCCGCGCGGCCCGCCGCGGGCCCCCAGCGAGAGCGCGGCCGGCGGGGAGGGGGACCGCTGGCGCGGCCGGGCGCCGCGCCCCGCGCCTCTTGACGGTCCCTCCGGCACGTTCTAGAATCCAACGTTGCAGGCATCGCAGCACTTCTCACCCGGACCGCTCCGACGCAGGTGCCTCGCCGTCGCGGGGCGCGCCACCTAACAAGACCACCGCCACTGTCTACACCCAACGCTCCATCTTCTCGAGCCCGCCGCCGGCGTTCCGAGCGGCCGTCCATGCCTGGAGTCGAGTCCGTGGATATCGCTGAGCTCAAGCAGAAGTCCATCGCGGAATTGCACTCGCTGGCCGAGCAACTCAACATCACGAACTACTCGGGGCTCCGCAAACAGGACCTGATCTTCCGCATCGAGCAGTCGCTGCTCGACCAGGACACGGTCATCCGGGGCGAGGGCGTGCTCGAGATCCTGCCCGAAGGTTACGGCTTCCTCCGCAGCCAGGACTGGAACTACCTCTACGGCCCCGACGACATCTACGTCTCGCCCAGCCAGATCAAGCGCTTCGATCTGCGCACCGGCGACACCGTCATGGGCCAGGTCCGCCCCCCCAAGGAGGGCGAGCGCTACCTCGCGCTGCTCAAGGTCGAGAGCGTCAACTTCGAGGAGCCGGAAAAGACCAAGCACCGGATCGCGTTCGACAACCTCAAGCCGCGCTATCCCGACCGCCGCATCCGCCTGGAGCGGAAGAACGGCGATCTGTCCATGCGGGTGGTGGATCTGCTCTCGCCCCTCGGCATGGGCCAGCGCGGCCTGATCGTCGCGCCGCCCAAGGCGGGCAAGACGATCCTGATGCAGAAGCTCGCCAACGCCATCAGCGAGAATCATCCCGAGATCGTGCTGATCGTGCTGCTCATCGACGAGCGGCCCGAGGAAGTGACCGACATGGAGGAGAACGTGAAGGCGGAGGTGATCTCCTCCACCTTCGACGAGCCCGCCGACCGTCACGTGCAGGTGGCCGACATGGTCATCGAGAAGGCCAAGCGGCTGGTGGAGCACGGGCGCGACGTGGTCATCCTCCTCGACTCCATCACCCGGCTCGCCCGGGCGCACAACGTCGTGGTGCCGCACTCGGGCAAGATCCTGTCGGGCGGCGTGGACGCCAACGCGCTGCAGAAGCCCAAGCGGTTCTTCGGCGCCGCGCGGAACATCGACAAGGGCGGCAGCCTCAGCATCATCGCCACCGCCCTGATCGACACCGGCAGCCGCATGGACGAGGTGATCTTCGAGGAGTTCAAGGGGACCGGCAACTCGGAGCTGGTGCTCGACCGGCGCCTCGCCGACCGGCGCATCTACCCGGCCATCGACATCCAGCGCACCAGCACCCGCAAGGAAGAGCTCCTGATGGACAAGGACGAGCTCAACCGGGTGTACCTGCTGCGCAACTTCCTGGCGGACATGCCGCCGGTCGAGGCGCTCGAGTTCCTCCTCGAGCGGATGAAGCGGACCAAGAACAACAAGGAATTCTTCGCGACCATGGCGCAGTAGCGGCGGCGCCCGCTCCGTCGCGTCACCCCTGCCATGTCGCTCCCCATCGCCGGCCGCATCCTCGCCCTCGACTGGGGCGAGGCGCGCGTCGGGATCGCGCTCTCCGACGAAACTCAGACCCTGGCCACCCCGCTCGACACGCTGACCCGGCGGGCGGGCAAGCGCTTTCCCATGCCCCGCCTCCTGGAGCTGGTCGAGCGCCACGCGCCGGTGGGCGTCGTGGTGGGCCTCCCGCTCACGCCGGAGGGCGACGAGGCGGCGAGCGCCGCCCGTGCGCGCGAGCTTGCGGCGCTGGTCGCCCGGCGCACCGGGCTCCCGGTCGAGCTCTGGGACGAGCGCATGTCCACCTCGCGGGCGCTTGCCGGTCTCCGGGAGCAGGGCGCCTCGACCCGGGGCCGCAAGGAGGAGATCGACCGCCGCGCGGCGGCCGTCCTCCTCCAGCACTTCCTCGACGCCCGCCGGGCGCAGGCCGGCGCGAGGCCGCTCTGACCCGTCGCCGCGGCGCCCCGCGTGGCCGCGCCCTCCTCGTCGCCGGCGCGGTGGCGCTCGCCTGCCGCGGCGAGCCGGGGCCCGTGGAGCGGGTGAGCATCCCGCCGCGCGCGTCGTTCGCGAGTGTCGCCGAGTCGCTCGCGGCCCACGGCGTGATCCGAAGCCGGCTCTGGTTCAAGCTCGTGGCGCGCATCAGGGGCGTGGACCGGGCGGTCAAGGCGGGCGTGTACGAGTTTCCCCGCCACGCGCCGACCGCCCAGGTGCTCGGCGACCTCGCCGCCGGCCGCATCGCGGCGGCGAGAATGACGATTCCCGAGGGGCTCACGATCGCGGAGGTCGCGGGTATCGCCGCGGAGCGGCTTGGCGTCCCGGCGGAATCGGTCGTCGCCGCGGCGCGCGACACCGCGGAGGTGCGCGCGCTCGGACTTCCCGGATCCTCCCTGGAGGGATTTCTCCGTCCCGAGACCTACGCCGTGCCGCTCGGCAGCTCCGCGCGGGACCTCGTGCGCATCATGGCCGAGAGCTTCAAGCGCGAGTGGCGCCCCGAGTGGACCGCGCGGCTCGATTCCATCGGCATGACCCAGCTCGAGGTGATGACCCTGGCGTCGATCGTGGAGGGGGAAGCGCGCGCCGACGACGAGCGGGAGACGATCGCCGGCGTCTACAAGAACCGGCTGCGCATCGGCATGGCGCTCCAGGCGGATCCCACGGTGCAGTACGCGATCCTGCTCGCGAGCGGACATCGGAAGCCGCGGCTCTTCGAGAAGGACTACCAGATCCGCTCGCCCTACAACACCTACCTCTACCCGGGGCTCCCGCCGGGCCCGGTGAACAACCCCGGCCGCCGGAGCATCGAGGCGGCGCTCTACCCGGCGAAGGTGCCCTACCTGTACTTCGTCGCGGGCCCCGACGGCCGGCACCTGTTCAGCCGCACCTACGACGAGCACCTCCGCAACGTCGTGCGCATGCGGCGGCTCGCGCGGGACCCCGCGCGGATCTCACCCTAGCCCTCGCTCCCTAGCCCTCGCTCGGACCCGCCGCGCCATCGGCCCGGCGCGGTGCGGCCGCGAGCGCCGCGGCGTACGCGCGCGTGGCGGGCTCGGGATCGGCCGCGCCGAGCACGCCGGAGGCGACGGCCACGCCCGCGCCGCCCGCCCGGAGCACCGCGTCCACGTCCTCCGGGCGCACCCCGCCGATCGCGATGCAGGGGCGTCCGCCCGCGAGCGCCACGACCGCGCCGAATCCGTCCGCGCCGATGGCGGCGCCGGCATCCCCTTTGGTGGCGGTCGCGCGCCACGGCCCCACGCCCCAGTAGTCCGCCGGCGCGGCGCCCGCCGCCTCCCCGGCGCTTCCGACCGACGCGCCGATCACGAATCCCTCGGGCGCGATCCGCCGCGCCAGGCGCGGGGCGAGGTCGTCGGGCCCGAGGTGCACGCCCGCCGCGCCCACCGCGATCGCCACGTCGGGCCGGTCGTTCAGGAGCACCGGCAGCCGCACCTGAGCGAGCACCGCCCGCGCGGCCTCCGCCAGCGCGCGCGCCGGTGCCGCCTTGAGCCGGAGCTGCAGCGCCGTCGCGCCGCCCCGCTCCAGGGCGCGCGCCAGCTCGACCAGATCGCGCCCGGCGACCAGCGCGTCGTCGGTCACGACCATCAGTCGCACGAGCGCCGCTAGATTAGGCCGCATGTCCGACCCCACCTCCCGGCGCCTGCTCGGCATCCGCGGCGCGACCACCGTGGAGCGCAACGACGCTGCCGAGATCCTCGGCGCGACCGACGAGCTCCTGCGCGCCGTCATCGCCGCCAACGAGCTCGAGCCGGACGACATCGTGAGCGCGTTCTTCACCGTCACCCGGGACCTCGACGCGGCCTTCCCCGCCCGCGCCGCTGAGGAGTTCGGCTGGAACATCGTCGCGCTCCTGCATGCGACCGAGATCCCGGTGCCCGGCTCGCTCCCCAGGTGCATCCGGCTGCTGGTGCACGCATATACCCAGCGAACCCGCGCGGAAATCAAGCACTGCTACCTGCGCGGAGCCACCGTGCTCAGGCCGGATCGGGCGTGACCGAGGTCCGGGTCACGAGCCGCGGCGCGGAGCGCTGGGTTCGGGGCCACCCGTGGATCTATCGCAGCGAGGTGAGCGGCGGCCCCGCCGAGCCGGGCCTGGTGCGGGTGCACGACCCGCGCGGCCGGTTCATCGGGCAGGCGCTGCATTCACCGAAATCGGAGATCCGGCTCCGCCTTCTCGAGCGGAGCGACCGGCCGGTGGACGCCGGATGGTGGCGCGAGCGCCTCGCAGCCGCGCTCGCGCGGCGGAGCGGCATCGACGCCACCGCCTACCGCGTCGTGCATGGCGAGGGCGACGCGCTCCCCTCCTTGCTCGTGGACCGGTACGACCGCTGGGCCGTGGCGCAGCTTCTCTCGGCCGGACTCGAGACGCTCCGGGCCGACGTGCTCGGCGCCATCCTCGACGTGCTCCGCCCGGAGGGCTTGCTCCTCCGGCACGACGCCCCGGTGCGGCGGCGCGAGGGACTCGGGGAGGGTGTTGAGCTCGCGGCCGGCTCGGTGCCGGAGGCAATCGAGGTGCGGGAGGGCGGGATACGATACATCGCGGCGCCGTGGACCGGCCAGAAGACGGGCGCGTTTCTCGACCAGCGCGCCACCCGGCTGGAGGCCGCGCGCCGCGCCGTGCCGGGCGGCCGCGCGCTGGACTGCTTTGCCTATCACGGCTCCTTCGCGCTGCACCTGGCCCGCGTCTCGGGCTCCGTGGTCGCCCTCGACGCCAGCGCCGACGCGCTCGCGCGCGGCCGTGCCAATGCGGAGCTGAACGGCTGCGCCAACATCGAGTGGCGCGAGGCCGACGCGTTCGCGGAGCTGCGGGCGTTCGAGCGGGCGCGCGAGCGCTTCGACACGATCGTGCTCGACCCGCCGGCCTTCGCCAAGTCCCGCAGCGCGGCGCCGCAGGCGCTCCGCGGCTATCGCGAGATCAACCTCCGCGCGATGCGGACGCTCGCGCCCGGCGGCGCGCTGGTCACCGCGTCCTGCTCCTTCCACGTCCGGCGCCCGGAGTTCCTCCGCATGCTCGAGGAAGCTGCGGGCGACAGCGGGCGGCGCATGGTGCTGGAGACGCTGCTTGGCCAGGCCCCCGATCATCCGGAGGTCCTCACCATTCCCGAGACCGGGTACCTCAAGGGCGCCGTGCTCCGCGCCCAGGCCTGAGCTCGGCGCCGGCGGCGCTCGGCCGCCGCCGTCACGAAGGAACCCCGGCACGTTGACAGCGGCCCCGAGCCTTACGAGTTTGGTGCTGCTCCTCTCCCCCGCGGCACCACCTCGAAGGTACTGTTCTCAAGGATTCGCTGATGGTGTTCACCGCACGCGCCATCATCGCGCCATGCTGAG
This sequence comes from Gemmatimonadales bacterium, assembly GCA_035700905.1. Taxonomy (GTDB): domain Bacteria; phylum Gemmatimonadota; class Gemmatimonadetes; order Gemmatimonadales; family GWC2-71-9; genus DASQPE01. Next base: position 1,399 of record DASSOD010000106.1, on the reverse strand, counting down.
CGCCGCCGAAGCCCTGCACGTGGAGCGGCGCCGCCGGCCGCGCCCCTCCCTCCGCCAGCAGTACGACGAGTACATCCTGCAGCGCATCGAGAGCTACAAGAACTCCGTGCCCCGCGACGAGCTGGTGAGCCTGGCGCAGGTCGCCGCCACCGAGCTGCACTCGGCGACCGAAGGGCAGTTCGTGCTCACCGAGCTGCTCATGCTCGAGTCGGTGGATCAGCTCATCCGGCGGCGGCTCAAGCTCAAGCCGTTCAAGCGGTGGAAGGAGTACGTGCGGAGCCTGCGCGACGCGCAGCGCGAGCCCACCCACTGGGGGCTCGAGCCCGCCTGTCCGGTCGCGGGCCTCCTGCGCCGCATCGAGCCGGACGATCAGGCGGTGGTCATCGGACCGTGCGGCGAGGCCGCCGCCTGCCTGCTCGCGGCGCACGACATGGGGATCACCTTCCTGGCCGGCGACATGGCGAGCGTCGATCGCATCGAGTCACGCTTCGAGCAGGAGGCGTTGACCGCGGCGTTCTCCGCCTACGTGGTGGACTTCGCGACCTGGCTCCCGCCCCTTCCCGACCAGGTGTCGGTCGCGGTCCTCGACGTTACCGCGCTGGGCGAGTTGGCCCCCGTCGTCCGGGCCGACCTCGTGATGGAGGTGCAGGCCCGCACCAGCCCCAGGGGCGTGCACGTGCTCATGGGGCGGCTCGGAGGCCTCGCGCCGGAGAGCCTGCTCTCTCTGTATGACGGCTGGATCCGGGAAGAGCCCGGCCGCCCCCGGCGCGGCCGCGCTCGCGCCCGGGGCATCGTGGTCGGACCACCGGCCGCGCCGGCCGCCCGCCGTCCCGCCAACGGCCTCGCCGTCGGCTGACCCACCTCGCACAAACTCGCTTAGATTGCGGTAGACGAGGCGGCCCCCACCGGGCTGCCCAAACCCTTGCTGGTGCAGGGGTTTGCCTCTAAACTCGGGAACAGGCCCTCTCTCTTTCGACGGTTGCCATGCCGACTTTGACGATCAACGGCATCACGGTTCCCTTCGAGCCCGGCGCCACCATTCTGGACGCCGCTCGAAACGCCGGGATCGACATCCCCACCCTCTGCTGGTACCCCAAGCTCCCGACCGTCGCCAATTGTCGCATTTGTCTCGTGTCCGTGAAGGGCGCGAACAAGCTCGCGCCCGCCTGCTTCACCCCGGCGACCGACGGGATGGTGGTGGAAACCGAGTCTCCAGCGGCGGTGGACAGCCGGCGGGGCGTGCTGCAGTTGCTCCTGGAGCGCTACCCCGGCGACCACCTGGCCAACGGCGGCCGCGCCCACCCGCGCAACGAGTTCGAGGAGTACGTGGTGCGGTACGACGTGCCGGTGCGGGCGCATCACGATCTCCCGCTCCGCACCGGCGACGAACGGCCGGGCG
>DASSOD010000105.1:0-7464 GCA_035700905.1 Gemmatimonadales bacterium | reverse complement strand
ATGTCGAGGATCGTGACGTGGGCGCCGAGCCCCGCCGCGATCTTCGCGGCGTTGAGCCCCACGACGCCGCCGCCAAGGATCGCCACTTCCGCCGGCTGCACACCGGGCACGCCGCCCAGCAGGATGCCGCGGCCGCCGTGGACCTTCTCGAGGTACTTGGCGCCGGCCTGCACCGCCATGCGGCCCGCGACCTCGGACATCGGCGTGAGCAGCGGGAGCTCGCCGTTGGCGAGCTGCACCGTCTCGTACGCGACCGCCACCGCGCCCGACGCGATGACCGCCCGGGTGAGCGCCTCGTCGGCCGCGAAGTGGAAGTAGGTGTAGATCACCTGCCCCGGGCGCATCCGCGGCCACTCGGGCTCCCGCGGCTCCTTCACCTTCATGATCAGATCCGCCGCGCGCCACACCTCGTCGGCCGAGGGGAGGATGCGGGCGCCCGCCGCGACGTACGCGTCGTCCGCGAAACCGCTCCCGTCGCCCGCGCCCTGCTCCACCAGGACGGCGTGCCCCGCCGCGACCAGCGCTTCCGCGCCCGCGGGCACCAGCGCCACCCGGTTCTCGTTGGTCTTGATCTCCTTCGGGACCCCGATCTGCATAGCGCCTCGAATGAGGGTTATGGCTTGGCGGCGGTTACCCGGCGGCCGCCCGGCTTCACCGCGGGCACCGGCGGACCCAGCCGCACGACCGTCTGCCGCGCGGAGGGGAAGAACTCCGCCGCGACGGCGGCCACGTCGGCGGCGGTGACGGCGTCGATCTCCGCCAGCATGTCGTCCAGCCGCCGGTAGCGGTCGCCGTGGAGGGTGAAGCCCGCGAGCCGGCCCATGCGGCTCATCGGGCTCTCGAGCGAGAGCATGATCTGCCCCTTGAGCTGCTGCTTGCCGTCGGCGAGCTCCGCGGGCGGCAGCCCCTCCCGCGCCAGCCGGTCGAACTCGTCGCGGATCGCCGCGACGGCGCGATCCGCGGTCGCCGCCTGCGTGCCCACGTAGACCCCGAGCTGCCCCGAGCTCTGGTAGAAGTACTTGTAGCCGAAGATGGCGTACGCGAGGCCGAGCTCCTCGCGCACTCGCTGGAAGAGCCGGCTCGACATCCCGCCGCCGAAGGCGTTCACCAGGATCGCCAGCGGGAACCGGCGCGGGTCACGGAGCGGAAACGTGTCGCTGCCGAACACCACGTGGGCCTGGGCGGTGTCGCGGGTCTCCGCCCGCTCCGCGCCCCGGACGGCCGGCGCCCCGCCCACGGCGCGCCGCGGCGGCTCCAGGCTCGTGCCCTCGAACCACCCCTCCCGCTCCAGCACCGTGAGCAGCTGCTCGTGGTTGACGTTGCCGGCGGCCGCGAGCACGCAGTTGCCGGGATAGTACCCGGCGCGGTGGAGCTCCCGCAGGTCCGCCGACTCGAGCCCGCCCACCGTCTCCGGGGTGCCGAGAATGGAGTAGCCGTAGGGATGGTCGGGCCAGAGCGTCTGGGCGTGCAGCTCGAAGACGAGATCGTCCGGCGTGTCCTGCACGCCGTTGATCTCCTCCAGGATCACGTTCCGCTCCGGGGCGAGGTCGCGCTGGTCGAGCAGGGGGCGGCGGACCAGGTCGGTGAGGATCTCGAGCGCGAGTGGGAGGTCCGCGTCGAGCACGTGCGCCTGGTAGCTGGTGTAGTCGCGTCCCGTGTAGGCGTCGAGGCTGCCGCCGCGCACCTCCAGCTCGAGCGCGAGCTGGCGCGCGCTGCGCCGCTCGGTGCCCTTGAACACCATGTGCTCGAGCATGTGCGAGACGCCCATCTTGGCGCGCGGCTCGTGGGCGCTCGCCGTGCGCACGTAGATCCCCACCGCCGCCGACCGGATGCCGGGCAGCGCCTCGGTGAGGATCACGAGGCCGTTCGGCGCCGTGGTGCGGTGGAGCCGCTCGTCGAGGAGAACGGTCTCCACCGGGTTATTCCTTGGGGAGCAGCGCCTTTCGGGACAGCTTCATCCGGCCCCGCTCGTCCACCTCGAGCAGCTTCACCCGGACGACGTCGCCCTTCTTGAGCACGTCCTCGGTCTTCTCCGTGCGGCCGTGCTGCAGCTCGCTGATGTGGAGCAGTCCCTCCACCCCGGGCAGGATCTCGACGAAGGCACCGAACGGCGTGGTGCTCTTGACCGGCCCCTCGTAGACCTTCCCGACCTCGGGCTCGGCGACGATCGCGGCGACCATCTCGCGCGCCTTCTCGCCCGCCTCGCCGCCCACCGCGGAAATGGTGACCAGGCCGCTGTCGTCCACGTTGATCTTGGCGCCGGTGGCGTCCTGGATGCCGCGGATCGTCTTGCCCTTCGGCCCGATCACATCGCCGATCTTGTCCGGCTTGATCTGCACCGTGATGATGCGCGGGGCGTACTTCGAGAGGTTCGGCCTCGGCTTGGGCAGCACCTTGCCCATCTCGCCGAGGATGTGCAGCCGACCCTTGCGGGCCCGCTCCAGCGCCTCCCGCATGATGTCCAGCGTGAGGCCCTCGATCTTGATGTCCATCTGGATGGAGGTGATCCCGCGGGTCGTGCCCGCCACCTTGAAGTCCATGTCGCCCAGCGCGTCCTCGGACCCGAGGATGTCGGTGAGGACGGCGACCTTGTCGCCCTCCTTCACCAGGCCCATGGCCACCCCGGCGCAGGGCGCCTTCATCGGCACGCCGGCGTCCATGAGCGCGAGCGAGCCGGCGCACACCGTCGCCATGGACGACGAGCCGTTCGACTCCAGGACCTCCGAGACGACGCGGAGCGTGTAGGGGAAGTCCTCGTAGTGCGGCAGCAGCGGCTGCAGCGCGCGCTCGGCCAGGGCCCCGTGCCCCACCTCGCGGCGGCTGGTGCCGCGGATCATCTTGACCTCGCCGGTCGAGTAGGGCGGGAAGTTGTAGTGCAGCATGAACGACTTGGTCGTCTCGCCGAGCACGTCGATGCTGTCGATCCGCTGCTCGTCGTCCGCGGTGCCCAGCGTGACCGAGGCCAGCGCCTGGGTCTCGCCCCGCTGGAACAGCGCGGAGCCGTGGGCCCGCGGCAGGATACCCGCCTCGATCGAGATCGGGCGGATGGTGTCGAGGTCGCGGCCGTCCACCCGCTCGCCCCGCTCCAGCACCTGGCTCCGCATGGTGCGGTACTCGATCTCGTCCAGCTCCCCCGCGATCTCCTTGGTGCGCTCGGGGAACTCGGCGGCGAGCTGCAGCAGCACCTCCTCCTTGAGGCGCTTCACCCCCTGCGCCCGGCTCGCCTTGTCCTTGGCATTGATCGCCCTGGCCATCTGCCCCTCGGCCAGCTCGCGCACCCGGCCGAGCAGCGCCGGGTCGACCGGCGCCCTGGCCCACTCGATCTTCTGGGCCCCGACCGGATCGATCACCTTGCGCTCCAGCGCGATGAGCTCGCGGATGCCGCGCTGCGCCACCTTGAGCGCCTCCAGCATCTCCGCCTCGCTCACCTCGAGCGAGCCCCCCTCGACCATGTAGATCGCGTCGGCGGAGCCGCTCACCACGAGATCGATGGTGGAGAACTCGAGCTGCTGGAACGTGGGGTTGAGGATCCAGTTCCCGTCCACCCGGCCCACGCGCACCGCGGCGAGCGGGCCGTTCCACGGCACGCTCGAGACGCTGAGCGCGACCGACGCCGCCACGGCGCCGAGGATGTCGGCGTCGTTCTCCTGATCGGCCGAGAGGACGGTCACGAAGACCTGGACCTCGTTCTTGAAGCCCTCGGGAAAGAGGGGGCGAATGCCCCGGTCGATGAGCCGGCTCGCGAGGATCTCCTTGTCGGAGGGGCGGCCCTCGCGCTTGAGGAAGCCGCCGGGAATCTTGCCGGCGGCGTAGGTCTTCTCGCGGTACTCGACGGTGAGCGGGAAGAAGGGCAGCGAGGAAACGTGCGGGGACATCGTCACGGCGGCGAGCACCATCGTGTCGCCGAACTGCACCAGCGCAGATCCGGCGGCCTGCTTGGCCAGGCGGCCCGTCTCGATGTACAGGCGCCGGCCCGCGAAATCCGTTTCGATCCGTTGTACGGTCACTATCGGTTCCGGTTCAGAGCACACACAATGCGCCGAGGGCGCCCCTAAGTGCTCGCTCGGGACGCCCTCGTGGACCCGCCTGCCTTAATGCCGGAGACCCAACTCCTCGATCAGCGCGCGATACGTCGGGAGATCGCTGCGCTTGAGGTACTGGAGCAGGCGTCGGCGCGTTCCGACCATCTTCAGCAGCCCCCGCCGCCCGTGATGATCCTTGGGGTGCGTGCGGAAGTGGTCCGTGAGCGAGTTGATCCGCTCGGTGAGGAGCGCCACCTGGACCCTGGCCGAACCGGTATCCTTGTCGTTGATCCGGTGCTTGGTGACCACGGCCTGCTTGTCGAAAGGCATGCTGCGGATTCCTGTGGGCGACGATAACGTATTTACAGCCATTCTCTTTGAGCACGGCAAGATAAGCTGCTCCGGGGCGGGATGGTAGGCCGCGCCGGCGGCGGCGGCGCCCCAGGCTCATGCCCCGAAGATCCGCCGTAGATCGTTCGAGAACGCCAGCCCCATCAGCAGCACCACGATCACCAGGCCGACCGCGATCAGCCGCTCCCGGATGCGCGCCGGCACCGGCCGGCGGATCACCGCTTCGGCGAGAAGGATCAGGAACTGCCCGCCGTCCAGCACGGGCACGGGCAGCAGGTTCAGCACGGCGAGGTTGATGGAGATGAAGGCCATGAACCCGAGGAAGGGATCGAGGCCCAGCCGCGCCGTCTCCCCCGCCATCTGGCCGATCAGGATCGGACCGCCGAGCTCCCGGCGCGACACCCGCCCGCTCACGAGCCCGCGGAAGGTGCGCACGATCTGGCTGGACGCTTCCACGGTGGCGTGGGTGCCCGCGGCGACCGCTTCGCCGAAGCTGTAGGGGAGCGAGCGGGTGGTGGTCTTGAGCGCGACGCCGATCTTCCCGATGTCGCGCATCCGCCCGTCGGGGCCGGCCACGGAGTCGCGCTCCGGGGTGAGCGAAAAGTCGAGGCGCCGGCCGGCGCGCGCCACCTCGACCTCCACCGGCCTGCCGGCGCTGTGCTCCAGGACGTCGAGCAGGTCGTACCACTGCTTCACCGGCTCGCCGCCCACGCTCACGATGGTGTCGCCCGGCTCGATTCCCGCCCGGCCCGCCGGCTTGTCGGCCAGGACCCGCCCGACCACCGCGCTCCGGAACGGGACCAGCGCCTGCGAGGCACGAATCCGGTCGGCCAGCGCGTCGGAGTGGATCGGGAGCACCACGGTGGACCCGTCCGCCATGCGGATCGGGATTCCGTTGCCGGGCGCGTTCATCACGCCCTGCTGGATCTCGTCCCAGGAGTCCACCGGCCGGCCGGCCACCGCGACGATGCTATCGCCGGGGTGGATCCGGTCGAGCGCGGCCACGACGTCCGCCGGGAGCGAGGAATCGGCCACGACCCGGCCGACGGTGGTGACGGGATCCACCTGCCGCCCGTTCTTCGCGGCCAGAAACACGAAGACGCCCCAGGCGAAGAGCGCGTTCATCGCGACGCCGGCCAGGATGACGATCATGCGCTGCCAGACGGGCTTGGCCTCGAACACCCGGTTCGGCGGCACGGGGGCGCCGCTCACTCCGCCCTCGAGCATGGCGCTCGCCGCGTCTTCCTCGGCGCTCGCCATCTTCACGTAGCCGCCGAGCGGGAGCCACGAGATGGAGTATTCCGTCTCGCCCCGGCGAAAGGTGAGCCACCGGATGGGGGGGCCCAGGCCCAGCGAAAAGCGGTGCACGTAAATGCCCGCCCATTTGGCGGCGATGAAGTGGCCGGCCTCGTGCACGAAGATGAGCACGCCCAGCACGATGGCCAGCGCCAACAGAGTGATCAACACGTCGTCCTCGATAGCTCGCGGGCCCGTTCGCGCGCCCACCTGTCCGCGGCGCGCACGGTGTCGACGTCCGCCGTGCGCGCGGGGGTGTGCGCCTCGAGCACCGACTCGATGATATCGCTGATTCGGCCGAAGGGCACGCGCCCCTCGAGGAAGGCTGCGACCGCCACCTCGTTGGCCGCATTGAAGACGGCGGGCGCGGTGCCGCCCGCACGTCCGGCCGCCACGCCCGCCGCGAACGCGGGGAACGCGTCGGTCCGCACCGGCTCGAAGGTGAGCGGCCCGGCGGCGAGCGGATCGAACCGCCGGATCCCCGCGTCGGGCACCCGCGCCGGGTAGGTGAGGGCGTAGAGGATGGGCAGCTCCATGGAGGGGAAGGCGAGCTGCGCCACGACGCTGCCGTCGCAGAACTCGACGAACCCGTGCACGATGCTCTGGGGATGCACCACCACGTCGAGCGCCTCGTAGCCCAGCCCGAAGAGGTGGTGGGCCTCGATCACCTCCAGCGCCTTGTTGGCCAGGGTGGCGCTGTCCACCGTGATCTTCCGGCCCATTCGCCACGTGGGGTGCTCGAGGGCCTCCGCGACCGTGGCGGTCCGCAGCCGCTCCGCGGGCCACTGCCGGAACGGCCCGCCCGAGCCGGTGAGGATGAGCCGCCGCACGCCCGCCGAGCAGCCCGCGATGCACTGGAGGACGGCGCTGTGCTCCGAGTCCACCGGCACGATCTGGCCGCCGCCCGCGCGCGCCGCCTCGGTCACCAGCTCGCCCGCCATCACCAGCGTTTCCTTGTTGGCCAGCGCGACCCGCTTCCCCGCCCTGAGCGCCGCGAGCGTCGCGTCGAGCCCGGCCGCGCCGACGACGGCGTTCACCACGATGTCGACCTCCGGATGCAGCGCCGCCTCCACCAGCACGGCGGAGCCGCTCGCCAGCGCGTCGTCCGCTTGCGGCTCGGCCATCCCGGTGAACGCGGGGCGCCATTCGGCGGCCTGCGCCTCCAGCTCGGCGCGCTTGCAGCCGGCCGTAAGCGCCACCAGGCGGAACCGGTCGCGGTGGCGCCGGAGAACCGCGAGCGCGCTCTTGCCGATCGAGCCGGTGGACCCGAGCACCGCCACGCCGCGCATCAGCGCACCCCAAAGGCCCGGTAGAGCGCCGCCGCCGTGGGGATCACGAAGTAGAGCGAGTCGAGCCGGTCCAGCACGCCGCCGTGGCCGGGAATGAGCGCGCTCGAGTCCTTCACGCCCGCCTCGCGCTTGAAGAGCGACTCCGCGAGATCGCCGATCTGCCCCACCACCGAGAGCACGAGCGCCGCCACCACCAGCCCGCCGAGCCCCGCCCGCACCCCGACCGGCGGAAACACGAGATAGGCGAACACCGGCGCCACCAACGTGCCCGCCACCACGCCGCTCACGCCCCCGGCCCAGGTTTTTCCGGGGCTCACGACCGGGGCCAGCTTGCGCCCGCCGATGGCGCGCCCCCCGAACATGGCCGCGGTGTCGCCGATCCACGTCACGATGAGCGGGAAGAACACGAGGCACGCCCCCGCCGGCGAGCGGACCCCGTGGGCGGCGTGGCGGAGGTCGAGCAGGAACGCCGGGAGCGCGCCCGCGTAGAGCGCGCCGAAGATGGT
>DASSOD010000104.1:0-27293 GCA_035700905.1 Gemmatimonadales bacterium | reverse complement strand
ATAGGGGTCCGGCAGGCCCAGGCGCGCGAGCAGCACGCGCTCGCGCCCTTCCATGCGGCGGGCGTCGCGCTCGCGCCGGTGGTCGAAGCCGAGCAGGTGCAGGGTCCCGTGCACGACCATGTGGGCCCAGTGCGCGGGGAGCGGCTTGCCCTGCTCGCGCGCCTCGCGCGCGACCACGGGCGCGCAGACGACGATGTCGCCGATCTGCCTCCCCGCGAGCTCCGGCGCCGCGGGGAAGGACAGCACGTTCGTCGGCGCGTCGCGGCCGCGCCAGCGCGCGTTCAGCGCGCGGCTCTCGCGCGCGCCCACGACGCGGATGCCAAGCTCCCCGCGCCGCGCGCCGGCGGCGAGGCGGGCCCAGCGGCGCAGCGACGCGGGTCCCGGGGCCCAGGGCCGCCGCGTCCTGTAGCTCAGAACGACGTCGAGCGTCATGCGGGGCTCCCGTCCTTGCCGGACTCGCGCTCGTAGGCCTCGACGATCCGCTGCACCAGCGGGTGGCGGACGACGTCCCTGGCCGTGAAGCGCGTGACCGCGATGCCCTTGACCCCGTCCAGCACCTCGAGCGCGTGCCGGAGCCCCGACTGCCGGTGCGAGGGCAGGTCGGTCTGCGTGATGTCGCCCGTCACGACCGCGCGCGAGCCGAACCCGATGCGCGTCAGGAACATCTTGATCTGCTCGACGGTCGTGTTCTGCGCCTCGTCGAGGATGATGAATGCCTCGTTGAGCGTCCGGCCGCGCATGAAGGCGAGCGGCGCGACCTCGATGACGTTCCGCTCGATGAGCCGCGCCACGCGGTCGAAGCCGATCATCTCGTAGAGCGCGTCGTACATCGGCCGGAGGTAGGGGTCGACCTTCTGCGAGAGGTCGCCGGGCAGGAAGCCGAGCCGCTCGCCCGCCTCCACCGCCGGCCGCACCAGCACGAGCCGCCGCACGCTCTCCCGCTGCATCGCCTCCACTGCGCAGGCGACCGCGAGGTAGGTCTTCCCGGTGCCGGCGGGGCCGATGCCGACCACGATGTCGTGGTTGCTGATGGCCTGGAGGTAGTCGCGCTGGCCCTGGGTCTTGGGGACGATGGCGCGCCGGAGGCCCGGGAGCAAGATCTTGCCGTCGGCGGCCGCGCCCCCGTCCGCCGGCGGCCCCTCGGCGACGAGCCGGAGCACGTCCTCGACCCCGATCGACTCCCCCATGCGGGCCAGGTCCACCAGGCTCTGGGCCACCGGCACGGCGCGCTCCACGAGGTCCGGCGGCCCGGCGATGGCGAGCGCGTCGCCCCGGAACGACACCCGCACCCCCAGCGCGCGCTGCAGCTCCAGCAGGTTGGCGTCGTTCACTCCGGCGAGGAGCAGGGGGTCGGCCCCTTCGGTCGAGAGCCGCTGGACCGTCTCGTCACTCACTGCCATGCCGCCTCAATCTCCGATCACCTGAAGGTGGAGCGCCCGCAGGTCGGCGGGATCGACCACGGTCGGGGCGCCCTCGAACAGCGCCCGCGCCGCCGTGGTCTTGGGAAACGCGATCACGTCCCTGAGCGATCCGGCGCGCGCGAGGAGCATCGTGATCCGGTCGAAGCCGAGCGCGAACCCGCCGTGCGGAGGCGCGCCCGCCGCGAGCCCGTCGAGGAGAAAGCCGAAGCGGCGCCGGATCTCCGCCTCCGACAGCCCGAGCAGCTCGAAGATCCGCCGCTGCACCTCGGGGTCCGTGATGCGGATCGAGCCGCTCCCGAGCTCGGTGCCGTTGTACACCGCGTCGTAGTGGAGCGCGCGACAGTCGCCCGGCCTGGTCGTGAGCCGGTCGAGATCGAGCGGGTGGGGCGACGTGAACGGATGGTGCGCGGGCACGTGCCGCCCCGATTCGGGATCGAGCTCGAAGAGGGGGAAGTCCACGATCCAGCAGAAGGCGTGCTCGCTGAGCCGTTCGGCCTCCGGCCGGCGGGCGAGCGCGGTGCGCACCGCGTGGAGCGCGGGCGAGCTTACGGCGTCCGGGGCCGCCACGGCCGCGAGCAGATCGCCTTCGCGCCCGCCGATCGCGTCCAGCGCCGAGGCGCCGATGGCCTTCACGCCCTGCCCCTCCCAGCCCGCGGCCGCGCGGCGCGCCCAGATGAGGCCGCCCGCGCCCGCGTCCTTCACGGCCGCGGCCAACCCATCGAGCTCCCGGCGCGACATGGCGGCCGCGCCGGGCGCCAGGATGCCGCGCACCCGCTCGCCCCGCGCCACCCCCTCCCTCACGAACGGCGCGGCGTCCTGGGCCACGAGCTGCGTGAGGTCCCGGATCTCGAGCCCGAAGCGCAGATCGGGCTTGTCCACGCCGTAGCGCTCCAACGCGTCGCGCCAGGCGAGCCGCGGGAACGGGGCGCTCACCTCCACCCCGCCCTCGGCCCAGAGATCCACCAGCACCCGCTCCACCACCGCCTGCACGTCCTCGGCGCTCACGAACGAGGCCTCGAGGTCGATCTGGGTGAACTCGGGCTGCCGGTCGGCCCGGAGATCCTCGTCCCGGAAGCAGCGGGCGATCTGGAAGTAGCGGTCGTAGCCCGCCACCATGAGCAACTGCTTGTAGATCTGCGGCGACTGGGGGAGCGCGTAGAACTCTCCCGCGTGGATCCGACTCGGCACCAGGTAGTCGCGCGCGCCCTCCGGGGTCGGCTTGGTGAGGATCGGCGTCTCGATCTCGAGGAAGCCCAGGTCCGACAGCGTCCGGCGGGCGCGCTGCAGCAGCCGGTGGCGCAGCATGATGTTGGCCTGGAGCTCCGGGCGCCGCAGGTCGAGCACCCGGTGCTTGAGCCGGAGCTCCTCGGCCGGCAGGTCTTCGTTCTCCTTCCGCGCCACCGGGATCGCCGGCGTCTCCGCCGGGCCCACGACCTGCAGGTCGGTCACGTGCACCTCGACCTCGCGCGAGGGCAGGTTCACGTCCCGCGACGCCTCCGGGCGGAGCTGGACCGTGCCGCTCACCAGGATCACCGTCTCGGCGCCGAGGGCCGCGGCGCGCTCCATCACCTCCGGCGGGGACCAGGCGGGATTGCAGGAGAGCTGCACGATGCCGTCCCGGTCCCGCAGATCGATGAACACAAGGCCCCCCAAGTCCCGGCGCCGGTGCACCCAGCCGCCGAGCCGAACGGAAAGGCCCACGTGCGCGCGGGTCAGTGATCCGCAGCGGTGACTCCGCATTGCCGTCGCCGTCATGGGCGCACTCTCACCGCTCCTCGGCGTCGAGGAGGGCCTGGTGGAACTCGGCGGGCGTCCGGGCGGCGAGCAACCGCTCCCGCACGTCGGCATGCCGGACCAGCCGAGCGATCCGGCTCAGCACCTTGACGTGCTGCCCCGCGGAGCTTTCGGGGCCGACGATCATGAAGAAGAGGCGTACCGGCTCCCCATCGATGGCTCCGTAGGCGATCGGCTCGGCGCTCACGCCGCAGACCAGCGCCAATTCCGGAACGGTGGGAGACTTGCCGTGTGGTATGGCGACCCCGAATCCGATCCCCGTGCTCAATACCTGCTCGCGTTCCACCACCGCGCGGAGCACGTCCTGATAATCGCCCCCCGTGCGGGAGGCCAGCCTGCCGGCCAGCTCGCCGAGCACGCCGGCCTTGTCCCGCGCGGCCAACGGTACGATGACCCCCTCGGGCACCAGCAGATCGCTCAGGAGCACGGGGCGTTCGGCGCGGGCATGCGGTCAAACGTAACCGGCGGCCCGCGGCGCGGCAAGCCGTTTTGTATTATGCAGTTAGGCCCATTCTCCCGGTTCGACTTCTCGCCGGCCGCGGGCCAAGCCATGTGACGCCGCCCGGCGCGTTATCTTCCGCGCGATGTCGCAACGCAGCGCCCGAGCCGCCAGCGAGCCCTCGCTCCTCGACCTCACGCCCGCCGCCTCACGCGCGCGGCTCGAGCCGTGGGTCGCCGCGCGCGGCCTTCCCTCGTACCGCGTCGGCCAGATTCACCGCCGGCTGTGGGTGCAGCCGGTGGCGCGCTGGGCGGACGCGACGGAGCTGCCGCTCGCGCTCCGGGAGGCGCTCGAGGCCGAACTCCCCCTCCCGAGGCTTGCCGCCGAGGTGGTCCAGGAATCGGCCGACGGCACCCGGAAGTTTCTCTGGCGCCTCGAGGACGGCGAGGCGATCGAATCGGTCCTGATTCCCTCCGGCGGGCGCCGTACGCTCTGCATCTCCTCGCAGGCCGGGTGCGCCCTCGGGTGCGCGTTCTGCGCGACGGGCGCGATGGGGTACCGACGCAACCTGTCGGTCTTCGAGATCGCGGGACAGGCGCGCGAGATCGCGCTTCGCGATCCGGCCGACCGGCCCACGAACGTGGTGTTCATGGGGATGGGCGAGCCGCTGCTCAACTGGCCGGCCGTCAGCGACGCGCTCACCATCCTGAACCATCCGTCCGGCTTCGGCATCGGCGCCCGGCACATCACCGTGTCCACGGTCGGCATCCTGCCCGGCATGCAGGCGCTGGCCAGGCGCCCCGAGCAGTTCCGCCTGGCGATCTCCCTCCACGCACCGACGGCCGAGCGGCGGGGCGCGCTCATGCCGGTCGAGCGGAAGTACGGGCTCGCTGCCGTGCTCGAGGCGGCGCAGGCGTTCCGGAAGCGGATCACGTTCGAGTACGTGCTGATCGCCGGAAGCAACGACACCGACGCCGACGCCGACGCGCTGGCCCGCCTCGCGCGCCGCCTCGGCGCGCTGGTGAACCTGCTCCCGCTCCACCCGGGCGGGGCGCCCGGTCTCGCGGCCAGCCCTTCCGACCGGATCCGGGCGTTCCGCGACCGGCTCGCGCGGCAGGGCGTCGAGGCCACCGTGCGCCGGAGCCGTGGGCTCGACATCGACGCCGCGTGCGGACAACTCCGGGTGAAGGTCGAGCGCGGCCGCCGCCGCGCCCGGCTGGCGGATGCTCGCGCCCAAGCCGCGCCTCCGAACGCAGCGCGGGGGGCCTCCGGCTGAGCGGAGCCCCCCGCGCTCGCCGAAGCCGTTCTCGCGGTCCTACCCCGTCGCTCCGAACCCCGCCGCCACGCAGTTGATCGACAGCAGGAGCTGGTGCAGCGCCTCGCCCCGTGCCTCCTCGCTCTCGGCGGCGCGGTAGCGGCGAAGCAGGTCGATCTGAAGCCGGCTGGCCTGATTGATCGTCGGCATCCGGCGCGCGAGCTTCCGCAGGAATCGCGGAAACCGCTCCGCCGGCGCTGACGCGCCGCTCAATCGCAGCACGGCCGCCACCGTCCGGCGATACTCGTCCTCGATCATCGCGAAGACGGTGTCGCGCACCGTGGGATCGGGGTGCAGCCCCGCGAACGCGCGCGCCACGTCGAGATCCACCTGGGCCAGCGTCTTCTCCACCTCGTCCACGATCAGCCGGAACAGCCGCGAGTCCTCGAACATCCGGCGGAGCAGCGCCTCGCCCCGCGCGCCGCGCACGTCGAAGAACGCCTCGAGCCCGCTGCCCACGCCGTACCAGCCCGGCACGAAGTGGCGATTCTGGATCCAGGCGAAGACCCACGGGATGGCGCGCAAATCGGCGAGGGTGCGGGCCCCGAAGCGGCGGGCGGGGCGGGAGCCGAGATTGAGGAGGGAGATCTCCTCCAACGGGCTCGCCACCTGGTAGTACTGCAGCAGCATCGGGTGGTCCACCAGTTTGCGGTACGCCGCCATGGACGCGCCGGAGATCGCCTCCATCGCCTCGTCGAACTCGCCGACCGGCATGAGCGCCTGCTCCCGCCCGGACTTGATCGAGTGCTCGAGCACGGCCGACGCGAGCAGCTCGATCTGATACGCCGCGGTGCCGCGGTTGGCGTACTTGAACGACACCACCTCGCCCTGCTCCGTGATCCGGAGCCGCCCGTCGATCGAGCCCGCCGGCTGCGCCGCGATCGCGCGACCCGTCGGTGCGCCGCCCCGGCTCACCGACCCGCCGCGCCCGTGGAAGAAGGCGATCGGCACGCCGAGCTCCTCGCCCAGCCGGGTCAGCTTGAGCTGCGCCTTGTATAGCTCCCAGTTGGCCGCGAAGAAGCCGCCGTCCTTGTTCGAGTCGGAGTAGCCGATCATCACCTCCTGGACCCCGCCCTGCTCCCGGAGGCTCCGGCGCACGACGGGAACCTGGAGCAGCTCCCGCATGATGGCGGGCGCGCGGCGGAGGTCGTCGATCGTCTCGAACAGCGGAACGATGGGGAGGGTGCAGCGCTCGACGCTGAGCGTGTCGGGGAAGAGGCCGCCCTCCTTCGCGAGGAGGTAGGCGCCGAGGATGTCGCTCACCGAGTGCGTCATGCTCAGGACGAACGAGCCGAAGGCCTCGCGGTCCAGCTTCTCCCGGAGCTCGGCGACGAGGCGGAACATGCCGATCGACTCCGCCGCCTCCTTCGGGAGCACGGAGAGGCGGAGCTCCTCGTAGCGGGGCCGCCCGAGCTCGGTCTGCACCCAGCGGGCCCAGGCCTCCGAGCGCGGCTCCGGGGGCGCCTCGTTCGAGCCGGTACGGAGCCGCCACAGCTCGCCGAGCCCCTGGTTCAGCTTGGTGGTGTTCTCCCGGATGTCGAGCCGGACCGTGCTGAAGCGGAACAGCTCGATCTCGCGCCGTACCGGCCGCACGAACGACGCGGCGAGCTCCGCACCGGCCGACTCCGCGAGGGAGCGCTCGACCAGCCGGAGGTCGTTCGCCAGCTCGTCCGCCGTGCGGTAGCCGCCCGGCCCGGCCTCGAGCTCCCATTGCTCGGCCGCCGCCAGCGTGGCGTCCAGCCGGCGCAGCATGCAGGAGAGGTACTGGCGGAACACCTCGCCCGGATTGCGGGCGGCGATGGCCGCGCCCTCGCCGCTCGCCTCGAGCGCGCGCTCGAGCGCGCGGCGGAACTCCTCGGGCACGCCCACCGCCCGCTCGCTGATGCTGAGCCGGCGGATGAGCTCCGCGAGGCGATGGCGGTAGCGCCGGAGCGCCGCCAGGCGATACTCGTAGAGCGAGCGGCGGGTCGTCTCGTTGGTGACGAAGGGATTTCCGTCCCGATCTCCGCCGACCCAGCTGCCGAACTGGAAGAACCCCGGCACCGCGAACCGCTCGCCCGGGTAGTAGAGCGCGAGGGCCCGCTCCAGCCGCTCGTGGAGCGCGGGGACCGCCTCGAACAGCGTCTCGTTGAAGAAGTGCAGCGCCCACCAGACCTCCTGCTCCACGGTGGGCTTCTCGAGGCGGAGCTCGCCCGTCATCCAGAGCAGCTCGATCTCGTGGCGCACCGCCTGGACCAGCGCGGCGCGCTCGCGCGGCGTCCAGCGGGGCGACTCGAGGTCCACCAGCAGCCGGTAGATGCGCCGGTGCTTCTCCAGCACCGTCACCCGCTTGGCCTCGGTGGGGTGCGCCGTGAGCACCGGCCGCACCCGGAGCCGCTCCAGCAGCGCGCGGAGCGCGGCCGGCGCGACGCCGCCCGCGGCCGCGTCGGCGATCACCTGCATCATCGAGCCGCGCACCGCCTCCACACCGCGTTCCGCCTCGACCTGGCGCCGGCGCCGCATCGCCGCGTTCTGTTCCGCGATGCTCAGCAGCTGGAGCCAGATGCCGAGCACCTGGAGGGCGCGGGCCTGCAGCTCCGGCGCGCAGCGATGGATCTCGCCCGCCAGCACCGGCTCCAGCTCGGGCGCGCGCCGCCGCAGCACCTCGGAGAGCTGGTTGAAGAGGAGGTCCGCGACCTCCGTCGCGTACGCGGCCGCCCGCTCCGCGGCGGGATCGACCGAGGCCGGGAGCGCGGTGACGAGGTAGGGGGAACTGGGGAGCGCGGAGGAGGTCACACTACACGGTCGCGAAGCTGGGCCCCCGCGAAGAAGAGCCTGAGGTTCTCCAATGCGCGCATGCCCATGGCCGTCCGGGTCTCCTCCGTGGCGCTGCCGAGGTGCGGCAGGAGGACGACGTTCTCCATCCGGAGCAGCTCGGGGGAAACCTGCGGCTCGCGCTCGAATACGTCGAGCCCGGCCCCGGCGATCCGGCCGCTCCCCAGCGCCTGGATCAGCGCCGCCTCATCCACCACGTCCCCGCGGGCCGTGTTGATGAGGTACGCCGAGGGCTTCATCCGTCCCAAGCGCTCGGCGTTCATGAGGTGGCGCGTTTCGGGCGTGGCGGGGCAGTGCAGCGAGACGATATCCGCCTCGGCGAGGACGTCCTCCACCGTGGCGCGCTGCTCCGCCCCGAGCGCCGCGGCTTCGGCGGGCGTCGGGGGGTACGGGTCGGTGAACACCACCCGCATCCCGAACCCGCTGTGCGCCCGGCGCGCGACGGCTTTGGCGATCCGCCCCATGCCGATGAGGCCGAGGGTCCTGCCGCTCACCATGCGGCCGAGCATGTGGGTGGGGCGCCACCCGGTCCACTGGCCGGCGCGGACGTGGCGCTCTCCCTCGCCGGTCCGGCGCGCCACCATGAGCATGAGCGTGATCGCCAGATCGGCGGTGGCGTCGGTGAGGACGTCGGGCGTGTTCGAGACCGAGACGCCGCGGGCCTTGGCGGCCTGCACGTCGATGTTGTTGAAGCCCACCCCGAAGTTCGCGATCATCCGCGCACGGAGCGGCTCGACGCTCAGCACGTCCGCGGTGATCTTGTCGGTGACCGTGGGGAGCACGGCGTCCGCGCTGCGGAACGCCTCCTTGAGCTCCTCCGTGGAGAGCGGCCGGTCGTCACGGTTGAGCCGGGCATCGAATTCCCCGCTCACCGCGTCCTCCACCGCGGGCGTGAGCCGGCGCGTCACCACCACGACGGGGCGCGCGCTCACGTGCCGACCGCCACCCGCTTGGCGCGCGCGGCCAGCACCTTCGCGACCGTGGCGCCGAGATCGGCCGGGCTCGGGGCCACCGTGATGCCGGCCTCCCGCATGATCTCCACCTTTTCCGCCGCGCTCTCGCCGAACGCCCGGATAATGGCGCCCGCGTGCCCCATCCGGCGGCCCTTCGGCGCGGTGAGCCCCGCGACGTACCCGATGACCGGCTTCGACATCTGCTCCTTGGCGAAGCTCGCCGCCTCGGCCTCCTGCGGGCCGCCGATCTCGCCGATCATCATGACGGCCTCGGTCTCCGGATCCGCCTCGAACAGCTTGAGCACGTCCACGAACGAGCTGCCGTTGATGGGATCGCCGCCGATCCCGATGCTGGTCGAGATGCCGATCCCGAGCGCCTTCATCTGCGAGGCGGCCTCGTAGCCGAGCGTGCCCGAGCGGGTCACCAGGCCCACCGAGCCCTGCTTGTAGATGTGGCCCGGCATGATGCCGAGCATCGCCTTTCCCGGACTGATGATCCCCGCGCAATTGGGCCCCACGAGCATCGTCCGCCGCTCCCGCGGATACCGCCGCAGGTAGCGCTTGACCATCATCATGTCCTGGGCCGGAATGCCGTCGGTGATGGCGCACACCAGCGGGATGCCCGCGTCGGCGGCCTCCATGATCGAGTCGGCGCAGAACGCGGCCGGAACGAAGATGATGCTCGCCTGCGCGCCCGCCTGCCGCACCGCCTCCTTCACGGTGTTGAACACGGGACGGTCGAGGTGCCGCGCGCCGCCCTTTCCGGGGGTGACGCCGCCGACCAGGTTGGTCCCGTAGGCGATCATCTCCCGCCCGTGGAAGGTGCCCTTGTCGCCGGTGAAGCCCTGGATGATCACCCGCGTGGTTTGGTCGATGAGGATGCTCATGGCTTTCCGTTCCCGGCCTGCGCGCCGGAGGCCTTGAGGGCGGCCACGATCTTCTCGGCCGCCTCGGTGAGGGTGTCGGCGGTGACGAGCCCGAGGCCGCTCTCCTGGAGGATACGCCGGCCTTCCTCCACGTTGGTGCCCGCGAGGCGGACGACCAGCGGCATGCCGGGCTTGAGCTCCCGCACGGCGCTGACCACGCCCTGGGCTACCCAGTCGCAGCGGTTGATGCCGGCGAAGATGTTGACCAGGATCGCCTTCACCTTGGGGTCGGCCAGCACCAGCCGGAACGCGTTGCAGACCTTCTCGGGCGAGGCGCCGCCGCCCACGTCGAGGAAGTTGGCCGGCGAGCTCCCCGCGTGCTTGATGAGGTCCATCGTGGCCATCGCCAGCCCGGCGCCGTTCACGATGCACCCGATCTCGCCGTCCAGCGCGACGTAGTTGATGCCGTACTCGGCGGCCTGCGATTCCCGCGGGTCCTCCTCGGCGTAGTCGCGCAGCTCGCTCACGTTGGGCCGCCGGAAGAGCGCGTTGTCGTCGAAGGTCATCTTGGCGTCCAGCGCCAGGAGCTGCCCGTCCCTGGTGAGCACCAGCGGGTTGATCTCCACCATCGTCGCGTCCAGGTCGCGGACCGCGCGGTAGCAGCCGAGGAGCGTGGTGACCGCGCGGGTCACCTGCGCCGGCTCGAGCCCCAGGGCGAACGCGATCTCGCGGGCCTGGAAGGCGGTCATGCCGACCGCCGGCTCCACCGTGGACCGGATGATCGCGTCCGGCGACTTCTGCGAGATCTCCTCGATCTCCATGCCGCCCTCGCCCGACGCCACGATCATCACCCGCTCGCTCTTCCGGTCGAGCACGAAGCCGACGTAGATCTCCCGCTCGATCGGGACGGCGGCCTCGACGTAGTGCCGCTGCACCGTGCGGCCCTCGGGGCCGGTCTGGTGCGTGACCAACCGCTTGCCGAGCAGCCCCTTGGCCGCCTGCCGCACCTCGTCCTCGCTGCTGCAGACCTTGATCCCGCCGGCCTTGCCGCGCGCGCCCGAGTGGATCTGCGCCTTCACCGCCCAGCGCGCGCCGCCGATCTCGGAGGCTCGATACACCGCCTGCTCCGGGCTGTACGCCACCCCGCCGCGCGGAATCGCGACCCCGAAGCTCGCGAGCAGCTCCTTGGCCTGGTATTCGTGGATGTCCACCGCTGCGTGTCCTCCTAGGTGAGTGCGGGGGCCGGTCCGACCCTCAGGACGATGCCGCCTTCGCGCGCCGGGCCCCGATGGCCTCGGCGACCTGCACGACGTTCTGCGCCATCCGGGCCGAGGCCGCGTCGATCATCTTGCCGTCGAGCTGGGCGGCGCCCCGCCCCTCGCTCGCCGCGGCGTCGAGCGCGTCGAGGATCCGCCGCGCCCGCTCCAGCTCGGCGGGCGGCGGGGTGAACACCTCGTTCGCGAGCGCGATCTGCGATGGATGGATGGCCCACTTCCCCTCGACCCCGAGCGCCGCCGCGCGCCGGGCGGCGGCGCGGAACCCCTCCGCGTCGCGGATGTCGCCGAACGGCCCGTCGATCGCGCGGAGCCCGTAGGCGCGGCAGGCCACGGTCATCCGGCTGAGCGCGAAGTGCCACTGGTCGCCGGGGTAGTCGGGGTTGAGCCCCCCGATGCTCACGGTGCGCGCCCGATTGCTGGCCGCGTAGTCGGCCACGCCGAAGTGGAGCGCCTCCAGCCGCCCCCGACCCGCGGCGATGGCCTCGACGTTGGCCATCCCCAGCGCGGTCTCGATCAGCGCCTCGAGACCGATCCGGTGCGGCAGCCCCTTGGCGGCTTCGATCTGGGTGAGGAGCGCGTCCACCAGGTACAGGTCGGCCGGGACCCCCACCTTCGGGACGAGGATGAGATCCACGCGGTGCCCGGCCTGCTCCACCACGTCCACCACGTCCCGATACATGTAATGGGTATCAATCCCGTTGATGCGGACCATCACCGCCTTCCCGTGGGCCCGCCAATCCAGGTCGAGCAGCGCCTGGATCACGTTCCGCCGCGCCTGCTCCTTGTCGGCGGGCGCGACGGCGTCCTCGAGGTCGAGGAACACGACGTCGGCCTCGCTCACGAGCGCCTTGGGGAACATCGCCGGGCTCGACCCCGGCACCGCCAGCGTGCTGCGCTGGAGGCGCGGGGTCGCGGGCTCGTGGCGCGTGTGGCTCATCGCGCCGCGGCGGCGGCGGCGCGCGGCGCGGGGGCTGCCGGTTGCGCGTCCGGCGCCCGCGGCGGCAGCTCGCGCTTGCCGAGCGGCGCCGCGGTCTCGCGCCAATATTCCTCGGCCGCGGCGACCCCGCTCCCCGGCTGGACCTTGATGCCCGCGTCGCGCATGGCCATCTCGGCGCCCGCAAGCCCGCCGAGCAGCATGCACTCGTTCAGGTCGCCCAGGTGCCCGATACGGAACAGCCGCCCGGCCATGCGCGCGAGCCCGGCGCCGAGCGCCAGGTCATAGCGGCGGTACGCGATGTCGATCACGTCCGCGCCGTTCACGCCCGGGGGCACCATGACGGCGGAGACGGTGTCGCTGTACCATTTGGGCTGCCTGGCGCAGAGCTCGAGGCCCCATGCCTTGACGGCGCGCCGGGTGCCCTCGGCCAGCCGGTGATGCCGGGCGAACACGTTCTCCAGTCCCTCCTCGAACAGCATGGCGAGGGACTCCCGCAGCCCGTACAGCAGCGGCAGGGACGGCGTGTAAGGGAAGTAGCCGGTCGCGTTGGCCTTCTGCATGTCGCCCAGGTCGAAGAAGACCCGGTGCAGCTTGGCCGAGGGATATTGCGCCAGCGCCTTCTGGCTGACGCACAGGATTCCGAGACCGGCCGGGAGCATGAAGCCCTTCTGCGAGCCGGTGACGGCGAGGTCCACGCCCCACTCGTCCATGCGGAAGTCGATGCTCGCGATCGAGCTTACGCCGTCCACCGAGAGGAGCGCCGGATGCCGGAGGTCCCGAAGCACCTTGCCCATGGCCGGGAGCTCGCTGGTGACGCCCGTGGCGGTCTCGTTGTGGGTGAAGAGCACCATCTTGATCTCATGCGCCTTGTCGGCGGCGAGCGCATCGCGATAGCGCTCGATCGGCGCGCCTTCGCCCCACTCGGCGTCCAAAACGTCCACCCGGAGCCCGAGGCGCTGCGCCATGTCGATCCAGAGGTGGCTGAACTGGCCGAAGCGCGCGGCCAGCACCCGGTCGCCCGGCGAAAGCGTATTGCAGAGCGCGGCTTCCCATGCGCCCGTCCCGCTGGCGGGGAAGATGAAGGGCTGGCCCGACTCGGTCTTGAAGACTTTCTTGAGGTCGCGAAGCACCGGCACCGCAAGCTCGGGGAACGAGCTGGAGCGGTGGTCCTCCATCGCGACGTGCATGGCGCGGAGGATGCGATCCGGGGTGTTGGTCGGCCCCGGCACGAAGAGGAAGTTACGACCGGCCATCTCTGGACCTCACGGATTGAAAGAAAATGAAGTACCGTGCGGGAGCGGGTTGCTCTCGCCCGTCACGGATCACGATTAACCTTCCAGCGCCCTGTATATTGTACAAGCGCCTCGCTCTACACCAGCCTCCCCGCGCCACCGCATGGATCACCCGGTGACGAGCATCACGCCCCACGGCGTCACTCGCCGGGCGCTGCTCGAGGACCTCTACGCTGCGGCGGTGGCCGCCGCCGCCCCGGGCCCCGCCGTCCGGCGGGTGCTCGACGCGCGCGCCGCGCCCGAGGCGCCGGTGCGCATCTTCGCGCTCGGCAAGGCCGCCCTGCCGATGGCCGAGGCCGCCATCGCTTCGCTCGCGGCCCGAGGCCGCCGGCCGGCCGGCGGGCTCATCGTGCCGCCCGCGGCCGCCGCCCCGCCCCA
Organism: Gemmatimonadales bacterium; assembly: GCA_035700905.1. Lineage (GTDB taxonomy): Bacteria > Gemmatimonadota > Gemmatimonadetes > Gemmatimonadales > GWC2-71-9 > DASQPE01. Next base: position 13,807 of record DASSOD010000104.1, on the reverse strand, counting down.
CCCGGCGGTGGAGGTCGTCCCGGGCGATCACCCCGAGCCCGGCCCCAGGTCGCTTGCGGCCGCCGCGGCGCTCGCCCGGCATGCGGCGGCCGTCGAGCCGCACGAGGAAGCGTGGGTGCTGCTCTCCGGCGGCGCCACCAGCCTCCTCGGCGCCCCGGTGGACGGGGTGGCGCCGGCCGAGCTCTCCCAGCTCTACGCCCTGCTGCTCGGCTCGGGGCTCGACATCTCCGCCATGAACCGCATCCGCAAGCGCTTCTCCCGCTGGGGTGGCGGGCGCCTCGCGTCGGCGCTGGCCCCGGCCCGGGTGCACGTCCTGGTCGTCTCCGACGTCATCGGCGACGATTTCGCGGCCATCGGCTCCGGACCCTGCGCGCCGGACCCAACCCGCGCCGCCGAGATCCGCCTCGCGCTCGAAGCCGCCGGACTCTGGGCGCGCGTCCCATCCTCGCTCCGCGGGAGGATCGAGGACACGCAGCGGGGCGCCGCGCCGGAGACCCCCAAGCCCGGCGACCCCGCGTTTGCGAGGGTCGAGACCGAGCTCGTCGTGAGCAACCGTCTCGCCCTGGAAGCCGCGGCGGCGCGGGCCGCCGAGCTCGGCCTCGCGCCGCGCATCATGGAGCCGGTGCTCTCCGGGGAGGCTGCCGACGCCGGCCGCCGGATCGCCCGGATCGTCCTAAGCTACTCCGAGGTGCTGCCGGTGCAACGGGGAGGCGAGCGCGACCCCTGCCTCATCTGGGGCGGCGAGACCACGGTCACGCTGGGCGAGGGCCCCGCCGGGCTCGGCGGCCGCTCGCAGGAGCTTGCGCTTGCGGCCGCGGAAGTGATCTCCGGCGCCGCCAACGGCGATCGGCCCCCGACCATCCTCGCGGCCGGCACCGATGGGCGCGACGGCCCCACCGACGCCGCGGGCGCGATCGTCGGGCCGAGCACCTGGGAGGGCATCCGGCGCTCCGGACGCGATCCTGCCCGCGACCTCGCCCGCCACGATGCCTACCGCGCGCTGGATGCGGTCGGGGCGCTCATCCGGCCGGGGCTCACCGGCACCAACGTGATGGACATCGTGATCGGGATCGGCTGAGGTGCGAATCGCCGCCGTCGCACTCGCGGCCATGCTCGTGGGCGCGCTGGGCGCGCCGCGCACGCCCGCGCCGTCCCCCGCCTCCGGCCCCCATGCCGCCGGATCGCGCCTCCCGCCATCCCCTGACCCGGCGGATCTCGTGCTGCGGGACGGCACGGTGTACACCGTGGACCCGCGCCAGCCCCGGGCGGAGGCGGTCGCGATCCGCGGCGGCGTCATCGTGTTCGTCGGCTCGTCCCGCGGCGCCAGAGCGTACGTCGGCCCGGCAACCCGGGTGGTGGATCTCGCCGGACGCACCGTGGTGCCCGGATTCACCGACGCGCACGCGCATCTCGCGAACATCGGGCTGCGGGAGCTCACGCTCTCGCTCGAGGGGGCGAGCGGTCCGGCGGATGTGGCCCGCCGGCTTGCCGTGCGGGTCGGGCGGGCCCGCCCCGGCGAGTGGATCACGGGGCGCGGCTGGATCGAGACCGGATGGACCCCGCGCCGATTCCTCACCCGCGCGGACCTGGACCCCGTCTCCCCCGATAACCCCGTGTTCCTCACCCGCGCCGACGGGCACGCGGGCGTGGCGAACAGCGCGGCGCTGCGCGAGGCGGGAATCACCCGCGATACGCCCGCGCCCGAGGGCGGCGCGATCCTGCATGACTCCGCCGGCGAGCCCACCGGCATGCTGGTGGACAGCGCGAAGGCGGCCGTCGAGTCCCTCATTCCCCCGCTCGACGCGAAAGAGCTGGAGCGCCGGTTGGCGCTGGGCGCCGAGCGGAGCGTGCGCGTCGGATGGACCGAGGTGCAGGACGCGGGCGGATCGTGGGACGAGGTGGAGGCGCTTCGGCGGCTCTACGCCGCGGACCGGATCAAGCTCCGGATCTACAAGGCGGTGTACGGGCCCGGTCCGGCCTCCCGGCGCCTGCTCGCGGCGGGCGCCTCCGTGGGCGAGGCCGAGGGCCGGCTCACCGTCCGCACGATCAAGGTCGTGATGGACGGCGCGCTGGGGTCGCGCGGTGCCGCCCTGCTCGCCCCGTACTCGGACGATCCGGACAACCTGGGCCACTTCATCACCAATCTCGACAGCGTCCCGCCGATGTTGCGCGAGGCGCTCAGGCGCGGGATTCAGGTCGAGGCGCACGCGATCGGCGACCGCGCCAACCGCGTGCTGCTCGACGCGTACGCGCAGGCGTTCGCCGCCGTGCCCCCGGCCAAGCGGCGGATCCCGGTGCCGCGCTGGCGGGTGGAGCATGCGCAGATCCTCGATCCCGCCGACATCCCCCGCTTTCGCCGGCTCGGCGTGATTCCCTCGATGCAGCCGTCGCACGCCATCAGCGATCTCCATTTCGCGCCGAGCCGGCTGGGCATGGAGCGGCTCCGCGGGGCCTATGCGTGGGCCAGCCTGCTGCGCGACGGCAACATCATCGCGGCGGGATCGGACGCCCCGGTGGAGCGGGGCGAACCGATGATCGAGTTCTACGCGGCGGTCGCCCGGCGGGACACCGCGGGATGGAGCGGCGAGGGGTGGCATCCGGAGGAGGCGGTCACCCGGCAGCAGGCGCTCCGGATGCTCACGGTCTGGCCCGCGTACGCGGCCTTCGAGGAGGGGTGGCGGGGGTCCATCGCGGCCGGCAAGGCGGCGGATCTCACCGTGCTCTCCGGCGACCTGATGCAGGTCCCGCTGCCGGAGATTCTGCGTCTGCGAGCGGTGATGACGGTGATCGGCGGCGAGATCGCCTACGAGGAGGCTGACTGAGCTGACCGGCTAGGGGTGCAGCTCGGGCGGCGGCTTGTAGTCCTCGCCCAGGATGACGCTCACGTCCACCCGTCTCAGGGGGTCCGAGCGCTCCGCCACCTCGCCCGTGCCCAGCGCGCGGGCCACCCGAGCCCCGTTGGACACCGCGCCCCGCCGGACCAGGACCAGCGTCTTCCGGCTGCGACCCGCCGACTCGGTGCTCCCGAAGAACACCACGTCGAGGCCCTGGCGCCGGAGGGCGCGCGTCGCGCTCCGCGCCAGGCCGGAGCGCGTCGTGCCGTTCAGCACTTCGACCAGGATCCGCCGCTCCGGCGAGGGAATCGCGAACGCATGCCCGGGCGACGGGGCCGGACGCTGGGAGCGGATGCGCCCGGACGCGGTCAGCACCGCGAGCGCGCCGGCGGCGATCAGCGCGAGGAGGACGGCGCGACGAGGGCGTTCCAAAATCGTACCGTCGGTTCGAGGAGCGGCCAGCCGGCGCCGATCTGGTGCAGCAGCCGCCGCCGCGCCACCTCGCGCAGCACGGCGCCGGGATCCTCCGGAAAGCGCCGCGCCAGCCCGCCCCGCCCGTCGCCGTCGAACGGCCGCCCCGGCTCGAGGTAGTCGGCGCAGTAGAGCACCCGGCCCACCATGTCCCACTCGGCCAGGCCGACCGAGTGGTAGCGCACAGCGTCGAGCACGCCGCGGTCGGTCTCGCCCTCGGCTTTCGCGCGCGCGGCGCTCGCGGGGCCATGGCGCAGCTCGGGCGGGCCCGCCGCGCCCGCCGCCCAGCGCTCCAGCTCGGCGGACGGCGCATCGCGCAGCGCGTCGTGGAGCCAGACCGCACGGAGCCACCGATGCCGCTCGTTGGCGGGGACGCCCATCGCCTCGGCCCAGCCGGACGCCAGCTCCGCCACGCGCTCGATGTGCGCGAGCCGCTCGGGCGTGCAAACGGCCCACGCGGGAAGCGTGGGCCGCAGTCCGGGCTCCGGGGGATGGGTCACGCGGGCGACCGGCTCAGCTCTCCGCCCGGAGCGGCGGCCGCACGATGCGGTTCCGCTCGTCCACGAATACGACTCGAGGGGCGTGCCGCTCGGCTTCGGCCGGGGTGAACACGCCGTAGGAGATGAGGATCACGCGATCGCCCGGGATGCCGAGCCGCGCCGCCGCGCCGTTGAGCTGCACCACGCCCGAGCCGCGCGGGCCCGGGATGAGGTAGGTCGTGAACCGCTCGCCGTTGTTCAGGTTCACCACTTGAATCTCCTCGTAGGTCGCCAGGTCGGCCGCCTCCATGAGATCCTCGTCAACCGTGAGCGAGCCCTCGTAGTTGAGGTCCGCCGACGTGACGGTGGCGCGATGGATCTTGGATTTCATGAGGTGGCGCTGCATCAACCCGCTCCCTCGCGAAGGATCACGTTGTCGATCAGCCGGGTGCGCCCGATCCGCGCGGCGACGGCGACGATGGTGCCGTCGCGCGCCTCGGCGACCGGCTGCATGGCGTCCGGCTCCGCGACCGCAATATAGTCGGCCTCGACGCCCGGAGCAGCCGCGAGCTCGCGTCGCACGGCCGCCTCGAGCGCCGCTGCGGAGCGCGCACCGGCGCGGAACGCCGCCTCGGCGGCGCGGAGGCCGCGCGACAGCGACCCCGCGCGCGCGCGCGCGGCCGCGTCGAGGTACACGTTCCGGCTGCTCAACGCCAGGCCGTCCGGCTCCCGCACCGTGGGCACGAGCACCAGCTCGACCGGCCAGTCCAGGTCGCGCAGCATGCGGCGGACCAGGATCGCCTGCTGGATGTCCTTCTGCCCGAAGCAGACCACGTCCGGCTCGGCCAGATGAAGCAGCTTGGTCACCACGGTGAGCACGCCGGTGAAGTGGCCCGGGCGCGCGGCGCCTTCCCACCGCTCCGCCGCGGCGCCGGGCACCACCCGGGTGTCCGCCCCCGGCCGATACATCTCCGCGGCCGCGGGCACGAACAGCGCGTCCACGCCCCGGCCGCGCGCGAGCGCCCGGTCGCGCGCGAGATCGCGCGGGTAGCGGTCGAGGTCCTCGCCCGGCCCGAACTGCAGCGGGTTCACGAACACGCTCATCACCACGGCGTCGGCCGCGCGCCGCGCGGCATCCACCAGCGCGAGGTGCCCCTCGTGGAGGAATCCCATCGTGGGGACGAGCGCGAGGCGCCGGCCGGCCCCGCGGGCCTCGCGCACGAACGCGCGGAGGTCTGCGGCGGCGGTGAGCTCGCGCATGGCGCCCGACCGCGACTCAGTCGAAGCTGTGCTCGGGGCCGGGATAGGTCCCCTCCCGAACCTCGGCGGCGTACGCGCGGGCCGCTTGCCGCACCGCCTCGGCGAGCTGTGCGTAGCGCTTGAGGAACTTGGGGTTGAAGGCCTCGTTCAGGCCCAGCATGTCGTGCAGCACGAGCACCTGCCCGTCGCACCCGCCCCCGGCGCCGATCCCGATCGTGGGAATGGCGAGGCTGTCGGTGATCCGCGTCGCGACGCCGGCCGGCACCAGCTCCAGCACCACCCCGAACGCGCCGGCCTCCTGCAGCCCCCGCGCGGCCTCGAGCATGTCCGCGGCCTGCGCCGGATCGCGACCCTGGACCCGGTAGCCGCCCACCGCCCGCACCGACTGCGGCATGAGGCCGAGGTGGCCCATCACCGGGATGCCGCGATCCACCAGCGCGCGGACGGTCGGCGCCATGGGCATGCCGCCCTCGAGCTTCACGCCCTGCGCTCCCGTGGCCTGCAGCACGCGGCCCGCGTTGCGGATGGCCTCCTCCACCGAGACCTGATAGGTGAGGAACGGCAGGTCCACGATCACCAGCGCGTCCGGCGCGCCGCGGCGCACGGCGGCCGCGTGGTAGATCAGCTGGTCCAGCGTGGCGCTCAGCGTGGTGTCGTGCCCGGCGACGACCTGGTTCACCGAGTCGCCGACCAGGAGCACGTCCACTTCGGGCGCGAGCAGCCGCGCGAACGCCGCGTCGTAGCAGGTCAGGACCACGATCCGCCGCCGGCCCTTCATCGCGGCGAAATCGGGGACGGTGCGCGGCCGCTGGTCAGCGGTCATGTGCGCTCAGCTCCTGCAGCTCGCGCTGCCAGAAGTCGCGCCGCGGCAGCTCGGGATGGGGCACCACGAGGTCGGGCTCGGCGATGCGCCGTGTGCCGTAGCGGACGATATCGAGATCGAGCGTGCGCGACCCCCAGCGCTCGCCGCGCACGCGCCCCCGCTCCGCCTCGATGCGCTGGCACTCCGCCAGGAGCCGGTGCGGCTCGAGCTCCGTCTCCAGCAGCACCATCTGGTTCAGGTATGGGGGCTGCGCCTTGCCGCCGAGCGGGGCGGTCTCCTCGATGGCGGAGGCGGCGAGCACCCGGGTGTGGGGCAGCCGAGCCAGCGCCTCCCGCGCCGCGGCGAGGTGTGCGGCGCGGTCGCCCAGATTGCTCCCCAGCGCGACGTACGCGCGCTCCGCCACCGGTCACGTCCCCACGGCGAAGTGGCGCGCGATGCCCTGCAGGTGCGCGGCCACCGCCTCCAGCTCGCGAATGGCGCCCTCCAGCTCCGCCTGCCCGCGCGCGGCCTCGCCCGCCTGCTCGGCCAGCGCGTCGCTCTGCTCCCGGCTGCGCGACGACTCCTTCGCCACCCGCTCGATGCGGCGGCGCAGCTCCTCGACGGCCTCCTGCTGCCCGGCGGCCGCCGCCGCGATCTGCTGGGCGCGCTCCCCGGCCTCGCCGGTGGACTGCGAGATCGCCTCGAGCGCGCGCGCCGCCGCCGCGCTCAGCTCCTCCACGTCGGCCACGGCATCCCGCCCCTGGCCCATCTGCGCGCTCACGCTCTCCACCTGGCGCGCGATCTCCGCCAGCAGCGCGGCGCTCTCCCGGGTGGATTCCAGCGTCTGCGTGGCGAGCTGCCGCACCTCCTCGGCGACCACCGCGAACCCGCGCCCGTCCTGCCCGGCGCGCGCGGCCTCGATGGCGGCGTTGAGCGCGATGAGGTTGGTGAGGTCGGCGATCTCCCGGATGCTGCCCACGAACCCGCCGATCCGCCGGGTCACCTCGCCCAGCTCGCTCACCTGGGCCGAGCTCGCGCCGACGAACCGCTTGAGCTCGACCAATCGCCCGACGGCGGTCGCGATGACGGCCCGGTTCTCGTCCGCCACCGCCGATGCGCGCCGGCTCGCGTCCGCCGAGCGCTTCCCGTCCGTCGCCATCCCGCGCGAGAGCTCCGCGAGCGCGGTGGTGGCCTCGAGGCCGCCGGTCGCGAACGCGCTCTGCTCCGCGATGCCGTCCCGCATCGAGGCCGATGCGGCGGCGAGCGCCGACGCCGTTCCGCGGAGCGATTCGGTCACCCGCGCCAGGCCGGCGACCTGCGCGCCGATCTGCTCGACGGTGTGCACCAAGGGGCGTCGGAGCTCCGCGATGTGAATGGCCGTGGCGACGTGGCCGGCGACGGTCGCCATCGTGGCGAGGTCCCGCGAACCGTACGTCTGCGGCTTGTGGTGCTCGAGCTCGATCGTGCCCAGGGTCTCGTCGCCGAAGCGTATGGGGTAGACCAGCACGCTCCGGGCGTCCGGCACCGACTCGGCGAGCTCCGGGTCCCGCTCCGTGTCTCGCACCACCACGGCACGGCCCTCCGCCAGCACCCGCCGGCGCAGCGCCCCCAGCGCCTCGGCCGGCCCGCCGCGCCCCGGCCGGCCGAACGCCCCGCGGTACAGCAGCGTGGCCGATCCGGGGTCGCCGCGGTAGATGCGGAAGTCGCCCCAGTCCACCAGCCGGTGCGCCAGTCGCTCGATCTGCCCGAAGGTGTCGCGCAGGTTCACGTTGGCGAGCACCGCGCGCTCCAACTGGTGCACCTTGTTCAGGTCCTCGGCCGCGATCGCCTCCTCCAGGATCCTGCGCGTGAGCACCCCCAACACGCCGAGCACGATGGCGACCGCCAGCCACCCGCCGGGCGCGAGCAGGTGCAGGGCCGCGACTACGACCGTGGCGGCGATCAGCGTGAGGAGGTAGGCGATCACCTCCCAGCGGAGGACGAGGAGCTGTTCCGCCTGCTCCAGCTTGGCCCGGAGCAGCAGCGTGAAGTAGAAGAGCGAGCGGCTGGTGACGAAGTACATGCCGGCCAGCGTGAAGGCGGCCGGCAGAAAGTCGAGCGTCAGCTCGCTCACCCCGCTGCTCCGCAGCACCGCGGCGTAGCACCCGAAGGCCGCCACGAAGCCGATGATCTCCCGCCCGGCGTTGATCCAGGCGACGCGCCACGGCTTCCGGAGCCACGCGCCGTCGGCGGCCACGGTGCCGACGCCGAGGGCGAGCACGACCGGCCCCGCGCCGAGCGCGAGCGCGCCGGCCAGCGCGCCCACGCCGGTCTGGGTGAGGTAGGAGTACTTGCTCAGCCGCACCGGAAAGGCTCGCATCAGCACTACGGCCGCGGTGAGCACGCCGGTGCCCAGCCACAGCCCCGCCCATCGAGTGTCGGTCGCGAGCACCGCGAGCGCGAGCGCGGTCCCGCCCACGCTCAGCACCTGCGCGTACCGCTCGAGCAGGCGCGCGACGCTGGTCGTCACCGCACCGGCTCCCCCGCGTCCACGGCCCCGCGGAGGCCCCTCAGGAAGGCGGCCGCCGCCGCGACGCCGTCGCGGCCCAGCACGTCCACCAGCGCGCTCCCAACCACCACCCCGTCGGCCAGCACCGCGACGGCCCGGGCCTGCGCCGGCGTGGAGATCCCGAAGCCCACCGCGATCGGGAGCGGCGTGGCGGCGCGCAGCCGTGCGACGGACCCGGGCAGGTCCGCGGCGAGAGCGGTGCTCGCGCCGGTGACGCCGAGGCGCGCCACGAGATAGACGAACCCCTCGGCGTCACCGACGGCCTGGCGCAGCCGCTCCGGGCGGGTGGTGGGCGCCACCAGCCGGACCAGGTCGAGCGGGCTCGCGTGGACCGCCGCTTCCACGCCGGCGTCGCTGCCCGCCGGCAGATCGGTGAGTATGAGGCCGGCGACGCCCAGCGCGTCGGCGTCGCGCAGGAAGCGCTCGAGGCCATAGCGCAGGATCGGATTCAGGTAGCTGAAGACCACGACCGGCCGGTCGAGCGAGGCCCGCTGGATGAGCTCGAGCGTCCGCGGCAGCGTCATGCCGGCGCGCAGCGCCTCGAACGTCGAGCGCTGGATCGTGGGGCCGTCGGCCAGCGGATCGCTGAAGGGGACGCCCACCTCGATCAGGTCGGAGACCTCGGCCGCCGCGCGCAGCGCGTCGAGGCTCGCCTCCGGGCTCGGGTACCCGGCCGTGAGGTAGGGAATGAGCGCGGGGCGGCCCTCGGCCCTGAGCCGGGCCCAGGCCGCGTCGAGGCGGGACTCAGACAAAGTAGTCGCCGACGGTGAGGCCGTAGCGGGTCGGGTTGGTCACCTTCACGATGGATCGCGCGAAGCCGCCGGCCGCGTCCCGCTCGGCCAGGTTCACGAGCTGGCCCGGCGGCGGAATGGCCCCGCCGTCGGCGTTGATGGCGAGCTTCACCAGCGGCCGGTTGAGCGCGCCGCCGTCCGGGTTGGGCGCGGCCACGATGCCCACCTCGAAGGTATCGAGGATGACGCATGTGCCCACGGGGTAGATGCCGATGAGATTGATGAGCGCCTTCACCAGCACCCGGTCGTACCCCCGCTTCGGGTTCTCCCACATCTCGCGCAGCACCTGGTCCGGCTCGATCGGCACGGTCTGATAGCTGCGCCGCGTCGTCGCCGCGTCGAACCCGTCGGCCACCGACACGATCTTGGAGTAGATGCCGAGGGCGCGGGGCCGCACCGACCGGGGGTACCCCGTGAGATCGTTCTTCATGTGGTGCTCGTACGCGACGAGGATCGACCGGTACGGGATCTCCTCGTACCCGCGGAGGCCGAACAGGGTGAGCGCCCCGAGCCAGGGGTGGCCCTGCATCACGCGCCACTCCGCCTCGTCCAGTCCGCTGGTCTTGTTCAGGATCTCGATCGGCACCCGCGCCTTCCCCACGTCGTGGAGCAGCGCGGTCATGCCCAGGTCGTAGAGCTGCAGCTTGGAGAAGCCGAGCTTCTTCCCCAGGGCCACCGAGAAGATGCAGACGTTCACCGAGTGGGTGAACGTGTACTCGTCGTAGTCGCGGATCGTGGTGAGGCCGATCAGCGAGGTCTCGTTGTTCAGCACCTGGTCCACGACCATCTGCACCGCGCGCTTGACCCGCTTCACGCTGGTGGCCCGGCCCAGCCGAACGCCGGTGATCACCTCCTTGGTCACGGCCACGCCGTGCGAGTAGGTGCGCTTGGCGACCTGGCGCGACTCCTCCGATTCCTGCAGCCCCTCCTGCTGGGGGAGCGCGCGTTCCAGCTCGAGCCGCGCCACCCCGCCCTCGGCGAGGCGGTGCTGCAGCTCGTCCAGGAGGTCGTCGACTCCCGCCGCGCCGGGCAGCCGCAGCAGCAGGCTCAGGAACACCTGCCAGTCGCGCCGCTCGCACCCCGGCCGGATCCGCAGCGCGCCGATGTCGAACGTGCGAAAGAGCGAGAGGATGTGGTTGAAGGCGGCGTAATTGTCCAGCTCGAGGCGGAGCCGCGTGGCGTTCACGAAGATGAAGTCGCCGGCCAGGCGCATCTCGACGTCCCCCTCGCTCGCGAGCAGCGTTCGGCAGGAGATGTCGAGGTCGTCGAGCGCCTTCTGCACGGTCGCGTTCTCGACCGGGTAGAACTTGAGGCTGCGCAGCGCGGCGTAGAGCTCCAGCAGCAGCTTGCGCCCGGCCTGGCGCAGCCGCGCGTCCGACGAGGCGTCGTCCGGCGGACGGACCGCGGTGTCCACCGGGGCGCTCATGCCGTCGCCTCGCGGAGCGCGCGGCTCACCGCGTTACGCACCACGAGCTCCTTGTCCTCCTGGGCCCGCACCAGCACGTCCCGCGCCTCGGGCGTGCGGATCTTTCCCAGCGCCATGGCGGCGCACGCCCGCACCTCGGCGGGCTCCCGGCGCCGGAGCAGGCCTCGGGGCAGGAGGATGGCCGAGAGCGTGGCCAGCGCGGCGCTCCCGGCGATCGCCCCGTACGCCTCGAAGAACGCCATCTTCTCGGTGAGATCCATCTCCCGGACGCTCTTGCCGAGTACCGCCGCTTCCACCCGGCGGAGCGCGTTCTTGTAGCCCCGGGCGCCGAGGGCGCGCACCGCGGCGAGCCGGACCCCGCGGTCGCCGTCCTCGATCGCGCGGTCGATGTGGGTGAGCGCGCCCGGCGTCCCGATCTCCGCCAGCGCCTGCACCGCGGCGAGGCGCACCGCCGGGTCGGCGTGCGCCAGCGCCTCGCCCAGTCCGGGGACGGCCTGCTGCAGCGCGAGCCGGCCGCAGAGCGCCACCAGGCTGGGCAGCGCGTCGCCCACCGGCGCGCGGAGGAGCTGCAGCACCTCGCCGGGGTGCTGGGTGGCGAGCCGGTCCACCGTGCGCTCGATCAGCGAGCGAAGCTTCGCGTTCGCCATCCGGGGGATCGCGGCGATGAGCGGGGCCAGCGCCGTCGGCCGGAGCTCGCGCAGCACCTCGGTCACGTCCTCGTCGCCCGGCCCGGCGCCCCCTTCGTCCAGCGACTGGACCAACTGCGCCACGATGGCCGGCCGGCTGAGCTGCTCCACCAGCTCCTGCAGCCGGCGGCGCTGCGCCTCCGGCACGTCGGACGCGCGCGCGACGATCAGTCGCACCTCGCGCATGATCAGCGCGACGGTGCGGAACTCGCCCCGGTTGAGCAGGTTGGGAAAGAGCGTGTCGAGCACGCCCAGGATCTCGTCGCGCACGGCGGGATCGCTCTGGGTCTCGAACAGGTCGAAGAGGGCGTAGAGCGCCGCCTGCCGCACGTCGCGCCCGTACTCCTCCCGCAGCGCGTCGGCGACCTGGCTGATCTCCGCCTCGTCGAGGAAGTAGAGCGTCGAGTCGAACTCATCCAGCTCGACGATGCCCTTCGGCCGCGGCGGCGCCTCCTCCTGCACCTGCGCCTGCCGCTCCGCGGCCGCGGCGGGGCTCGTCTCCCCGGCGCCGCCCGCCACCGCCTGCATCGGGCCGTCCAGCGACTCCCCCTCGCCCAGGAAGTCGATGAACTGATACTGGATGTACTGGAAGTCCTGCTCCCAGAGCAGCGTCATCAGGTCGTCGGCCGCGTCCGCCGGGAGGAAGCGCACCCGGTTCATCATCTCGAGGAAGCGCGGCACCTCCTCCGCATCGGCGCCCCGCCGGATGACCAGCACGCGCATCCCGTCCTTGAACAGCAGCCAGGCGAGCGACTCGCTCCGGTTCGCCTGCTGGTAGACGACCTCGTCCTCCCAGCGGAACTCCGCCTCGCCGATGGAGAGGACCAGGTCGTCGGCCGCGGCCCAGATCGGCTCGAAGGCGGCGCGCACCCCCTGCACGGCGCGCTGGTGGATCGGATTGTTGGGGGGGTACATCTGGAAGGTGCGGAGCGCCTTGGCGAGCGTGTTGATGAGCTCGGCGACCTGGGCGCTCTCCAGCGCGACCGGCGAGTCGGCTCGCGCCGTCACCGCGTTCCCTCCAGGAGCGCCGCCACGTGCGCCACGTCCTTGTCGCCGCGGCCGCTCAGGCACACCAGCACGGGGGCGTCGGAGGTCCACCGGCCCCGGGAACGCAGCACCCAGGCGAAGGCGTGCGCGGTCTCGAGCGCCGGGATGATCCCCTCCAGCCGGCACACCGCCTGGAACGCGTCGAGCGCCTCGGCGTCGCTGGCCGACTCGTAGCGAACCCGCCCGCTGTCGCGGAGCCAGCTGTGCTCCGGGCCCACGCCGGGATAGTCGAGCCCGGCGGAGACCGAGTGCGCCGGCGAGACCTGGCCGTCGGCGTCCTGCAGCAGATAGCTCAGGCTCCCGTGCAGCACGCCCGGCGCGCCCGCCGTGAGCGTGGCGCTGTGCCGGCCGCTGTCCAGCCCTTCACCCGCCGCCTCCACCCCGACCAGTTCCACCGCCGCGTCCTCCAGAAAGCCCGCGAACAGTCCGATCGCGTTCGATCCGCCGCCCACGCACGCCACGGCCGCGGCGGGGAGCCGCCCGCACCGCTCGAGCACCTGGGCCCGCGCCTCGCGCCCGATCACGGACTGGAAGTCGCGCACCATGCGCGGGTACGGATCCGGGCCCACCACCGATCCGATGATGTAGTGCGTGGTGGGGACGTTCGTCACCCAGTCGCGCAGCGCCTCGTTGGTCGCGTCCTTGAGCGTGCGCGTGCCCGACTCCACCGGCACGACGGTCGCGCCCAGCAATTGCATGCGGTAGACGTTGAGCCGCTGGCGGGCGACGTCCTCGGCGCCCATGTAGACCACGCACTCGAGCCCGAACCGGGCGCACACCGTGGCGGTGGCGACGCCGTGCTGGCCCGCGCCGGTCTCGGCGATGATCCGGCGCTTGCCCATCCGCCGCGCCAGCAGCACCTGCCCCACGGTGTTGTTGATCTTGTGGGCGCCGGTGTGGTTCAGGTCCTCCCGCTTGAGCAGCACGCGCGCGCCAGCCTTGGCGCCGAGGCGCGGCGCCTCGCTGAGCGGCGTGGGCCGACCCACGTACTCGCGAAGGATAGCGTCCGCCTCTGCCCAGAAGCTCGGATCGCTGCGGGCGGCGTCGTAGAGCGCGCCCAATTCGTCGAGCGCCGCGACGAGCGTCTCGGGCACGTAGCGCCCGCCGTACGGCCCGAAGCGACCGCCGACGGCCCGTTCAGGCGGGAGGGCGATGCCCACCGGCAGCCTCCACGAAGCGTGCCATCTTGTCGGGATCCTTGATGCCCGGCTGGATTTCCACGCCGGAACTTACATCCACCACGTCGGGCGCCACGAGCCCTACGGCGGCGCCCACGGTCTCCGGCGTGAGCCCGCCCGCGAGCACCATGCGCCGACCGGCGAGCCGCGCCCGCGCCGCCGCGGCGATCGCGAGTGGGAGCGCGAGGCCGGCGCCGCCGTCCGCGTGCGGCGCCCGGGGCTCGACCAGGACCGCGTCCCCCTGGGCCGCCGCCTCGGGCAGGCCGGCGAGCGCCGCCTCGTCCG
>DASSOD010000103.1:0-2392 GCA_035700905.1 Gemmatimonadales bacterium | reverse complement strand
AGGCCGGGCGCCACCTCGAGCCCCGTCAGGTCCCCCACGATGCGCGCCCGGAGCGCGAGCCAGCCCGCGGCAACCACCACGCACGCGATCCAGAGGAGCCCGTGGCGCGCGAGCGCCCACTCGAACCGCCGCGCGCGGGCGCGCGCGTCCGCCCAGTCGCTCACGAGGAGCAGCGCGGGGAGCGCGAAGGCCGACTCCTTCGCGCCGAGCGCCAGGACGGCCGCAGCGAGGGTGCCCAACGTCGCCGCCGCTCGGCGCGCCGAGCGCCAATCGCCCGCCTCCGCCAGGCGGCCGTCGGCGCGGTAGAGCAGCACCGCCAGCAGCACGAAGATGGTCGAGAGGACTTCGGCGCGCCCCACCAGATTCACCACCGCCTCGACGTGCACCGGATGCACCGCGAACACGAGTCCCGCCGCCACCGCCGCGCCGAACGGCACCAGCTCGCGCGCGAGCCGGTAGACCACCAGCGCGGCCAGCGCGTGGAGGGCCACGTTGACCAGGTGAAAGGCGCGTGGATCGCCGGCGGCGGCGACCCAGTTGGCGGCGAGCGAAATGGCCGTGACCGGCCGGTAGAGCGCGTGGGACCACCACGAGGCGCCCAGGATCTCGCGCCAGCGGCCCAGGTCGTGAAAGAGCGGGCGGTCGCGGATGATGCCGATGTCGTCGCCGGCAAACCCGTAGGTGAGCGTCTGGGCGTAGACGGCTGAGGCGAGGAGGGCTACGGCGAGTGCGGCAAGCCGCTCGGCCCGCCGGGTCGGGCGGCCCGGCGCCGGCGGAGCGGCCGGAGCGCGCGGACCGCCGGCGTCCGCCCGCTCCGGCTCGAGTGAAAGTGACGGTGCGCTCACGAGCTCCACGGCGCCGGGGCGCGCTCAGCGGTGGTACCGGGCATGGGCTAAGGCGATGGAGATGCGGCGCCGGGGGCGGCGCCGCGCCCGCCGGCAGCAAGGATCACGCCATGTCGGCCCGCGTGGCGCGGCTAGACCGCCTCTCCTTCATACCGGCTGAGCTTCCGGTAGAGGGTGGACGGGTCTATGCCCAGCACCTCCGCCGCCCGCGTCTTGTTGCCGCCCTCCGCCTGGAGCACGTACATGATGTACGCCCGCTCGATCACCTCGAGCGTCGGGTTCCGGTAGGAGCGCTCGGCCACGAGCGGCTCCTTCCGCCGCTTGGTGATCCGCTCCGGGAGCGCACCGGCCTCGATGAGCGCGCCCCGGCTCAGGACGTTGGCGTGCTCCAGCGCGTTCTCCAGCTCGCGCACGTTGCCGGGCCACTCGTACACCATCACCGCGTCCAGCGCGTCGGAGGCGAGCGCCTTGGGCTCGCCGCCCGACTCGTTGGCGAGGTTCTGGAGGAACGCCTCCATGAGCAGCAGCAGGTCGTCGCGCCGCTCGCGCAGCGGCGGAAGGTTGATGTTGATCACGTTGAGCCGATAGAAGAGGTCCGAGCGGAAGTTCCCCCGCCGGATCTCCTCCTCGAGGTCGCGGTTGGTGGCGGCGATGATGCGCACGTCCACCGGGATCGCCTCGGTCGCGCCGACCGGAATCGCCTCGCGCTCCTGCAGCACCCGGAGCAGCTTCACCTGGAGCGACGGCGGCATCTCGCCCACCTCGTCGAGGAAGAAGCTCCCGCCCCGGGCCGCGGCGAAGAGGCCCTGCTTGTCCCGCACGGCGCCGGTGAAGCTCCCCTTCACGTGCCCGAAGAGCTCGCTCTCCAGCAGGTTCTCGGGGAGGGCCCCGCAGTTGATCGAGAGGAAGGGCCCGTCGCTCCGCGCCGAGAGGTTGTGGATGTAGCGGGCGATGACCTCCTTGCCGGTGCCGCTCTCGCCGGTGATGAGCACGGTCGAGTCGGTGGGCGCGACGTGCTCGGCGAGCTTCAGCACCTCGAGGAACTTCTTCGACTTGCCGATCGGCCGGCTCACCGTGCCGCGCTCGCGGCGGCGGATCTCCTGCTTGAGCTGCTTGTTCTCCACCCGCACCGCGCGGTACTCGCAGGCGCGTCGGAGGATCGCGACCAGCTCGTCGTTGGAGAACGGCTTCTGGATGTAGTAGAAGGCGCCGGAGTTCACCGCCGCGATCGCGCTCTGGAGCGAGGCCTGCGCCGTCATGAGGATGACCGGGGTCATCGGGTCCTGCTCCCGCGCGGTCGCGAGGATGTCGAGCCCCGAGACCTGAGGCATGCGCACGTCGGAGAGGATGATGTCGTGGTTGCCGGTGCGGATTTGCTCCAGCCCCGCCTTGCCGCCTTGCGCGGTGGTGACCTCGAATCCCTCGTTCCGCAGGAGGATGCGCAACGTGTCGAGGATCCCCGACTCGTCGTCAACCACCAGAACGGACGGCTTTTGGCTCATGCGACCTCCTCCGGCATCCATGTCGCTGGCAAGTAGATCGTAAAC
>DASSOD010000102.1:0-6432 GCA_035700905.1 Gemmatimonadales bacterium | reverse complement strand
GGCGCCGTCGCGCACGCTCACGTGCCGGCGCGGTGGTGTCTCCCCCGGCTACAACGAGCCCGAGGGCGTAGTCCGGCTTGTCAACGAGGAAAAACGCCCGGTCGCCGCTGGTCCGAGTGGGCTGCCGCGGGACGCGCAGCGCCTTGGCAACCACGCGCGTGCGGGTCTTACCACGTAGGACGTCGGATGTTTCCGTGTGCGTTCCCCGCACCCCCAAGAGCTCACCGCCGTCGCCCACGTCCACGAGCCACGCGACGGGACGAACCTCGAAGTCCGGATCCTCGACCAGTCCCTCGTCGCGGGCCAGCCGGTATAACGCCTCGAGGATCATGCCGCGCCCTCCTCGACGAGCGTGGCCTCTGGATCGTCGGGAACGTGCAGCATGCCCCGCTCTAGCCGGGCGCGGAAGAACCGAGCCCGGTTCCCGCCGGGTGCATAGGCTACATCCCAGAGCATTATCCCCAGGTCGCGCGAGTCGTTGACCGGCGGGGGCGCGCTGTCGGCAGGCACGATGTCGGCGGGGAACTCGCGGCACCCCAGGTACGGCTGGTGGAAGTGCTGCCCGCGCTCGACACGACGCCGGAACATCTCGACGAACTTCGCGAGATTGTCACCGGGCCCCGCGTGCTCCGTCAACTCAATCGCCGCGTGTACCGCGTAGTCCACGTCGCGCAGGGCCACCGTGTTGCGCTGAGCCCGGTCCTCGTCGGCAAAGAATGGGGGCACATGCCCTCCAAGGCGAACGACATCCACGCTGGGCGCGGCCGCGCGCGAGCTCACCTCGTTGCGCCGAAATGCGACGAACTCGATCGGAGCCAGCACGTCAATTCGTTGAACCCGCCACCGCATGGCCGGCTTCCAGAGCACCGCTTCCAGCAGCCCTCGCGCGGCGGAGGGTGTCATTACCGGGTACGTGACGCGCTCCGCCTTGAACGCAGGCTGCGTGAAGACGGCCAGTGCGCCCTTGGCGCGGAGCGAGACGATAGGCGAGCGGACGACGGGCATGGCGCGGCCTCCCACGGTTGACGGTCACGCGATGAGTTCCGCCGGATCCGGGGTGGCATCGGGGCCACCAAGCAGACCGAATTCGGCGTCGTAGAGCCGGGCGAACGGCTGCGACAGGCTGAAGAGGCCGTGGCCGATCTGGCCTAGCGCGCCGGCGCGCTGCAGCTCTCGAAGTTGCTGCTCGTACACCTGAACGGTGAACGGCTGCAGGCTGCGGAACGTTTCCCGGGTTGGAAAGGCGGTGTGGGCTGCCAGCCTCTCCGGCGCCCCGCCCCAGGGAACGATCACCGGCCAAGTGGCGCTTTCTATGAGCCGGAACCGCTCCGCGGTAGTGGCGAAGTTGAGCCCGGCGCGCTCTGCCTGTATGCCTTTGACATCCAGGCTAACGGCCGCGAAGAGCAGACGGAAGTACTCCTCAGTCACGCTCGGATCACCGAAGCTCAATGTGTGACCATGCCGAGCAAGCATCGCGCGCGTCGTCTCGAGCCCTCGACGCAAAATTCCCGGGGGTGGCTCCGTGGGCCCCTGGAAGATCTCGAACCGGCCGCGGACCGGCCGCCCGTGAGCGTCCCTCAAACCGCCCTCCCGATTGCAGCGGCCCGCCGCCTGTACCAGGCTATCGAGGCCGGCGAGGGCACGGAATACGACGGGAAAGTCAACATCCACTCCCGCCTCGACGACCTGAGTCGAGACAAGGCGGCACGGCCGCCCCTCCTTCAGCGCGGTCCGGACCCGGATCAAGACCTCGGCGCGGTGTGCGGGGCACATCAGGGCCGAGAGATGATACCGATCCGCTGCGGGCAACAGCCCGGCCAGCTCCCGGGCATCCTGGCGTCGATGAACGATCGCGAGCACTTGCCGCTCCCCCGCAACCCGTCCCGCGAGGTCTGCGAAATCTGTGGGATCTGGGTCCTCCGGCCATCGCACCTCCACCCGGGTGAGCGCACGGGCCAGCTCGGTCGGGTTCTCCACGATCTCGTGCACGTCCTCGAGCCCAGCGGGCAACGCGGCACGCCGTGCCAACGCCGGCTGGGTTGCCGTGCTCAACACCACGGTACAGCCGTAATGGTCGACCAGCTCCCGCAGTGCGTCGAGGACGGGAGTGAGAAAGCCAGGCGGGAGCGCCTGCGCCTCGTCCAGGATCAGCACGCTCTGTGCGAGATTGTGCAATCTGCGGCAGCGCGACGGCCGATTGGCGAAGATCGACTCGAAGAGCTGCACGTTGGTCGTGACCACGATCGGTGCGTCCCAGTTCTCGGCCGCCAGGCGACGGGCGACCTCGGTTTCCCCGTAGCGCTCGAGCAGGGCGCTCTCGTCTAGATTGGAGTGATGCTCGACGACCTGCTCGGCTCCGAAAACGTCGCGGTAGACGGCCGCGCTTTGCTCGATGATGCTCGTGAAGGGGATGGCCACCACCACCCGCCGGAGTCCGTGGCGGATCGCGTGGCGAAGTGCGAACGCCATGGAGGAGAGCGTTTTTCCACCGCCGGTCGGAACCGTCAGGCTGAAAACGCCGGGTTGACGCGCGGCCGCGCGAACACAGTGGTCGAGCACGGCCCGCCGGACTCGATGCACCTCCGACTCGACCGCGAATTCCGCCAACCGGCGGTCGAGCCGCTGGCACAGCCCCGCAAGGTCCTGCGCAGGGCGTCGGGACGCGTGGCGCGCGGGCGAGCAGAAGCGTTCCGTGGCGAGATAATCGGCGTCCACCAGCGCCGAGAACAGCATACGGGTCCAGAACTCCAGCGAGCGCTTTGCGGCGTCCTCCACGTGGCGCGGTGCGTCTGCAGCCAGCTTCGCCCAAGCCGGCAACGCGGGCACCGGGCAATCGGGCGCGCATTCTCCGGCGTTCATCCCCCGCACCTCGGCCAGCGGTGCGCGGTTTTCGGACAGACGGTCCACAAGCGACGCGACGCCGCCTGCCCGGGTGGTAGGATTGGCGAGACCGGCGTGATGACCGGCGATGATGAACGCGAGCGGGACCAATTGCCGCTCCCAGGCCAACGCGGCGCCAACGCCAGCGTGCTCCACTTGCTCGCGGCTCCCGCGAATGCGACGCTGGAACTCCGGCCGGTACTTGCCGAGGTCGTGCCACAATCCGGCCAAGCGTCCCCACGCCGCCGCATCAAACGCGGCCGCAAACTGCGCGGCTAACTCCCCCACCGCAACGAGATGCGCTTCCAGCCGCTCCCAGCGCTCCGGTGGCTCCCCGGGTACGGAGTGGGCGAAATACGGACCGGCCTTTGGGGAGGGAGGAGTTGTCGGGTTCACACCTCAAGCATACACGAACGCTATGACGGCGGTGGGCCGCCCCCCGCTACCCGCGGCACGGCCTTCCACTTACCCTTCGATTCCATGCCGACGCCCCGCCGATGACCTCCCGCACCATCCCGGGCTTCCGCCCCGTCCCCTTCACCGGCGTCATCTACGTGATGGCCGAGGCCGCCCGGCACGGGTACCGCTACGGGCACCCCGACTGGTGCAACCTGGGGCAGGGGCAGCCGGAGACCGGCCCCCTCCCCGGCGCCCCGCCGCGGGTGCACCAGGTCGAGATCGCGCCCGACGACCAGGAGTACGCGCCCGTGCCAGGCATCTGGGAGCTGCGCCGCGCCGTCGCGGAGCTGTACAACCACCTCTACCGCCGCGGGCGGGCGCAGCAGTACAGCGAGAAGAACGTGTGCATCTGCGGCGGCGGGCGCGCATCGCTCACCCGCGCGGTCGCCGCGCTGGGGCAGATCAACCTCGGCCACTTCCTCCCGGACTACACCGCCTACGAGGAGCTGCTCGACATCTTCAAGCTGTTCACCGCCATCCCGATCCTGCTCGAGCCCGCGCAGGGCTACCGGTTCGGGGTGGACGAGCTCCGGCGCGAGATCACGGGCCGCGGCCTCTCGGCGCTGCTCCTGTCCAATCCCTGCAACCCCACGGGCAAGGTGATCCAGGGCGAGGAGCTCGAGGCGTGGGTCGCCACCGCGCGCGAGCTCCGCTGCTCGCTGTTGATCGACGAGTTCTACTCCCACTACATCTGGCGGACCGCCGCGGACGGCGCGGAGATGGTGTCGGCGGCGCGCTACGTGGAGGACGTGGACTCCGATCCCGTGGTGCTGTTCGACGGCTTCACCAAGAACTGGCGCTACCCCGGCTGGCGCTGCACCTGGATCGTGGGGCCGCAGGCGGTCATCGAGGCGGTCTCGAGCAGCGGATCGTTCCTCGACGGCGGCGGGAGCAAGCCGCTGCAGCGCTCCGCGGTGCCGCTCCTCGCGCCCGAGGTGGTCTGCGGCGAGACGGCCGCCATCCGCGCGGCGTTCAGCCGCAAGCGGCGGATCCTGCTCGAGGGCCTCGCGGCCGCGGGGATGCGGTTCGACCTGGAGCCGGAGGGGACGTTCTACTGCTGGGCCGACGCGTCGCGGCTTCCCAAGGGGCTGGACGACGGGATGGCGCTCTTCCGCGCCCTGCTCGAGCGCAAGGTGATCTGCGTGCCGGGCGAGTTCTTCGACGTGAATCCGGGGAAGCGGCGGAGCGGGCGGCCCTCGCGCTTCAAGAGCTACGTGCGGTTCTCGTTCGGCGCGGAGGAGACCCAGGTGCGGGAGGGGGTCGAGCGGATTCGGGAGCTGGTGGGCGGGGCGCGCTGAGCGCGCGCCCGCCGCACGTCACTCCTCCACCACCACCTCGCCCACCGTTCCCCCGAATTCGCTCTCGACCGGGTGCGTGCCCGGCGGCGCGGTCCAGTTCCCGCCGTCCACCCGCATCGCCATGCGGTGCAGCCCGGTCGCGATCGGCAGCACCGCGCGCCACTCCTCGTCGCCCGCCGCCTCGAGCGTGACCGGATCCCAGTCGGTGAAGTCGCCCCTGAGCTCGACCGCGTGCGCGCCGGACACGCGGAGCAGGATCTCGCGCCCGGCGCCCACGTTGGGCCCGATGGTGAGCGGCGCGCGGCCCGCCTTGCTCTCCGCGGCGCGCGAGCGCGGCGGCGCGGCGCGGGACGGCGCGCCCACCAGCACGCGGAAGCCCACCACGAAGTAGCGGCTGCCGGGAAGCGCGGTCACCGGATCCTGCGGCGCGCGGCCCGCGGAGGCGACCAGCGCGAGATCGGGCGTGATGCGCTTGGTGGCGGTGGCGCTCCAGATCGTGAGCGCCGGCGTGGTGCGGCTCATCCGGCGGCCGACGCTCGCGTCGAGCGCGAGCGACGCGACGCCCCAGCGCCCGGTGAGCACGGCGTCGGTGTAGCTGCCCCGCGTGATGCGCCGGACCGTGTCCACGGCCGCCGTCGGCGCGGCGCGCGGATCGAACACCCCGCCCGGCGCGTAGTCGAACGACGTGGCGGTGAGCGACAGGCCCACCTCGAGGCTCCCGACCCGGCCCGACCCGCCGTAGCGCGTGCGCGCCACCGGGCGGCGCTGGGAGAACGAGTACGCGTTCCCCAGCCCGTATCCCGCCCAGAGGGTGACCGCGGAGAAGGGCTCGACCACCGCGCGGAGCTCGCCGAGGGCCGTGGCGGTGCCGCTGGTGCGGCGGTGCGAGGTCCAGTCGAACTCGCCGCCCAGCTCCGCGCGCACCGGGCCGAGCCGCGGCGAGCGGAGCACCGGCGCGATGAAGCCCTCGAAGTTCCACCGGCCGGCGGACGCGCTGCTGTAGATCCCGTAGGCGTCGAGGCGGAGCGGCCCCGCGTCCAGCGCGAGCGACGGCGCGAACGACACGACGCCGCCGCCGAGGGTCCCATCGGTACGGGAGGCGCCGGCGCCGACGTCCAGCGCGGCGCGCACCTGCGCCGCCGCCGCGCCGGGCATCCACGCCGCGATCAGCGCCGTCGCGACCGCCGCGCGGAGCCTGGTCATGGCGGCGTGGGGGCGTCGGCCGCGGGGCGGGTCGGGGCGGGCGGACCGGCCGGACCGCGGCCGCGCCGCCGCTCGCTCTGCGCCCGCTCGCGCAGCGCCAGGTAGGCGTCGTCGGGTCTCCCCTCGCGCGCGAGGTCGAGCACGCTCGCGCCCGCCCGGTCGGGCGGCACGCCCTCGGCGACGAGATCGGTGAGCACGGCGAGCGGCACCACCAGCGGCCGCCCGCCGCGGAGCGACTGCAGCCGGCGGATGGTGGCCACCGACACCCCGCTCCGGATCGCGCCGGCGGCGACGGTGAGCTCGGCGTCGCTCGCCTCGCCCCCGAGTGCGTCACGGGCCGACGCGAGCCGGCCGGCGAGCGCCTGCACCGCCGCCGTGATGCGGGCGCCGTCGGCGCCGAGCGCCCGGCCCTCGAGCGCCTTCTGCACCAGCGGCTCGGTCGGGAGGCCGGCGGCGCGGGCGGAATCCACCAGCGCCCCGACCGAGGCGGCGGTGGCGGAGTCCAGCCGATCCGCGAGGCGCCGGTCCTGCGCGCGCGCGGGCGCGGCGACCGCCGCGAGGAGAACGCAGCCCAGCAGCGCGCGCGCGATTC
>DASSOD010000101.1:0-4566 GCA_035700905.1 Gemmatimonadales bacterium | reverse complement strand
TGATCCATTCCGGGGCGCGGCTTGGACCCCGAGCTCCTCCGCCAGCTCGCGCGCCAATGCGTCTGCGTCGCTTTCGCCGGGCAGCATCTTGCCGCCGGGGAATTCCCAAAGCCCACCGTGCCGCTTGTGCTCCGGTCGGCGGCACACGAGCCAGTGGCCGTCGCGCTCGATCACTGCCGCGAGCACCCGAATGACTTGCTTCATTATCGGTACTCGGTATCTCTGAGGCGGTTGTATAGCGGCACTCTCTACAGTTCAGGCCTTGCGCGTTCCGGCTTCGGGACGCACCATCTCATTCTCCTTCCGAACCGGGCAGAACGATGGATGCGGACCTCGCATTTCGTCTCGCCGTGTTCGACCACGTCGCGCGCCTGCGCGACGCGAACGGGGGCGTCATTCCGGCGGCCGAGCTGAACCGCGGCATCCGGTACGAGGACGAGCGCGTCCCGATCTGGAATCAACAGAAGGGGATCTTCCGCCCGGCGCGGTTCAGGGACCCTGGTGCTGCGCTCACCATCGTAACTGCCTACGACGGACCGTACGACGATCAGGCCGATGCGGATGCGACCCGATTTCTCTACCGATACCGCGGCACGGATCCGAGCCAGTCGGACAACGTAGCGGTCCGCCGCGCTTTTCAGCAGAAGCGCCCGCTGCTCTATCTGATCGCGGTACGCCCCGGCTTGTATGAGGCGGTTTTCCCGTGCTACGTCGTTGAAGATCGGCCTGCGGAGCTCACCTTCGCCCTCATGGCGGAAGCCGCGGCCGACCTCGCCCGCGTGCGTACGCAAGATCCCGGCGTCCTCGAAGCCCGCCGCGCCTACCAGACGGTAGCCGTCAAACGCCGCCTGCACCAGCAGCAGTTCCGGTTCCTGGTGATGGGCGCCTATGGCGACCAGTGCGCAATGTGCCGGCTTCGCCACCCTCCGCTGCTCGACGCCGCGCACATCCTGCCCGACAGCGATCCACGCGGGCGCCCCACCATTCCGAACGGGCTCTCGCTCTGCAAGATCCACCACGGCGCCTACGACATAGGCATCCTCGGCGTGGACCCCGACTACCGCGTCCACGTGCGCGACGATGTGCTGGACGAGCACGACGGGCCGATGCTCCGGCACGGGCTGCAGGAGATGCACGGCAGCTCGATTCAACTCCCGCGGCGGGTGGAGCACCGGCCGAACCGGGAATACCTAGCGGAGCGTTTTGCCCGATTCGAGGCGGCGTAATCACATAGCGGACTCGGCACTGTCACAGCCGATTCCTACTCTTTCAAGCGCAATCGAGCCCGCCGAACAACCGGACCCATTGCTCCGTGTGCGCATTAGCTTTTCTGGAGCGACACAGACAGTACTTCGGACCATTCTGGATCAAGGCCTCGTGTCCTCTCGACCACGGCACACCGCCGCCCCGAAGCTCCAACGCTGGATCGATCTTCTCGCCGCGCTGCTCCGCCGGCACTCGGCCGCGAGCCTGGACGAGCTCGTGGCGGACGTCCCCGCCTACGGCGGCTACCAGTCGGAGCACGGGGCGACGCGCGAGAGCGCACGCCGGATGTTCGAGCGCGACAAGGACGAGCTCCGAAGCTTCGGCGTGCCGATCCAGACCCTGCCGGGCGAGGACGGAGAGCCGGCGGGCTATCGGCTCCGGCGCGAGCACTTCTATCTGCCCTATCTCGCCGTGCTGCGCGACGGCCGGCCGACTCGGCCCCGGCGGGTGGACCGCTACGGGTACAAGACGCTCCAGGAGCTCACCTTCGAGCCCGACGAGCTGGAGGCGGTGGTGAACGCGGCGCACCGGGTGCGTGCGCTGGGCGATCCGGGGCTCGCGGCCCTCGCCGCCTCGGCGCTCCGGAAGCTCGCGTTCGATCTGCCGATCGACGTGAGCGTCGGCCAGGAGCCCACGGCCGGCGCGATCGAAGAGCCCCCGCCGGCGCTCAGGACGAGAGAGGCGCCGCCCGCGGGCCCGCGGGAGCCGCCGCTCGTCGCCGCGATGGCGAGCTACGTACCGCCGCGTACCCCGCCGCGCGAGGACGTGCTCCAGGCGCTGGACGAGGCGCTCCGCCGCCGCAAGTTCGTGGCGGTGACCTACCACGCGATCGGCACCGGCACGATCTCCGAGCGGCGCCTCGCGCCGTACGGGCTCTTCTTCCTCAACCAGCACTGGTATCTGGCCGCGCGCGAGGGCGACGGCGGTCCGGTCAAGAATTTCCGGGTGAGCCGCATCGCCTCGGCGCGGATGAACCCGAGCCACCCGGGCACGCCCGATTTCGCCATCCCCGCCGGCTTCAACCTCCGCGAGCACGCGCGCTCCCGCCAGGCGTGGGAGCTGGGCGACGGCGCGGCGCTCACGGCGGTGGTGGCGTTCCACGGCGCGAGCGGCGCCGCGCACGCGGCCCGCCGGCTGGGCGAGGCGGTGGAGGGCGAGCCGGACCGGCGCCGCTTCAGCGTGCGGCGCCTCGACACCTTCGCGCGCTGGCTGCTGTCGTTCGGCGGCGAGGTGACGCCGGTCTCGCCCCCGGAGCTGGTCGCCGCCTACCGCCAGCTCGCGCGCGAGGCGCTCGTCGCGCACGGGGGCCGCTGATGCCGGAGACCGCCGCCGACAAGCTGCGCCGAGTTCTCCTGCTCATCCCCGAGCTGGCCGACGGCAAGCCCCACTCCGTGGCCGTCATCGCCAAGCGGCTGGGCGTGGACCGACAGACCCTCTTGCGCGACCTCGAATCGCTCTCGGTGCGGTTCGACGATCCGGGCGGCTTCGTCGAGGGCGTGCAGATCTTCCTGGAAGAGGAGCAGGTGGCGCTCCAGTCCAATCACTTCCTGCGGCCGATGCGCCTCACCGTCGCCGAGCTCGGCGCGCTGGAGCTGGGCCTCGCGCTGCTCCGCTCGGAGCGTCCAGCGGAGGAGCATCCGGTGCTCGACCGGGCCCGCGCGCGGCTCGCGCGCGCGCTCGCCCGCCTCCCCGACGATCCGCCGCCCGACGACTTCCGCGCGGCCGCGACCGGAAGCGAGGCGGACGCCGCGACGCTCTCCGCCATCCGGCGCGGCATGCGGGCCGGGCACAAGCTCGCGATCACCTACCGCGCGAGCGGCGCACGCGAGAGCAGCGAGCGCACGGTGTGTCCCTACGCACCCGTGTTCGCGTCCGGCGCGTGGTACCTGGTCGCCCACTGCGAGAGGAGCGCGGGGCTCCGCGTGTTCCGGCTGGACCGGATCGAGAGCGTGCGGGAGACCGGGGAGTCGTACACCGTGCCGGCCGACTTCGCCCTCGACGCCGTGGTGCACGAGGGCAAGGTGTTCCACGGCGAGCCGCAGGAAGTGGTGCGGGTGCGGTACGGCCCGGCGGTGGCGCGCTGGATCGCCGAGCGCGAGGGGCGGGCGGTAGATCCCGGCGGATCGCTCACGCTGGAGCACCCGCTGGCCGACGAGCACTGGGTGGTGCGCCACGTGCTACAGTATGGCGCCGACGCCGAGGTGCTGGGGCCGGAGAGCGCGCGCGAGGCGGTTCGCGAGCGACTCGCCGCGATCGTCTCCGCACCGTAGCGCCCGGCGAGCGACGCACGTGACGCCGCCCGGTCCGCGCGCAGCGACCACCCACCAGCGCCATCTCGTCGGCGTCTGGAACCCGGCCTACGCGGTGGACGCGATGGAGGCGCATCGGCGACTGCTGCTCGACGCGATCCGCGCGTGGCGAATCGGCGGCGGCGACCTCGACGACGTGCACGTGTGGTGGGGCAAGGTGCGCTCCCCCAATCGGCAGCAGCGCCTGCCGCACCTCGCCGAGATCCTGGCGCTCAACGACGAGATCGGGAACGAGGACGACCGCGAGCTTCACCTCTACCTCACCGACTACCGCTCGCTCTACGTCGCTCACGTCGCCGAGATCACCGAGCGCGACGTCCGGCGGGAGGAGCCTGGCCGGGTGCCCGACTACTACCGCGCCGGCGACCTGCACTTCGACTGCTGGTTCCGCCTCTGGGACATCCGCCGCCTGGTGAACGACGACACGCTCGCCGTGGTCCAGGAGCTCAAGCACCTGCGGAACGTGCACTACGGCGACCGGCCCGTGTCGCTCTACGGCGGCATGGTGGACCTGCCGCTCGTGGTGTGGCGGGCGGACGAGGTGGGCTACTTCGACGAGCGCCTGCGGGACCAGGTTTTGGAAGGGCTGTTCTGGGTCGAGTTCGACTCGGAGCAGGGTGGCCTGCCGGCGCTCGAGCGCGACCTGCGCGACAACGTGGTGGGCGAGGAGGCGTGGAGCGCGCTCGACCCCTCCGCCCGGGCCGCGGTCGCGAGCGCCGAGCGGGAGTTCCGCGAACGGCGGGCGGACGCGTCGCACGACTTCACCGGCGTGCTGGTGAACCTCGCCAAGGCGTACGAGCTCCACTCAGCGCTGCTGCTCCGCCGCGCGCTCGCGAGGGAGTCTCCCGCCGCGCGGTCGGTGAACGTGGAGGGGCGTTCGGTTGACCTCGTGTCGGGCCGGCCGCTCTCGGTGGGGCAGCTCGCGAACGCGCTCGAGCATGACGGGCGGCTCGCCCAGCTCCTGCGCGGCCGACTTGTTGGAGGCAACTGG
>DASSOD010000100.1:0-12344 GCA_035700905.1 Gemmatimonadales bacterium | reverse complement strand
CCCCGCACGGCACCGCCGCGCCGCGCGGTTCCCTCCGGGGGCCCTCCGTCTATATTGCCGGGGTTATTCGCGGAGCTTACCCCCGACAATCGCGGCCGATGCGCCGCAGGGAGACACCGGCCGCATGACCGCAAGGGTGCTCGTCACCGGCGGTGCCGGCTTCATCGGATCGCACATCGCCGAGGCGTACCTTGCCGCGGGCTGGGACGTGACGGTGCTGGACGATCTCTCGCGCGGGAGCGAGCGGAACGTCCCCGACCGTGCGCGATTCGTGCGCGCCGACATCCGGTCGCCGGAGGCCCGCCGGGCCGTCGCCCAGGGCGGCTTCGACGTACTGAACCACCACGCGGCGCAGATCGACGTGCGAGTCTCCGTGGATCGCCCCGCCTACGACGCTGAAATCAATCTGGTCGGGTTCGTGAACCTGCTCGAGGGCGCGAGCGAGGGCGGGGTCCAGCGCGTTGTGTTTGCCTCGAGCGGCGGCGTGGTGTACGGCGAGACCGACGTGTTCCCCACGCCCGAGACCGACGGCAAGCGCCCGGTCTCCCCCTACGGCGTAAGCAAGCTGGCGGGCGAGCACTACCTGCGCGCGCTCGGCGGCCTGCGCGGCTTCGATGGCGTGGCGATGCGGTACTCGAACGTGTTCGGTCCCCGGCAGGACCCGAAGTCGGAGGCGGGCGTGGTCTCGATCTTCGTCGCCCGCGTGCTCGAGGGACGTCCCGTCACCATCTTCGGCGATGGGCTCCAGACCCGGGACTACGTCTTCGTGAAGGACGTGGCCCGCGCCAACGTGCTCGCGAGCAGCTGCCCCCTGCCGCCCGCCGACGGCGTGGACGCGCGCGCGTTCAACGTGGCCACCGGCCGCGAGCGCAACGTGCTCGAGGTGGCCGAGGCGGTGATGACCACGATGGGCCGGCGGACGGGCATCGAATTCGCGCCGCCCCGCGCCGGCGAGCTGCTGCGCAGCGTGCTCGACATCAACAAGGCGCGCCAGCTGCTGGGCTGGGCGCCCGAATGGCGCTTCGAGGACGGGCTGGCGCAACTGGTGGAATGGTTCCGAGAGGAGGCGAGCTGATGCTGCAGGGGGCGTCCCCGGTCCCGCGCTCGACGCTGGACCTGGTCATGATCGCGAGCCCCGAAACCAAGGTGGTCCTCGTGATCCTCGCGGTCTTCTCGCTGGTTTCCTGGTTCATCATCATCGCGAAATGGTGGCAGTTCCGCCGCCTGAACAGCCAGGCGAACCGCTTCTTCTCGGAAATGGAGCGGTCCACCCGGCTGCAGGAGGCGTATCACGCGGTGATGAAGCAGCCGCCCTCGCCCTACACCCGACTCTTCCGCGAGGCGATCACCTTCTATTCGGAGCTCCGCCCGGGCGCCATGCGGGCGGACCGGCCGGTGGAGAGCGGCTCGCTCACCGTCACTCAGCTCGAGGCGCTCAAGATGGTGCTCGGCAAGGAGGTCGCCGCCGAGCGGGACCTGATGGGCCACTATGTCCCATGGCTCGCCTCGATCGGCTCGGTGAGCCCGCTCCTCGGCCTCCTCGGCACGGTGGTGGGCGTCATGAACGCGTTCGTGGGCATCTCCGCCCGCGGCTCGGGCAACCTCGCGGCGGTCGCGCCCGGCGTGGCCGAGGCGCTGGTGGCCACGTTCGCGGGCCTCGCCGCCGCCATCCCCGCCGTGATCGCCTACAACCTCTTCGTCAACCGGGTGCGTCTCTTCGCCGGCGAGCTCGAGGGCTTCGCCAACGAATTGGTGGGCACGATGGCTCGCGAGGGGCTGGTCTGAGATGTCGGCGAGTCTCGGTGGCGGACTCGGCAGCCAGCGCGGCGAGCTCCCCCTCAACGCGGACATCAACGTCACCTCGCTGATCGACGTCGTGCTGGTCATGCTGATCATCTTCATGATCACGGCCCCGATCATGCAGGGCGGCGTCGACGTCGAGCTTCCGCGGGCCGAGGCGCGGCCCCTGGCCGCGAAGGAAGGGATGGTCGTTTCGGTCACCCGCGACGGGCGCATTTACGTTGACAACACTGCGGTGAGCTACCGCGACTTTCGGACGACCTTCCGCTCGCTGGTCTCGGCGCGGAAGCCCAGCGGCGTGTACCTGCAGGCGGACGCCGGTGTCCCCTACGGGCAGGTCGTCCGGGTGCTGGCCGTGATCCGCACCGCCGGCATCCAGAACGTCGGTCTCGTGGCGGTGGACGAGTCCCAGCCGTGAAGCTCCATGCGGCCGTCGCCCGCGAGCACCCGGGCCGTGCGGCCGGGGTGATCGGGACCGCGGTCGTGCACGCGGCCATGGCCGGCGGACTGCTCCTCGCGGCGCAACGGCCGGCAGTCAAGCCGATGCCGCCCGCCTACGCGGTGGAGTTGGTGGCGGCGCCGGCGCCCGATCCGCAGCTCAAGCGGGCCCCGCCCCAGGCGATCCCGACCCCGCCGCCGGAGGAGAAGCCGGCACCGCTCAAGCCGCCCGAGAAGGTCAAGCCGGTGCCGCCCAAGCCGGAGCCCAAGCCGCCCCCGCGGCCCGAGACGGAAAAGAAGGAGCCGCCGGCCAAGACCCGGGCGCCCGAGCCGCCGCTTCCCGGCGAGACCCCGAGCACCGGCACCGACGTCGCGACGGTCAAGACGCCCGGTCTCGAGTTCGCATACCCGGAGTACCTGCGGAACATCGTGGCGCAGGTGTACCGGCGCTGGGATCGGCCCTCGGGCAGCGCGGCCCTTCGCGCGACGGTGAGCTTCCTAATTCTGCGGGACGGGTCGGTGCGGGAGATCCGGTTCACCGAGTCGTCGGGCAATTTCGCCTTCGACCTGAATTGCCAGGGTGCGATCGAGGCCGCGGGGAACGCGAACGCGTTCGGCCCGCTGCCGGAGGGGTATCCGGCGGACGTGCTGCCGGTGTCGTTCTACTTCACGCCAAGGGTGCAATGAGACGATTTGCGGGCGCGGCGATCGCCGGCTTCGCGCTCCTCGCGGCAGCGCGGAGCGCCGGTGCGCAGGACACGACGCGGGTCGAGCAAGGGGTGACGGTCGGCATCAACTACACCCCGGGGGTGCGGCCCGGGCTGGTGGTGCTGCCCGGACCGGGCATCGACTCCGTCCGGGCGATCGTCCGGCGCGACCTGGATTACAGCGACCGGTTCGAGATGATCGCGGTGAACGACCCGGGATCGGCCGGACATTCATCGGCTCCGCTCAACTACGGCCTCTACAAGACGCTGGGCGCGGCGTTCGTGCTGGAGCTGGCGGACGAAGGGGGCCGGGTCACGGCCCGGTTGCACGACGTGGCCCAGTCGCGGGTTCGGAACCAGGTCGCCGTCACGCTGCCGCCGCCGACCGACGCCGGGTTCCGTCTGGCGGTGCACGTCCTGAGCGACGAGGTGGCCCGCTGGGCCACCAGCGTGCCGGGCATCGCGGCCACCCGGCTGCTCCTGGTGATGAACGGGCGCGTCTATCAAATGGACAGCGACGGCTTCGGCATGCGGGCGCTTACCGCCGAAGGGCAAACCGCGCTCTCGCCGGTCTGGTCGCCGGACGGGCGGCGCTTTGCGTACACGCGGCTGGGGGCGGGACGGGGCGGAGTGTGGATTCAAACACTTGCGACCGGGGAGGTTAACCAGCTCCCCGGTACCGAGACCGCGCTGAACATCACCCCCGCCTGGTCGCCCGATGGCCGCCAGATGGCCTACGCCCACTCGGACGAGAAGGGCACGGACATCTACTTGGTCAATGTCGCGGATCGAGGCAGTGCGCAACGCTTGACCGCAGGCCGGTTCGCGGACAATTTGAGTCCGACCTTTTCCCCTGACGGCCGCCGGATCGCCTTCATCTCGACGCGCGCGGGGCCACCCCAGCTCTACGTCATGGCTGTGGACGGCACCGACCAGGAACTGCTCGCGCCGTTCGACTTCGGGGTGTCCGGCAGCTCCAACGCACCAGAATGGTCGCCGGACGGCGCCTCCGTCGTATTTCACCGGGAGGTGCAGGGCACGCCGCAGGTATTCGTGCTCACGGTGGCCGGCCAGAAGCTCCGGCAGCTCACGTCGTCGGGCCGCAACGAGGACCCGACCTGGGCGCCCGACGGGCGCCACGTGGCGTTCATCTCCGATCGCAGCGGCCAGCGCCAGCTCTGGGTGATCGACAGCGAGACCGGCCGCGTCCGCCAATTGCCGACCCCGGGTCGTGCCCGGCTCCCTTCGTGGTCCCGCCGCTTGGCCGGGGCTGCGGTTGCCCCCAACCCCTGAACGTCAGGAGTGATGATGCGCGCGTCCACGATCCTGAGCGCCCTCGCTGCGGCCTCGTTGATCGCTGCCTGCGGAAAGAAGCCGGCGCCGGAGCAGCCGGCTCCGGAGCCGGCGCCCCCGCCCCAGAGCGAGGCGCCGCCGCCCCCGCCCCCGCCGGCCCGAAACGACGACGCCGAGCGCATGGCGCGGGAGCGCGAGGCGCAGATGCGGGCCTTGCGCGCGGACATCGGGGCGATGATCAACTTCGACTTCGACAAGGCCGACATCCGCCCGGCGGACCAGGCCAACCTGGACCGGAAGGCGGCCATCCTGGGCGCCAACCCGAGCGTGCGGCTCCGGATCAGCGGGCATGTGGACGAGCGCGGCAGCGACGAGTACAACCTCGCGCTGGGCAACCGCCGCGCCGCCTCGGCCAAGCGGTACCTCACGGGCAAGGGCGTGGAGGACGCTCGGCTCGACGTCGTCTCCTACGGCGAGGAGCGGCCGCTCGATCCGGGACACACGGAGGAAGCGTGGGCCAAGAATCGGCGCGACGAGTTCGAGATCACGGCCGGCGGCGACCAGCTCGTCGCGCCCCGCTGATGCGGGCTCGGGGGGCGGCGCTCGCCCTGCTGGCGGCGGGCGCCGCGTGCGCCAGCCCGAGCGACGTGCGACGGGTGCAGAACGAAGTCGCCTTGCTCCGGGCGGAGTCCGCGCGACAGGACTCGGCGCGGGCCGCCCGCCTGACCGAGATCCTGCGCGTGCAGCAGCGGATCATGGATTCGCTCGAGTCGACCCGCCGCAGCGTGCAGTCGCTCAAGGGCGATACCCAGCAGGATCTCTACAACATCCAGCAACAGCTGGTGCAGCTGCAGGAGCTCACCGGCCAGAGCCAGCGGCGCCTGACCGAGCTCCGCACCCAGCTCGACGCCCGGGGCGAGCAACTGGGGATGTCGGGCGGGGGCGCGCCGGCCCCGGGTGACACCACACGGACCGCCGGCGGCCCCGGCCCCGCGCCCAACGCCAGCGCCGACCAGATGTACGAGGCGTCGGTCGCGCAGCTCCGCCGCGGCAGCACCAGCACCGCCCGCGCCGGACTCCGCCAGCTGCTCCAGGCCTATCCGACGAGCGAGCGCGTGCCGGACGCCCTCTACTTCATGGGGCAGAGCTTCGCGGCGGAGAATCCCGACTCGGCGGCGGCGTACTACAACCAGGTGGTGCAGAGCCATCCCGACTCGCCCCGCGCGTCGGCGGCACAGTACAACCTCGGGCTCCTGGCCGAGCGGCGGAAGGACACGGCCGCCGCGCGGGAGGCCTATCAACGCGTCGTCCAGAAGTACCCGCGGTCCGACGAGGCCGCGCTCGCCCGCGATCGACTGAAGGCGCTCGGGCGCTGAGCCCGGCGCCGGCCCGGGCGCGATGAGCGGCTCCTGGCGGGCGGGAGGCATCGTGCTGCTCGCGCTCGCTCTCGCCGCGGCGCGGGCGGGCGCGCAGGTGCCCGGCGGCGGCGCGGGGGGCTTCGGCGGCATCCTGCCCGGCGTGCGGCCGGGGCAGAGCTTCAATCTCGGTCAGGTGACCACGGGCCAGCCGCTCGATACGGCAACGGCCCGGCTGCTCGGCATTCCCACCGCGCCGGCCCGCGAATTTCCCGAGCCCGATTCGGTGCTCGCGGGCCTCCTGCAGCGCTCCGGGTACAAGATCACCCGCTTCATGGCCGACTCCGCCACGCTCTATCCCGACGAGCGGCGCATCCGGCTCGAGGGGGACGCGCTCGCCAAGCAGCAGAGCATCACCCTCGAGGCGGACACCATCGCGTACCACGAGCGAAGCTGCGTGCTCGACGCGGCGGGCGCGCCCCACCTGTTCGACAAGGCGCAGGTGCTGGTGGGCCGCGGGATCGCGTACAACACCTGCTCGCGCCGCGGAATCATCAAGGGCGCGCTCACCAACTTCTCCACCGGGCAGGCCGCCTGGTTCCTCCGCGGGAACGTGGCGGCGGACTCCAGCGCGCAGCGGCTCTACGCCGCCTCGAGCGACATCACGAGCTGCGACCTCCCCACGCCGCACTACCACTTCGCGGCCAAGCAGGTGAAGTGGGTCTCCAAGAACGTGATGGTGGCCCGGCCCATCGTGCTCTACGTGCGCGACGTTCCGATCCTGTGGCTCCCGTTCATGTTCCAGGACATCCGGCCGGGCCGCCGCTCGGGAATCCTCATCCCGCAGTTCGGCTTCAGCGACATCGTGCGCCCATCGCGCTCGTACAACCGCCAGGTCACCAACATCGGGTACTACTGGGCCACCAACGACTACATGGACCTGACCGCGCGGCTCGACTGGTTCGCCCGGCGCTACGTGCAGGTCGGCGTCAGCACCCAGTACAACGTGCTCGACCGGTTCCTGCGCGGGTCGGCCGAGGTGAGCCGCCAGTTTACCGACGGCGGGGGGAGCGCCACGAACTTCCGCTGGGCGCACCAGCAGCAGTTCAGCCTGACGACCAGCCTCAACTTCGACGTGAGCTACGTCAGCAACTCGTTCGTGGTGCGGGACAACGCGCTCAATCCGCTGCAGAACACCCAGCAGGTCAACAGCTCGGTGAACTTCACCAAGCGCTACGGATGGGGGCAGATCGCGCTCGGCGGCACCCGGCGCCAGAACCTCTCGGACAACAGCTCCACCAGCACGCTCCCGTCCCTCACGGTGACCCCCAAGCCGATCGACCTCGCCCGGAACGTCACCTGGTCGCCCAACCTCGAGGTGCGGAACGACCTCACGGGGAGCACGCCGCTCCAGAGCCTGCTCGTGGCGCGGCCGAACGGCTTGGTGGACACGATCCCCCAGGTGGGGAGCACCCGGAATACGGCGATCAGCCTCGGCACGCCGCTGCGGGTGGGCGGCTTCACGTGGAGCAACTCGCTCAGCCTGGTGGACCGCACGGCCACCCAGCGCCAGGCGCAGCAGTTCGTCGCGGCCGACCCGTTCGCCCCGCCGGGCGCCGACTCCGTCACCGTGGCGCGGTACTTTCCCGGCGACTTCGCCACGACGATCGACTGGCAGACGGGCATCAACCTGCCGGTGGTCTTCTCCCGCACCTGGCGCATCACGCCGACGGTGGGCATCACGAACAAGGTGGGCCAGGCGTTCGCGGTGCGGAACCGCAACACCGGCGGCGCGTTCGTCACCCAGGGGAAGAAGTTCAATTTCTCGGTGCGCGCCGATCCCGCCCTCTTCGCGTTCTACCCGGGCTTCGGCCCGCTCCAGCGGATCCGCCACACGTTCTCGCCCCAGGTGCGATTCGACTACTCGCCCGCGACCTCGATCTCGGACGAGTTCGCCCGCGCGATCACGGCGCCGGGCCAGCCGCTGCAGACCGCCGTGCCGGCGACCCAGACCGTCTCCTTCGGGATGGTCAATACGTTCGAGGGGAAGACGAAGCCGCAGCCGGGGGACACGGTCGGGACCACGGCTCGGAAGATCAAGCTGCTCTCCATCACCACGAGCGCGCTCAGCTACGATTTCGAGCAGGCGAAGAAGCCGGGCTTTCGCGGCTGGACCACCGGGTCGATCAGCAACTCGTTCCTGACGGACGTGATCCCGGGCTTCGACCTGCGCATGACCCACGATCTCTGGCGGGGCGATTTCCGCAGCGACACGGCCGACTTCGATCCGTTTCTCTCGTCGCTGCAGACGAACTTCACGCTCACGGGCGGCTTCTTCCGCGCGATCGGATCGATCTTCGGACTGGGCGGCGGCCGGCGGGAGCCCACCGGCGTCCGTGCGCCCGAACGGCCGGAGCCGGGCGCGAGCGACGCGTTCGAGGCGCAGGGGCAGCGCCCCTCCAGCACCTTCTTCAGCGCCAACCAGGTGCCCCTCGGCCGGCAACCGTTCAACATCCGGGTGAGCTTCCTGCTCAACCGCACCCGCCCCACGACCAACGACCCGAACCCGGTTTCCCGGAAGAGCCTCAACTTCGGCACGGCGTTCTCGCCCACCCGGTTCTGGTCGCTCCAGTGGGCGGCACAGTACAACCTCACCGACAAGCGGTTCGAGTCGAACGCGATCTCGCTGGAGCGCGACCTGCACGAGTGGCGGTTATCGCTCCGGTACG
This sequence comes from Gemmatimonadales bacterium, assembly GCA_035700905.1. Taxonomy (GTDB): domain Bacteria; phylum Gemmatimonadota; class Gemmatimonadetes; order Gemmatimonadales; family GWC2-71-9; genus DASQPE01. The sequence goes on along the minus strand of DASSOD010000100.1, from coordinate 4,022 downwards.
TGCGAAACGCCAACAGCAACTCCGCCCTGTTCTTCTCGATCTTTCTGATCGATCTGCCCGAGCTGAAGTTCGACTACAACCAGGCGACGTTCGAGCGGTGATTGTCCGCCGGAGCGGACAGGAACGGCCGCCGGGATCGTGCAATCCGCCGCACGCCCCGAGGATTCGACCGTGCCCGCGCACCGGCGGTCCGGCGCGCGGTGGGCCAGGGCGGAATTCCCGGCTGGCGCAACGACGCGGCGACCGGAACGGGTGAGCCGCTCCGGCACCGTCGCCGCGACAGCGGGATGCGCGGAGCGTGCGTAGGTGGCATGGGGCGTGCAAATCGGCCCCCGGCACTGCGTCCATTCCCGTGAGGTTGCTCATGCGCGGCTGGTGGCTTCCGGCAATCGCGGCGGCGGCGATCGCCTGCTCGGACAACAACGGGCCCAACGGTCCGCCGCTGCCGGTACCGACGAACCTGGTAAGCACGTCCCTCGACGGCGCGATCGCGCTCGCCTGGGACGACAATGCGTTCAGCGCGGACCCGAGCCGGTTCCAGCACTACCGCGTCTACAGCGTGGACTACAGCTTCGGCTCGGACTACCTCAACGGAACCTGCGGCAACAACTGGCAGCTCGAGGGCACCACCGTGGCGCCGGAGTTCCTGGTGGGCGCCCTCGCGAACGGCGTGGCGCGCTGCTTCGCGGTCTCCTCGGTGAACGTGAGCCAGATCGAGAGCGGGCTCTCCACGCCCCGCAACGACACCCCTCGCTTCGAGTCCCGCTTCGTCGCGATCGCGGCCCGCCAGGCGCAGGACGCGGGGAGCGGCTTCCGCTTCTGGGACGACGTCAACGGCGATCTCATCGCGCAGCCGTCGGAGCTCGGGCTTCTGCGGAACGGCTCCAATCTCGCGATCGACTTCTCGGTCGAGCGGGACCAGTCGGGGTCGCTCTTCCTCACCCCGGTGCTCCCCGGCACCACGGTCGCCCTGTACGGCAACGCGCCCCTCACCGATCTCTCGCGGCTCGATCTCGCGCCCGATGCGGGCTATGCCCGCGGAGGTCTCGAGGCCGTGCCGGGATGGGGCTACGTGTTCCGCACGGCCGGGCCGGACGGGCGCACGCGATTCGGCGCGGTACGGGTGACGCACGTCGGGCAGAATTTCCTGATCGTGGACTGGTCCTTCCAGGACGACCCCACCAACCCCGAGCTCCGGGTGGGCCGCACCAAGGGCTGACGCGGCGGCGTGCGGCCGGGCCCCGAGGCGGGCGGGCGGCTGCGGCCTTGTGCGGCGCCGGCCGCCCGGGGAGATTCGGGGCCATGCCGGACAGCACCTGTCTGCTCGACGGTCAATCGCTCACCATCTCCGATGTCGTCCGCGTGGCCCGCGACCCCAAGGTCCGGGTGGCGATCGCGCCCGCCGCGCGCGCCCGTCTGCTCGAGAGCCGCGCCGCGGTGGAGCGCGCCGTCGCGTCGGGCCGAACCATGTACGGGATCAACACCGGCTTCGGCAAGCTGGCCAACGTGCGGATTGCGGGCGACCGCCTCGACGAGCTGCAGGCCAATCTGATTCGGAGCCACGCGGCGGGCGTGGGGGATCCGCTCCCGGCGAGCGTCGTGCGCGGGCTCATGCTGCTTCGCGCCAACGTGCTGCTTCGGCCCACGAGCGGGGTGCGGCCCGCGCTGGTCGAAGCGCTGGCAGCGGTGCTCAACGCGGGCCTCGTCCCGGTCGTGCCGGAGCAGGGGAGCGTGGGGGCGAGCGGCGACCTGGCCCCGCTCAGCCACGTCGCTCTTGGGCTCATGGGCGAGGGCGAGATGCTCGCGCCGGGGAACTCGGGGCGCCGCGTCGCCGCCGCGGCGGCGCTCGGAGAGGCTGGGCTCGCGCCCTTCCGGTTCGCGCCGAAGGAGGGCCTCTCGTTCATCAACGGCACCCAGGCCCAGACCGCGCTCCTGACGCTCCTGGTGCACGATGCCTGGGTCCTCTGGCGCACGGCGGCCGGCGCGGCGGCGATGAGCCTGGAGGCGCTGCGCGGCACCCCGGTGCCGCTCGACGAGCGCATCCACCTGGCGCGGCCGCACGAGGGACAGCTCGCCGCGGCGGCGCTCATGCGGCGGCTGCTGGCCGACAGCGAGATCCGCGAATCGCATCGCGAGAACGACCCGCGGGTCCAGGATGCGTACAGCCTGCGCTGCGCGCCGCAGGTGCTGGGCGCCGTGGCGGATGCGCTGCGCTACGCGGAATGCACCGCGGCGACCGAGCTCAACGCCTCGACCGACAATCCGCTGGTGTTCGACGACGGCGAGGTACTTTCCGGCGGCAACTTCCACGGGCAGCCGGTGGCGCAGGCACTCGATTTCCTCGCCGTCGCGCTCACCACGCTCCAGGCCATCGCCGAGCGCAGGGTCGAACGGTTGGTGAACCCCGACCTGTCGCAGGGGCTGCCCGCGTTCCTCACCAGCGATCCGGGCCTTCGTTCGGGGTACATGATGGTGCAGATCGCGGCGGCCTCGCTGGTGGCCGAATCCCGCTCGCTCGCGATGCCGGCCAGCATCGGGTCGATCCCGACCGACGCGAACCAGGAGGATTTCGTGCCGATGGGAATGGCCGCCGCCTTCAAGGCGCGCCGGATCCTGGCCAACGCGCAGCGGGTGGTGGCCGCCGAGCTCTTGTGCGCCGCGCAAGGGCTCGAGTTCCTGAAGCCGCTCGCGCCTGGGCGGGGGGTGGCCGACCTGTACCGGCGCGTGCGGGGCGCGAGCCCCGGGGTTCCACCCCTGGTGGAGGACCGGCCGCCCGCGCCGGACCTCGAGCGGCTAGCAGCGGCGGTGGCGCGCGGCGAGCTCGATCCGGGCTAGTCTGCTTGCCCCTGCCCAGCCGGCCCGATATGTTTCTAAGTCCAAGCCCCACGCCCCTTTCCCTCTTTCAGCCCGAGCCGCATGAGTCTGGAAAAGCTTAAGGATACGGCGCGGAAGTTCGAGCAGAAGGAGGATTGGCGAAAGGCCATCGAGGTCTACCTCAAGGCCATCCAGCAAAGTGAGTCGGGCAAGGACGCGACGCCCGATCTCTCCCTCTACAATCGCGTCGGCGACCTGTACCTCAAGGTGGCGGACACCGCGTCCGCGGTGCGGCACTACGAGCGGGCGGTGGACCTCTACGCCGACCAGGGCTTCTTCAATAACGCCATCGCGCTCTGCGGCAAGATCCTCCGCGTGAACCCGGGCCGGACGCAGACGTACCTGCGGCTCGCGCAGCTCCACGCGCGCAAGAACGTCGTGATCGAGGCCAAGCGGAACCTGCTCGAGTACCTCGAGCGGATGTACGCCCAGGGCCAACTCGACGAGGCCTTTCGCGAGCTCAAGGCGTTCGCGGACCAGTTCTCCGCCAGCCAGGACATCCGCCTGATGCTGGTCGAGCTGCTCCGCGCCGCCTCCCGGACCGAAGAGGCCCGCGAGCAACTGGAGAAGCTCTCGGCCGAGCTGGAGGCCCACGGCGGCGAGCGCGCGGGACCGTCGCCCCCGCGGGTGTCGTCCCAGACGAGGACGCCCGCGCGCGAGCCGGAATCGCCGAGCCACTCACGCGGCGGCGATCTCATCTTCCTCGACACCGGATTCGGGATCCCGGACGCGATCCGGTCCGACGCGCGGGCCGAATCGGACGTGACGCCACCGGACTCCATCGTGGTCGAAGGGCTCGTTCTGGAGGCGAGCGCCGACGCGTCGGCCGCGGAGTCGCTGGGCGGCACTGACGTGCCGATCGCACGGGTCGAGGGGATCGAGCTTTCGCCGTCGAACGTGCCGGACGCGTCCATCACGGGGCTGGGCGGGCTCGAGCCCGCCACATTGGACGCGGCCGAAGCCGCCGGGCAGGCGGAAGCCGCGGCTCCGGAACCCATCGAGGGTCTCTTCATCGAGGTTACGCCCGCGATGGAGGACCTCACCGCGTCGGGCGGCGCGGTCGAATTCGAGCGGGTGGTGCCCGTCGAGTTCGACGGACAGGCGCTCGAGGGCGCCGACGACGCCGGCTTCGAGGTTGGCTCCTCCGC
>DASSOD010000099.1:0-11569 GCA_035700905.1 Gemmatimonadales bacterium | reverse complement strand
GGTGGCCGGAGCGCTGACCCGGGGGGCTACTTCCGCTTCGCTACCACCCGGCTCTTGATCTTCGCGTAGACGGCCGGTGGCACGATCTTCTTGCTCACCAGCTCGTCCTTCCGCGTGTAGGGCCGGCCCTTGATGATCTTGTCGGCGTAGGCCGTCCCGACGCCGGGCAACTCCTGGAGCTGCTCGGCGCTCGCGGTGTTCAGGTCCACGAGTTCGCCCTTGGCCCCGGTCTGGCCGGCCATTTTGCCCGCCGGGGGCGTTTTGTCCCGCGTGTTGGCGGGCTGGGCCGCGGGCTGCTGGGCGTGAGTGGCGGGCTTCGCCTGGGCTGAGAGGCCCCCCGCCGAAAGCGCGAGCGCCAGCGCGGCGCCGAGCATCTGTCGCAACATCGAGATCTCCTGAGAAGGGGTCGCGCGCGCGAAACTTTTCGCGCCGCGCGGCTCGCTTGCAGGCCGCGTGCCTACGCGGCTCCGGGGCGCCGCGGCGGCAGTCCCCAGCGCTGCACCATGCGCGTGAGCGTCCGCCGCGAGATGCCGAGGATCCGCGAGGCTTCCTCGCGGCTGCCGCCGGTCGCCTCCAGCACGCGGAGCACGTGCCGGCGCTCCAGCTCCTCGAGCGAGAGCAGCGCCGTCGGCGCCGCCGGCTCCCGCGCCGCGGCGGCCGGATCCGCGGGCGCCGGCGCCGGAGGTCCGACTTCGGCCGGGAGGTGCTCCGGGCCGATCACGTCCTGCGCCGCGAGCACCAGGGCGCGCTCGAGCACGTTCTGCAGCTCGCGGATGTTCCCGGGCCATTCGTAGACCAGCATCCGGCGCTGCGCCTCCGGGTCGACGGCCACCGGCCCGCGCCCGTGCCGGGCGGTGAGCTGCCGGAGGAAGTGGTCCATCAGCAGCGGAATGTCCTGGCGCCGCTCCCGGAGCGGCGGCAGCTCCAGCACGACGACCTTCAACCGGTACAGCAAGTCCTCGCGAAACTTCCCCTGCCGCACCAGCGCGTCGAGATCGCGGTGCGTGGCCGCGATCACGCGCACGTCCACCTGCACCGGCGACTCCGACCCGACGGGCACGATCTCGTGCTCCTGCAGCGCGCGCAGCAGCCGGGCCTGCAGGCCGGGCGAGATATCGCCGATCTCGTCCAGAAAGAGCGTGCCGCGGTCGGCCTCGCGAAAGAGCCCAGGCCGTGCGCCCGCCGCGCCCGTGAACGCACCGCGCACGTGGCCGAACAGCTCGCTCTCGAGCAGGCCCTCGGCCAGGGCCGAGCAGTTCACCGCCACGAAGCGCCGGGCGCGCCGGTCGGAATACTGGTGGATGGTGCGCGCGACCAGCTCCTTCCCCGTGCCCGTCTCGCCCAACAGCAGGACCGTCGCCTGCGTCGGCGCCACCCGGGCGACCGTCTTCATGACCTCGATCACGGCCGGGCTGTGCCCCACCAGCGCGGGCTCGGCCGCCGGGCCCGCCTCGGGCCCGCTCGCGCGGTGCTCGCGCGTGGCGCTCGCCAGACGCCGGCGTCGAAGGGCGCGCGCGAGCGTGGCGCGGAGCGCCGCGATGTCGTAAGGCTTGCTGATGAAGTCGAACGCGCCGGCCCGGATGGCCTCGCCGGCCGCGGCCGCATCCCCGAACGCGGTGAGCACGAGGACCAGGGCGTCGGGCTCGCGCTCTCGAACGGCGCGCACCAGGTCGAGACCGCTCCGGTCCGGCATCCGAAGGTCGGTGAGCACCGCGTCGTAAGGCTCCTCGCGATCCAGCGTGGCGAGCGCGGCGTCCACCGAGAGCGCGGCGGAGACCCGGTAACCCTCGCGCTCGAGCACCTCGGCCAGCAGGCGGCACGCGGCCTCGTCGTCGTCCACCAGGAGGATGCGCAGGTCCGCCGCCGCCGGACGCGAGCCGCTCATTGGACCTCCGCCGCAGGCAGCAGCAGCCGCCACCGCGTGCCGGCCGGCGCCGGCACGTGCACGAGGTCGCCCCCCAACCCGCGGGCGAGTCGCCGGCTCACCGCCAAGCCGAGCCCCGTCCCGTCCGCGCCCTTGGTCGTGGCGAACGGCCTGAAGAGGGTTTCCTGCGTCTCCGGGGAAATGCCCGGGCCGTCGTCCACCACGTCGACGTACGCCTGCGCGCCCTCGACGCCCGTGCTCACCTCGATCCGCCCGCCCGGCGGCAGCGCCTCCAATGCGTTCTTGAGCAGGTTGAGCAGGATCTGCTCCACCTGCGCCGGATCGCAGACGGCGACCGTGGGCGCGAGCGAGGCGGCCGTGATCCCGGCGGTCACGCCCGCCTCGCCCAGCGAGGGCTCCAGGAATCTCAGAATCCGCTCCGCGATGCCGTGGAGGTCCGCCGTCCGCACGAAGGGATGCGGCCACCGCGCGCGGTCCAGGCCTGCACGCACGATGCCTGCTACGCGGTCCACCTGGCCGAGCAGGAGATGCACTCGCTCGACCATGCCGGGCGCCCCCGCGGCGTGCAGATCGTCCCGGAGCAGTTGCAGGTGACCGCTCACGGTGTTGAGCGGCGTGCCGATCTCGTGCGCGAGCGCGGCCGCGGTCTCCTGCACCAGCGCGAGCCGGTCGAGCCCGCGCGCCCGCTCCTGGAGCGCGAGGAGCGCACCCCGGGCCTCGCTCTCCTGCTCCCGACGGGTGAGCGCCTCCCGCAGCTGGTTGTAGCGGCGCGCGAGCGTGCGGAACTCGTGGGGGCCGATCTCCGGCGCCGGAGGCGAGCCCTCCGCGCCGCCGTGGGCGCCGGCCATCGCCTGGCCCAGCGTCGCGAGGGGGCGCGCCACCCACATCCGGGTGAGCAGCGCCACGCCGAGGGCCACGAGCAGCGCCGCGATGACGGCGGCGAGATAGGCGCGCTGCCGCTCCAGCCGGCTCCAGTCCTCGAGCCGCTGGGTCGAGACGCTGATCTCGAGCACGCCGTAGGGCCGGCCGAGGGGGCCCAGCGGCGTCGCGACCTGCCAGGCGGGGGCGGTCCCGTCGTGGTGGCGCACCACGCTCGCGCCGCGCTCCAGGGCGTCGTAGTCGATGGAGCCGGCCGGCTTGGCCGTCGCGGCGCTCGTGTCCAGCGGCTGCAGCCCGCCGTCATCGGTCAGGTAAATCCAGGCGCGCCGGCTCCGGATGCCCAGCTGCGTGCCGGACCACTGCTCGAGCCCGCGCGCCAGCGCCTGGCGGTCCCCCGTGGGGGCCACGTCCATGAGCAGCGCCGAGAAGGTCGTTGCGAGGGAGACGGCATCGTCGCGGTAGTCCTCGAGCCGCGAGCGCGCCGACCAGGAGAGCGCGACCTCGGCCGCGCCGAGCACGAGGACCAGCGCGAAGCCGGCGGTGAGGATGGCGAGCCGCCGCACCAGCGGCATGGACGGCCGATCCGCGCCCTCGCGGGCCCACAGCGGAGCCTCCGCCGCGCGGGGGAGCGGTGCAGCGTCCACGCTGCCCATCGCTCAGGCCGCCCCGACGGCCCCGGCGCGCTTGGCGGAGGCGCGGCGGAAGCCGTGCACCCCGAGCAGGGCGACGCCGAGCCCGATGACGGGCACGACCTGCACCGCCTGGAGCACCAGACCGGCCGCGAGCGCCTGGTCGGAGGGGACGCCGAACGCGGCGAGCCCTACCATCAGCGAAGCCTGCAGGACGCCGACATTGCCCGGCGTTACGCGGAACGCCCCGCCGACGTTGGCGGCGACCAGCGCGGCGAGCGACACCACGGGCGACGCGTTCGCATGGGTCGCCGCGATGGTCCAGTGGTACGTGAGCCACTGCGCGACCCAGTTCACCGCGGAGAGGAAAAGCGGCGCCGCGAGGAAAGCCCGTCCCGCCGCGGGCTCCGGCAGCGCGAGCGCGAAGCGCCAGCGCTCGGGCACGCGGCGCAGCAAGCGGCGCGCGAGCCCGAGCCGCCAGCCGAGAAGGCCAGCGCCGAGCAGGCCCCAGACGGCGAGATCCACGTCGTGCAGCGCCTGCGTCCCGGGCAGCACCAGCAGGGCCACGGCGAGAAGAATGACCAGAGCCATCGCCTCGACGACTCGGGCCCACACGAGCGAGGCGAGCGCCGGCGCGAGCGGCACGTCGTCCCGTGCCGCCACCAGCTGAGCCCGCGCGGCCTCGCCGCTCACCGACACGCTCACCGAGTTGACCGCCGCGCCGACGATGGTTGCGGTCTCGGCCGAGCGCCAGCGATGCGGGGCGGCCGGGCGGAGCAGGAGGTGCCACGCCCAGCCCTTGGCGCCGAGCGAGGCGAGGTTCGCGAGGCTCGCGGAGAAGAGCAGGGCCCAGTCGGCGCTGCCGATCGCCTGCAGCGTGTGGGCCCAGGGGAAGCGGAGCACGAAGCCGACGGCGAACGGCGCGGTCACCGCAATCACCAGCGCGAGGAGCCAGCGGGAGCGCGTCACGGGGCGAGCAAGGCCTCGAGCGGGCGGAACTCGTAGCCCGCGGCGCGGACGTCGGCGATGATGCCCGGCAGCGCCTCAGCGGTCTGGCGCCGGTCGCCCGCCGGGTCGTAGCCGTCGCCGTCGTGGAGCAGCAGCACCGCGCCCGGCCGGAGCTTGGACCTGACCCGCCGCCGGATCTCCTCGGCGCCCGGAAGAGCCGTGTCCCATACGCCGAAGGTCCAGCCCATGACCCGGTATCCCAGCCCGCGCGCCGCGCGGAAGACGAACGGATTCCGGTAGCCGTGCGGCGCCCGGAACATTCGCGGCGACACGCCCGTCTCCGCCACGATCGCCCGGTGCGCCTGACAGAGCTCCGCCTGCACCCGCGCCGGACCGTGCAGATGGAGCTTCACGTGCGAGTGGGTGTGATTGCCGATCGAGTGACCCGCAGCGGCAACCGCGCGCGCGAGCTCCGGAAACCGCTGTACGTGGCGGCCGACCACGAAAAACGCGGCGGGCACCCCGGCCCCCGCGAGCGCGTCGAGTATGGCCGGCGTGGCGCCCGGATTCGGGCCGTCGTCGAAGGTCAGGTAGACCGCGCGGTCCCGCGGTCCGCGCCCGGTCACGGGGCCGAACAGCCGATTGTTCGGCTCCAGCGCCCCAAAGGCGAGCAGCCCCGCCGCTCCCGCGGCGGCGGCAGCGGCCTCCCCGATCACCCGCTGACCCGGCGGTAGACCGAGAAGACCTGGTGCGCCACCCGGGGCCAGGCAAAGCGCTCCGCCTTGGCGCGCCCGGCGCGGCTCATCGCGTTCAGCCGCTCGGGGTGGTCGAGCAGCTCGTTGGCGGCGCGCGCCCACGCCGCGGAATCGTCCTTCGGCACCAGGACCGCCTCCGCGCCACCGTCCACCAGCTCGCGAAAGCCGGTGATGTCGGAGACCACCAGCGGCGTGCCGCACGCCATCGCCTCGAGCAGGGTGATGCCGAACGACGCCTTGGTGGTCGGGCACAGGTACAGGTCGGCCGTTCCGTAGACCTCCGGCCGGTTGCCGTTCACGCGGCCCAGGAACTCGACGTGATCGGCCACCGGCCGGGCGAGGCGCTCGTACCACGGACGGAGCGGGCCGTCGCCCGCTACGGTGAGGCGCGCGCGCGGATGGCGCTCCAGGATGGCGGGGAGCGCCCGGAGGACCGTCTCGAGTCCGTTGCGCGGGTCGAGCCGGCCGAGGAACAGGAGCCGCGGCCCCTCCGTGGGCTCGGAGCGCCCGCCGCGAGGATGGAAGAACTCGGTATCCACGCCGTTGGGAATGATCTCCCAGTCGGCGTCCAGATAGCGGGCATGCGCCTCCACCACCGGCTGGCTCACGGCGATGGCGGCCTGGTGCCGGTCGAGCGACCACTGCGCGATGCCGCGCGAGAGCGAGAGCAGGTGCGAGCGGGGAAACCAGGAGTGGAACGTGGCGACGACGGGCAGGCCGAGATCCCACGCGGCGAGCGGCGCGACCAAGCCGAGCGTCGGGGCGAGCCCGCCGTGGATGTGCACCAGGTCGATCTTCTCGGCGCGGAACACCTCGCGGAGCCGGCGCCGCAGGCCCCATCCGGTCGTGACCCGCGCGAAGGAGCCGCTGCTGTAGATGACCCGGCTGGTGCCGACGCGCCGGACGAAGGGCTCGTCCCGCTCGTACTCGTGCGCGTCCGGCGCGCCGACCGGCATCCGCATCCTCGAGGTCACGACCAGCGTTGGATGCCCGGCCGCGTTGAACACCTTGGCGAGATTGTGGACGTGCTCCGTGACGCCACCGAGGTGCGGGTAGTAGAACTCGGTGACCAGCGCTATGCGCATCGCTCCCGCCTGCGGTCGAAGAAGGCCGACGGGCCGGGGGCAAGAACGTGGCCAATGCACCGCACGCCAACCCGGCCGGTCTCCGCCATGTTCCGCCCGCTCCCCCGTCCGCCGTGGGACATTCTGTCCCGTAAGGTGCATCCGCCGGAGCCAGAAAGTCCAGCAACCGACTACATTACCGCGCCTTTGGCTGCGCGGGCCTCCCGCGGGACCGATCGCCCGGAGACCTTTCGCACGTGTCCCATCCCCTGTTCCTGCCGCGCCCGCCAGGGCGGACCCCGCTGATCCCGCAGCCGAGGGGCGCCGGCGGGTGAAGCTGCAGCAGCTCCTGATCGATCACGGCCTCGCGGCCGTGCTCCTCGGCGCCGCCATCGAGGGCGACTTCACGATGGTGCTCGCCGGGGTGGTGTCGCACCTGGGCTACTTCGCCTTTCCGGTGGCGGTCGGCACGGCGGCGGTGGGGACGTTCATCGGCGACTGCGCCTGGTACTTCCTGGGACGCTCACACACCGACCGCTTCCGCGCCGGCCGGCTCTACCGCCGGGTCGGACCGCGCATCGAGCAGGTCGCGCGGCGGCTGGGGGTGTGGCAGCTCATCGCGGCCCGATTCGTCTACGGCACCAAGAACGCGAGCATGTTCTTCTGGGGCCTGCACGGGCTCACGTTCGGGCGATTCGCGCTGGTGGACGCGGTGAGCTGCATCGCCGGCGCGGTGGTGTTCGTCGGCCTCGGGCACCTGATCGGAAACGGCGCCGAGGTCGTGCTCGGCCGGGTGAAGCGGGTGGAGCTGCTGGCGCTCGGGGTCGCGGCCGCCGCGATCATCGCGTTCATCGGCTATCGCGTGCTGGTGCGGCGGCGTGCCGGCTCGCAGGACGGCGCCGCCTAAGCTTGCCTCCTCCCGGGGCACTGGCGACCTTTCGAGCATGATCGCCGACCGCCTGCTCACGGATCTGCTGGCCGGCCAAACCGCTGCCGTGGCAAGGGCGATCTCGGTGGTCGAGAACGGCCGGCCCGGATTCGAGCGGCTGCTCGCGGGCGTCCATCCTCACCTCGGCCGCGCCCGGCGCATCGGCCTCACCGGCCCGCCCGGCGCCGGCAAGTCCACCCTCGCCGAGCGGCTCGTCGCCGCCTACCGTGCGCGGGGCCTCACCGTCGCCGTCGTCGCGGTGGATCCCACCAGTCCGTTCACGGGCGGCGCGCTCCTCGGCGACCGCATCCGCATGGAGACCGTCGCCCTGGACCCCGGCGTGTTCATCCGCTCGATGGCGAGCCGCGGCTCGCTCGGCGGGCTCGCGACGGCCACGCGCGAAGTCTGCGACCTGCTCGACGCCGCGGGGTTCGACCGCATCGTCATCGAGACCGTCGGCGTCGGCCAGTCCGAGCTCGACGTGGGTCGCATGGCGGATTCCACGGTGCTCGTGCTCGTGCCGGAGTCGGGCGACGGCATCCAGACCCTCAAGTCCGGCGTCATGGAGATCGCGGACGTCTTCGTGGTCAACAAGGCCGATCGCCCCGGCGCGGAGCAGCTCCGCCGCGAGGTGGAGGTGACGCTCGGCATCCGGCGCGGGAACGCCTACCGGCACGTGCGGGCCCACCACGGGTGGCGCGCCACCCGGGAGGACGCGCCGGCGGGTGGCCGCCCCGCGACGCCGTCCAGCCGGGCGAGCGGCGATGGCGCGCACCGCGACGGAACCGCCCCGGGTGCCGCGGCCGGCGACGGGTGGGAGCCGCCGGTCTTGCTCGCGAGCGCCGCAAGGGAGGAAGGCGTCGGTGCGCTGGTGGAGGCGCTGGATCGTCACCACGCCTGGTTGCTGGAGAGCGGCGAGCTGGACCGCCGCCGACGCGGGCGCCTCACCGAGCGAACCCGCGAGGTGGTGGAGCGCGCGGCGCGGCGTTGGCTCTGGGACGAGACCCAGGCCGACCGGATCATTCGAGAGCGCCTCGACGAGCTGGCCGCCGGCCGCCTCAATCCCTACGAGCTCGCGGCGGAGATCCTGGAGAGCCTGAAGACGGGAGTGCGCGCATGACCGCGCCGCGGCTCGAGCCGGAGGCCGCGACCAGCGATGCGGCCGCCGCGGCCCAGCGGGAGCGCGAGCTGGCGCGGCTTCGCGCGGACCTGCGCGCCTGGCGCGCCGCGGCCCTGCGGCTGCCGCTCCGCGAGGACACGGAGTTCACCACCGTGTCGGGGCGGGCGGTCGAGCCGGTGTATACCGCGGTGGACCGCCCCGCGCCGCCGCTCCCGCCGGTGGAGCTCCCGGGCGAGTACCCCTTCGCGCGCGGGATCCACGCCACAATGTACCGCGGCCGGCTCTGGACCATGCGGCAGTTCGCCGGCTTCGGCACCGCCGAGGACACCAACGCACGGTACAAGTTCCTGCTCGAGCGCGGGCAAACCGGGCTGTCGGTGGCGTTCGACTTCCCCACGCTGATGGGCTACGACTCCGACCACCCCCGCTCCGAGGGCGAGGTGGGCCGCTGTGGCGTCGCCGTGTCCAGCCTGGCCGACATGGAGACGCTGTTCGACGGGATCCCGCTGGGCGACGTGTCCACCTCGATGACGATCAACGGGCCCGCGGTCATCCTGTTCTGCTTTTACGTCGCCGCGGCCGAACGCCAGGGCGTGCCGCTCGTCGCGCTGCGCGGGACGATCCAGAACGACATCCTCAAGGAGTACATGGCGCAGCACGCGTGGATCTATCCACCCGAGCCGGCGCTCAAGATCATCGTGGATCTGTTCGAGTGGGCGGCGGAGCACACGCCCAAGTGGAACACGATTTCGATCAGCGGCTACCACATCCGCGAGGCGGGCGCGACGGCGGCCCAGGAGCTGGCGTTCACGCTGGCGAACGGCTTCTGCTATGTGGAGCATGGGCTCGCGCGCGGATTGGACGTGGACCGCTTCGCGCCGCAGCTCTCGTTCTTCTGGGACGTGCACAACGACTTCTTCGAGGAGATCGCCAAGCTCCGCGCGGCGCGGCGGATCTGGGCGCGCGCCCTGCGCGAGCGCTACGGCGCGCGGGACCCGCGCAGCTGGAAGATGCGGTTCCACGCCCAGACGGCGGGGGTGACGCTCACCGCGCAGCAGCCGCACAACAACATCGTGCGGGTGGCGTACCAGGCGCTCGCCGCGGTGCTGGGGGGAACCCAGTCGCTCCATACCAACGCGCTGGACGAGACGCTCGCGCTCCCGACCGAGGAGTCGGTGCGGATCGCGCTCCGCACCCAGCAGATCCTCGCCTACGAGACCGGGGTCGCCAACGTGGCCGACCCGCTCGGCGGGTCGTACTTCGTCGAGACGCTCACCGACGAGCTCGAGCGCGAGGCGCAGGGCCTGTTCGCCGAGATCGAGGCGCAGGGCGGGGTGGTGCGCGCGATCGAGTCGGGGTGGTTCCAGCGGCAGATCGCGCAGTCGTCGGCCCGGTTCCAGCGGGAGGTGGAACAGCATCGCCGGGTCATCGTCGGCGTCAACGACTTCCTGGAGGAGGCCGAGGGGCCGGTCGAGATTCTCAAGGTAGGGGAGGACGCCGAGCGGACCCAGCGGCGGCGTCTCGCCGCGCTCCGCGCGCGCCGGGACGAGCGCATCGTGGCGGAGCGGCTGGCCGCGCTGCGGGCGGCCGCCCTCGCCGAGCAAAACGTGGTTCCGGCCATGCTGGACTGCGCGCGGGCCTACTGCACGCTGTTCGAGATCCGGAACGTGCTGGAGCAGATCTACGGGAGCTATCGTGAGCCGATCTTCTTCTGAAACGGCGCTGGGATGGGCGACGGCGGCGCGGCTGCCGGAGCGCCCCGGCTCCGGACGCCCGCGCGGATCGGGCGGCACGCCGGTGGGCGTGCTGGCGCCGCTGCTCGCGCGCCTCACCGGCATGCAGGCCGCGGCGCGCCAGGTCGTCACCTGCTACCTCAAGCTCGAGCCGCGCGACCGCGCCCGAGGCAAGTACCTCATCAAGCTGAAGAACCGCATCAAGGCGACGCACGCCGCGCTCCCGCGCCTCGAGCTTCCGCGCGAGGCGCAGGAGGAGGTGGCCCGCGATCTCGACCGGATCGAGGCCCATCTTCGCGTGCCCGCCAACCTGCCGGCGGCGCAGGGCCTGGCCGTGTTCGCCTGCGAGGCGCTGGACCTGTTCGAGGCGGTGCCGCTCCCCAGCGTCCACCGCTCGCGGCTCGCGGTGGACCGGACCCCGCTCGTGCGGGAGCTCGCATCGGTGGAGGACGAGTTCGGGCGGCTCCTCGTCGCGGTGCTCGACCGCACCGCCGCACGCTTCTTCGAGGTGACGGCGTACGCCACGGTGGAGCTACCCGGCCTTCGCGCGGACAGCACCCGCGGCAAGCGGTTCCGCGGCGACCAGGACGGCCCCGGATGGGGCGAGCACACCTACCACAATCGCATCCGCGAGGAGAAGCACCGGCACCTGGAGGCGATCGCCGGCGAGCTGTGGGCGCTGGACCGCCGCCGCCCGGCGCACGGCATCATCGTCGCCGGGACCGGGGTCGAGGCCGCCGCGGTGCGACCGTTCCTGCACTCGTACCTGGCGGGGCGGTTCATGGGCACCGCCAAGCTCAACCCGAAGGAAGCGACGCCGGCCGCGGTGCACGCGGCCGCGCTGCGGGTGCGGGGGGAGTGGGAGCGCGCCGAGGAGCGGGCCCTTGTGGGCGAGCTGCGCGAGCGGCTGGGGAGCGGCTGGGCGGTCACGGGGCTCACCCCGACGCTCCGCGCACTCTCGCGCGGCCAGGTGCGCGCGCTGCTCGTGGATCCCGATCGGAGCGTGCCCGGGTTCCGCTGCGGCGATTCCGGCCGGCTCGCGCTCACCGAGCGCGAGTGCCGCGGCGAGGGCGAGCCGCTGCCCGTGCTGGACGTGGTGGACGACGCGATCGAGGAGGCGCTGCGACAGGGAGTGGACGTGAACGTGATCTACGATCCCGAGGCGTGCCGCGCCGTGGACGGCCTGGCGGGCGTGCTGCGGTTCCGCTGATGGGGTCCCCGACCGCGGCGACCCGCGGCCGCCCCATCCGGGTGCTGGTCGCCAAGCCCGGGCTCGACGGGCACGATCGCGGGGCCAAGGTCGTCGCCGCGGCCCTGCGCGACGCCGGCATGGAGGTCATCTACACCGGGCTGCACCAGACGCCCGAGATGATCGCGGCGGCGGCGGTCCAGGAGGACGTGGACGTCGTGGGGCTCTCGATCCTCTCCGGCGCCCACATGACGCTGTTCCCCCGCGTGCGCCGGCTGCTGGACGAGCAGGGGCGGCCCGACATCCTCGTGACCGGCGGCGGCATCATCCCCCGCGACGACGCCGAGGCGCTGCAGGCGCAGGGGATCGGCCGGCTGTTCGGCCCGGGCACGCCCACGAGCGAGCTGGTGGAATACATCCGCGACTGGGCCGGCGCCCA
>DASSOD010000098.1:0-9024 GCA_035700905.1 Gemmatimonadales bacterium | reverse complement strand
TGCCGCGCCCGGAGCTGGCCCACCGGCTTCTGGGTGCGGGGATGGACCAGGTCGTACATCCCGTCCGCCTCCACCGCCGCCATGAATACGTCGGTCACCGCCACCGAGATGTTGAAGTTGGTGATCTTGGTGATGTCGTCCTTGCAGGCGATGAACTCCAGGATGTCGGGATGGTCCACCCGGAGGATGCCCATGTTGGCGCCGCGCCGGGTGCCACCCTGCTTCACCACGTCGGTGGACGCGTCGTAGAGCGACATGAACGAGACCGGGCCGGAGGCCACGCCCATGGTGGAGCGCACGATGTCGTTCTTGGGCCGGAGCCGCGAGAAGCTGAACCCGGTGCCGCCGCCCGACTGGTGCACCAGCGCCATGGCGCGGAGGGTGTCGTAGATCCCGCTCCGCCCGTTGGAGATCGCGTCCTCCACCGGCAGCACGAAGCAGGCGGAGAGCTGGCCCAGCGGCCGGCCCGCGTTCATGAGCGTGGGGGAATTGGGCATGAAGCGCCGCTCGGCCATGAGCCCGAAGAACGCCTCCGAGAGCGCCTCCACCGCGCCGGGCGAGGCGCCGTAGCGCCGGTCCGGCTCGGCGACGGTGCGCGCCACCCGCCAGAAGAGGTCCGCCGGGCCCTCCACGGGCTGGCCGGCCTCGTCCTTCATCAGGTAGCGCTTCTCGAGCACCGTGATCGCGTTGGGCGAGAGCGCGAGCGACGAAGACGGACCAGCGTCCCGTGGGGTGGACGAGCTCATGACATCATCCCCGAGTTGTGAAGGATTTATGCGAGAGTGCCGTAAGGACGGCACGACCGATTGCGGCTCCGACGACCCTCATGCACTGCGCCCCGCGACTTCACCGTGGCAGCGCGCGCAGACTCGAAGCGCGCCGCATGCCCCAGTTCCGAAAACGGACCGCCAACGTACGGAAACCCACATTGCGGCACAACCCCGCGTAAAGTCCGCATAGCCACGAGGAATCGCAGCCTGCACATCACAAAAATAACGCTGTGGACGAGTGTGGAAAATGTTGACGCGGCTGACGCTTACGCGCGGGGGGTGCGCAGCGTCACGTCACTGCGTCGAGGCGAGCGGATAGCGCCCCGACCGGTGCCGCGTCGCCATCTCGACGTAGTGGCTCCAAGTGCCCCGGATCCGCTCGGCGAGCGCCGCGTCCACCGCCCGCACGATGCGCCCCGGCACCCCGATGACCAGCGAGTTGGGCGGTACCACCATTCCCTCGGGGATCACCGCGCCCGCGCCCACCACGCTGCCGGTCCCGATCCGCACCCGGTTGAGCACCACGCTGCCCATGCCGACGAGACATTCGTCCTCGATGGTGCAGCCGTGGAGCACCACCCGGTGACCCACTCCCACCCGCCGGCCCACCGTGCACGGCACGCCCTCGTCCACGTGCACGATGGTGCCGTCCTGGATGTTCGACTGGGCGCCGATCACGATCGGCGCGAGATCGCCCCGGAGCACCGCGTGGTACCACACGCTCGACTCGGCCTCCAGCGTGACGTCGCCCATCACGGCGGCGCCCGGCGCGACGAACGCGCTGGGATGAATGGTCGGCATCGGCGCGCGTGCTCCATCCGCCGGGCGCATCACGCGACCGGCTCTGCTCGTTGAATGGCGTTGCTTACGGCTGCGGCCTGAAGATCATCTGGGTCCAGGCCTCGACGGGCTGCCCGCCCTTCGTGGCCGGATACCAGGTCATGTCGGAGGCGAACGCGCGCACGTCGCGCTCGAACGCGCCGTCGTCGGAGGGGCGGAGCGCCTGCACCTCGAGCGTCTTCCCCTCGGGCGACACCTTCACCCACAGGATCGAGGGGCGGGGGCTGGGCGCGGCATCGGGCGGCACCGGCACGAACGGCGGCGCCACCGGCTTGGGCCGCTCGTCGAAGCAGGAGCCGTCCGCGTTGTAGCGCGGCCCGGGGGCGCAGCTCGGGCGCGCGGCGAGCTGGCGGATGATCTCGCGCCGCGGCCTGGCCGGCGCGGGCGCGCCGATGCGGCTGAGCTGCGGCGCGATCTCGGTGATCTTCCCCGCCTCGACCAGCACGGTGTCCTGGTAGAACGTGTACCCGGGCGCGAGGATGCCGATCGGATGCGCGCCCACCGGCACCCGGGTCGTGCCCTCGGTGACCGGCTTCTCGTCTATCAGCACGCTCGAGTTCCGCGGCAGCCCCACGATCCGCACGCTCCCGCTCTCGGCCGGCGCCGGCGCCGCAACCGGGTTGAGGCTCTCCGCGGGAGACCGCCGAGCCGCCGGCCGAGTCGCCGCGGGGGATCCAGCCGCCGGCAGGGCGGCGCGGACCGCCGCGCTGTCTCCGGCCCGCACCGAGTCGCGCCGCGCCACCAGCACCCGCCCGCCGCTCGAGTCGGTCACCGCACTCGTGGAGTCCGGCGGCACCGGCGCCGCGAGCGCGGGATCGGCGGCCGCGCCGGAGGCGAAGCCGTGGGCCTTGTAGTAGTAGAGCCCACCCGCGAGACCGCCGATCACGGCGAGCGCCACGAAGGGCCACGCGGGCATCCCGCCGCCCTGGCGCATCACCGGAGACCGGTCCGCCACGCGGCGGCCGGGCGTGTCCCGCCGCTCGGGAGCATACCGGCGGTTCACGTCCGCCGAGCTGAGCGGGGTGGTAGGCTGGCTGGCGATGGTGGGGATGTTCGGCTTGGGGGTCGAGGCCAAACTCGCGCGCATGGCGCCCGGCGCGGCGATCGGCTGGCCCTGGAGCGACGCGACCAGCTCCTCGCAGGTCTGGAACCGGTCCGCCGGGTCCTTCATGAGCATCCGCTTGATCACCTCGAACAGGCGGCGCTCGTCGGCGGTGAGGAGCTGCGGCGTCGGGACCGGCTCGGTGATGTGCTTGTACCCGATGGAGAAGCTGTCCTCCCCGTCGTACGGTACCGTGCCGGTGAGGGCCTGATACGCCACCACGCCGAGGCTGTAGATGTCGCTCCGGCCGTCGGTGGGCTGGGCCCGCGCCTGCTCCGGGCTCATGTAGTGCGGCGTGCCGATGGACATGCCGGTGCCGGTGAGCCGCTGCCCGGTGGCCGCCTTGGCGATGCCGAAGTCGGTCAGCAGGCTCTGCCCGAACTCGTCGAACATGATGTTGTCGGGCTTGATGTCGCGATGGACGATGCCGCGCTGCGCCGCGTAGCCGAGCGCGCTGCCCGCTTCCACCAGGAGGCGGCGAATCTCCGGCGGGGTGAGCGTCCGGCGCTCCGCGAGGACGGTGGAGAGCGACCCGCCTCGCAGGAACTTCATCACGAAGTAGATCACCCGGCCGGACCGGCCGACGCGGTAGATCGGGATGATGTTGGGGTGCTCGAGCTGGGCGGCGGTGCGGGCCTCGCGCTGGAACCGCTCCACGAACTCGGCGTCGAACGCGAGCGTGAAGGGCAGCACCTTGACGGCCACCTCGCGCTCGAGGTGCCGGTCCCGGGCGCGGTAGACCAGCGCCATGCCGCCCCGCCCCAGCTCCTCCAGCACCTCGTACTCGCTGGCGAGGGCCTCGCGGACCAGGTCCATCTCCGCCAGCGGGCCGCCCGCCAGCGCCTGGATCGGGGTGGTCGCCTGGAGATCCAGACCGCAGGAGGGGCAGAACTTTGATTGGCTGCTGACTTCGCTTCCGCAGCGAGAGCAGAACATGGGCCCAAGCTACCTAGGGTGACCTTGGAGTCAAGCGACGAAATCGGCCCCGAACGGGCAGTCAATGTGCCACTTCCGGCGGCTTTCCGGCACGCGCTAACCCCATGGCATAAACTATGCTTGCTGATCCGGCCAGCGCTTTCGCGCGCCCCCTTTTCACAACCCGGAGCACCAGTGGTCCCGTATCACACGATCGCGTTCAGCCAGCAGAAGCTGCGTGCGGCCCTCCGGCGCTCCACCGGGCAGGACCCGGCGCTCAACTACGGGTTCGTGGTGCACTCGCGCCGCCACAACGAGCGGCCGACGCTCGGGTTGATCACCCTGAACGGGGAGAGCCTGCCGCTCAACCGTCGGCTCCTCGCCTCGCTGGACGGGCTCCCGCTGTGGCTCTTCGGCCACGCCCGGATCACGCTCGGCCAGGGCCCCGCGGTGGAGGGAGTGGAGGCGCACGACATCAAGGCGGAAGACGCGCCGCTGGCGTCCCTCCTCATGCATATTGCCACGTTCGACGCGAGCACCGGCGTGACCACCAACCTGGTGCAGGTGGAGGCGGCCATCCGCGCGGACACGCTGGTGCAGCCGCTCCTGGTGCTGACGCATACTCGCCCCGCGGCTTGGCCGCTCTAGGCGGCTCGCCCGGATGAACGCGCGGGGGCTCCAACCGATCGGAGCCCCCGTTCGATTTCCGGACCCGCGCGGCGGCGCGGCTCTCCCGCCTCCCGGATTAACGCCCGCTCGTTTGCTTCAGGAATTCCTGGATTCCCTCCAACACGCCCCGCGCGTAAAGCTCGCGCCCCTCGGGCGTGCGCAGCGCGTGCTCCTGATCGGGCAGGATCATGAACAGCCCCTCGCACAGCACCGCCGGCATCCACGTCGGGCGGGCGAGCGCGAGATCGGCGCGGCCCACGCCCAGGTCTCGTACGCCGAGCCGGCGGACCAGCGCGCGCTGGATGGCGCGCGCGAGCGGCAAGCTGCGCGGATGATTGTAAAACACGCTCGTGCCGTTGTTGGTGAACGGATTCACCCCGTCGGGGAGCGCGTTGTTGTGGATCGAGATCAGGAGGTCCGCGCCCAGGCTGTCGGCCAGGCGCACCCGGGGCCAGAGGTCCACCGGCACGTCGCTCTCGCGGGTCATGACGACGCGCGCGCCCGCGTCGCGCAGCAGCTCGCCCAGCCGGACCGCGACGGCGAGGTTGGCGTCCGCCTCCCGCAGCCCGGTGGGGCCGGTGGCGCCGGCGGGAGGGTGGCCCGGATCCACCACGACGAGCCGGCCGCGAAGCGGGTGGCCCTTGTCCACCGCCGGCGGGCGGCGGATCTCGAGCAGCAGGTCGGTCCGGCTCCAGCGCGCGCGGTAGCCCCACACCGGACGGGCGAGCTCGACGTCGAGCCCCACCGCGCCGGCCGCGCGCTGGGTCCACGACACCCGGCGCACCAGCGTGTCCGCCGCGACCGGCCCGTACCGGATCCAGTTCAGGTTGCCCGCGCCGCCGTAGAACGTGAGCGCGATCGCGCGATCGGTCTCGTCTATCCGGAACGGCAGCCGGTCGCCCACCGGAATGCGGAGCACGACCCGATCGTCGCGCGGGGTGATGGTGACCGAGCCCACCACCGCGCGCGGCGCCGGCGTGCCGGGCGGGAGCGCGCGCGCGTCGCCGGCGGCCACCCATGCCTCGTCCTCGGGTGAGAGCGCGAGCCGGACGTCGTCGTTGATCCGCGCGCCGACCAGGGCCCGGGTGCCGCTCGGGAAGAACCAGTGGTACGTCGCCGCGGGCGCCGCCCGACCCACGGTCAGACTGTCCGCGTCGCCCGGGCGGCGGGGGTCGTCCGCCAGCAGCGCGACGGTCGGCACGGTGTCTGTGAGCGTCACCTGCAGCGGCCAGCGGACGCGGGCGGTGTCGCTGCCGAGCATCGCCTCGAGCATCGGCGCGGCGGTGTCCGGCGGAGCCGCGGTAGAGCTGGCGCCGCCCGCCTGGCAGGGAGCGCCGGGCGCGTTGCAGCCGGGCGGCGCCGCCGCCACCGCGGGCGGGAGCGGCTGCGCGGCGGGCGGCAGCACGGGGCCCAGGTCCGCGCCGACCGCGCGCCCGCGCAACACGCCGGCATAGCGATCGGGCCGGATCGGCACGAGCAGGTTGGCGGTGTCGCGGTCGAAGTCGCGGATGGCGGCGGGAACCTCGTCCGGCCGCACCTCGGCGACGAGCGGCACCACCGCTCCGCCCGGCAGCCGAAGCCGCACCGTGGCGCCCTCCGCCGCGCGCGCCGAGAGCCGCAAGTACTCGTCCCGCGCGATCCACACTCTCCCTCTCGGCGCGAGCGAGGTGCTGTCGATCCACACCCCCGCGGATGGCGGCGCGAACCGGGGGCGGCGGCGCACCAGGTACTCGAGCCGCGCCGAGTCCGTCGGCGTCCGCGCGGCGATCTCGAACCGCATGATCGAGTCCGCCGGAAACGGGATCCACGCCACCCACCCGCCGTTGGGCCACACCTGCGCCGGCACGCCGTTCACCGTCACCCACGCATCGCCGGTTCCGGCCGAGCCGAAGAGAAAGCTCGAGTCCTGCACGTCAACGATCGCGTCGGTGGGTGGGTAGGTGACGCGGAGCGCGAGCGGGCCGTGCGCCTTCGGGACCGGCGGCAGGTGCGAGGGAGGCGCGGCCGGAGCCGGGGCGCCTGCGGCACCCACCCTGCCCGGCTCCACGGCGGGGCCGGCCGCCGGTGTCGGCGACGGTGAGGAGCTCGGTTGTCTGGCGCAGGAGACGATGGCGAGTGCGAGCCAACCGCCCGCGAGGGCGCGGACGAGGTTCATGGCTGCAAGGTACACGGCGGCTGCAAGTTACGCCAAGACGGCGTTGACGCGCGCCGTCGCGGATCCGTAGATTGCCCGGTCCATGGCTGCTGCAGAGGCTCGGGAGAGCCCCAGTCCGGTGCGGGTCTCGGTGTACGGCAAGAGCGACCTCGGCCGCACCCGGGACCACAACGAGGACACCTTCCTCGTCGCCGACCTGTCCACGCGGAACGCCAGCCTCCGCCCGGAGGTGCGCGACCACGTGGTGGGCCCGCGCGGCTCGCTGTTTCTCGTGGCGGACGGAATGGGCGGCGCCGCGGCCGGCGAGATCGCGAGCCGCATGGCGGCGGACAGCATCTATCACCACCTCGCGTCGGTCTGGACCGAGGATCCCGACGGCTCCGAGGAACGCTTCGCCTATCGCATCCGCGAGGCGCTGGAGCGGGCCAACGATCAGATTCACGCCTTCGCCCGCGAGCACCCCGAGGTCCGCGGCATGGGCACCACCGCGACCGTCGCGGGCGTCTACGGCGCGAACCTCTACGTGGCGCAGATCGGCGACAGCCGCGGCTATCTCGCGCGCGGCGGCGAGGTCATCCAGCTCACCAAGGACCAGTCGCTCACCCAGCGCCTGGTGGACGCGGGCGAGCTCACCGAGGAGGAAGCGGAGCACAGCGAGCGCCGCAACATCATCCTCCAGGCGCTCGGCCCGGACCCGAAGGTGAAGGTGGACGTCACCTGGCAGCCGCTCCGCCGGGGCGACCAGCTGGTGATCTGCTCCGACGGCCTGAGCGGCCAGGTGCGGCGCGACGAGATCGCGGGGGTGCTGGGCGAGAGCGGCGACATCGCGGAGGCGTGCTCCAGGCTCATCGACATCGCCAACGGCCGCGGCGGCCCCGACAACATCACCGTCGTGATCGCCCGCTTCGAGGGCGAGGGGCTGCCCGCGGCCGACGGCACCGGCGGCGTGGAGTACCGGGTGTACGATCCGCCCGAGCGGGGCGACATCGACGACACGATGCCCGTCGCCGTGCCCGCTGCGCCGGCGCCCGCCGCCGGCCCGGAAGACGTTTCGGCGGCCGAGGCTGAGCCCGCGTCCGGGCCCGAGCCCCCCGCACCCGAGCCGCCCGTCGAGATCCACCTCAAGCCCAAGCCGCGCGCCGCGCTGCTTCCCGAGGACTTCCGCCCCTCGCCCACCATCGTCGGGCTCGCGGTCGGGCTGGTCGCCGCTCTCATCTATCTGTTCTTCCTGCGCCGGTGAACGGGGCCTCGCTCCCCGTCCGGCTCGCGTGGCTCGGCGCGCTCTCGGTCGCGTCCGGACTGCCGTACTTCCTGTTCAACGAGACCATCCCGGTATTCCTCGCCGCGCGCGGCGTGAGTCTGGCGGAGATCGGGCTCGCCACCGGCGCCTCGCTCCCGTGGGCGCTCAAGTTCCTCTGGTCTCCGCTGGTGGATCGGTACGGGAGCCGGCGCGCGTGGATTCGCGGGTGCCTGGTGCTGCTCGCGGGGGTGACGTTCGCGTTCGGCGCGGTGGACCCGACGGCGCGGCCGCTCGCCTTCGGGGCGGCGCTCGTCACTCTGGTGACGCTCTCCGCGACGCAGGACATCGCGATCGACGCCTACACCATCGAGTCCACCACCACGCGCGAGCTGGGCGTGGCGAACTCGGTGCGGATCGCGGCCTATCGCGGCGCGAGCTTCGTCTCGAGCGCGCTCCTGGTCTGGATCGCGGCGCGCAGCGGCTGGCCCCCGGCGTTCGGCTGGGGCGCGGCGCTCTTCGCGCTGCTCGCGCTGGGCGCGTTCGCGCTGCCGCCCGCGCAGGAGAAGCGCGCACCGCCCGCCTCGCTCGCCGAGCCGATGCTGGCGTTCCTGCGGCGGCGCGAGGTGTGGGTCATCGTGGTCTTCGCGCTGCTCTTCAAGCTCGATATCTCGGCGATGGAGCCGATGACCAAGCCGTTCTGGGTCGAGCGGGGCTTCTCGCTGGGCGAGATCGCCGCGCTCACGACCGCGCGGCTCGTCGCCACGCTGCTGGGGGCGACGCTGGGCGGCGTGCTGGCGACGCTCCTGGGGATCTTTCGGGGGCTCTGGATGCTGGGGCTGGTGCAACTCCTCTCCAGCCTGGGCTACGCCGCCGCGGCCGCGGCCGCGCCCAGCAAGCCGCTCATCGCGGGGGTGGCCGTGTTCGAGAACTTCGCGGCGGCGCTCGGCACCGCGGCGTTTCTCGCGTTTCTCATGTCGGTGTGCGAGCGGCGCTACGCGGCCACGCAGTACGCGGTGCTGAGCGCGCTCTACGCGCTCAGCCGGTCGGCGGCGGGCGTCGCGTCCGGCGTGCTCGCGGAGCGGCTCGGGTTCGCCTCGTATTTCCTGCTCACCTTCTTCCTCGGGCTCCCGGCGTACCTGCTGCTGCCGCGGATCCGGCGGATCACGGCCGCGGGCTGATCCGGCTCAGGTGCGGGCTGCGATCCAGCGGGCCGCGGCCTCCTGCATCATTCGCTGGCGATGCCAGGCGAGGAGAACGGGGGCGTCGCCCGGAATCTCCGCCGCGAGCCGGGGATGCCCGAAGAGCACGACCAGTGCGGCATCCGGGGCCTCGC
>DASSOD010000097.1:0-2407 GCA_035700905.1 Gemmatimonadales bacterium | reverse complement strand
CCGGGGTCCGCTCGATCACGACCTCCTCGCGCGTCACCGGCACGTCTATGGTGCGGTCCTCGCTCACCACGTCCTTCCGGACGCGAACCTCACCGGTCTCCACCTGCTCGGTGCTGGTCCGAAGCTCCTCCTCGCGCAGCTCGAGGCTCTCCTGCTCCGTGCGCATGGCCGGTGTCGCGGTCGTCACGCCGCGGCCGAAGTCGGCGCCGGCGGCGCGCAGGATCTCGCGGGCCTCGGCGGCGCGGTTCCCGGCATTCACCGTGACCAGAATGCCGCCCTCCCGCACGCCCTCCGCGTAGTAGCGGGCCTCCTCTTCGGGAATGCCCATCCCGACCAGTGCGCCGATCAGGCCACCGGCCGCCGCGCCGATCCCGGCGCCGGCGAGCGTCGAGGCGAGGGCGCCGCCCGCGATGAGCGGGCCCACGCCCGGAATCGCCAGCGCGCCCACACCGGCGAGCAGCCCCAGCACGCCGCCTACGAGGCCGCCGCCGATGGCGCCGGCCGCCGCGCCCTCGCCGGCCTTGCTGCCGGTCTCTTCGGCCATGCGGCGCTGCTCGTCGCGATCCTTCATTAGGATGCCGATCTGCGAATCGGAGAACCCGGCGTCCTTCAAGTCCCGAATGGCCTGTTCGGCACGGGGCTGATCGGTGAAGAGTCCGACGACCGTGCCGGGCCGCGCGCGCGATTCGGTGTTCTTCTGTGTCTTCATGGTGCACTCACTCTCGAGCTCGGAATGAAAGAATCTTGCGCCGGCCGTGGAGCACGCCACGATCGTGCGCCGTTGGGCGATGGGTCCTGCGCCGCGCCGGTTGCCCAGGCTCGAAGCAGGCCGGGTAACGTACCGGCCCGTACGGCGATTGGAGGTGACCACACTCACGGCAGGCGCGGGTCATTCGGCGAGCGCGGTGTGTCTCGATCGGCTCCCAACTCTGGCCCTCTACTCGGCTCCCGGATATGCTTGAGGGCGCCGGCGCCGCCGGCCCACTCCTCTCACCCGGACCTGCGCGCAACTTGCCCGACCTGCGCACCCAGCTTCAGGCTGCGTTGACCGGGAGCTACACGCTCCAGCGCGAGCTCGGCCGCGGCGGCATGGCCACGGTGTTCCTCGCGCACGACCTGAAGCACGACCGGCCGGTCGCGCTCAAGGTGCTCCACCCGGAGCTCGCGGCGAGCCTGGGCCCTGAGCGGTTCCAGCGCGAGATCCGGTTCGCCGCCCGGCTGCAACACCCCCACATCCTCACCGTGCTCGACTCGGGGAGAGTGGAAGCCGGCGCGGACGCGCCGGAGCAGCTCTGGTTCACCATGCCGTACGTCGAGGGTGAATCGCTGCGCGACCGGCTCCGCCGCGAGCGCCAGCTTCCGGTGGAAGACGCGGTCCAGATCGCGCGGGAGGCCGCCCGCGCGCTCGACTACGCGCACCAGCACGGGGTAGTGCACCGCGACATCAAGCCCGAGAACATCCTGCTCACCCGCGACGGCTCGACCCTCGTGGCCGACTTCGGCATCGCCCGCGCGATCGGCGCCGACGAGCGGCTCACCCAGACGGGGATGGCCGTGGGCACGCCGGCGTACATGAGCCCGGAGCAGGCCGCGGGCGATCGCGGGCTCGATCCGCGCACCGACATGTACTCGCTCGGCGCGGTGCTCTACGAGATGCTCGCGGGCGAGCCGCCGTTCACCGGGCCCACCGCGCAGGTGATCCTCATGCGCCGGCTCACCGAGAGCCCGCGCCCGCTCCGGGAGCTGCGCGAGACCGTTCCCGCTCACCTGGAGCAGGCGGTGCAGAAGGCGCTCGCCCGCGCGCCCGCCGACCGCTTCGCCTCCGCCGGGCAGTTCGCCCAGGCGCTGCAGGCGTCCGTCACCGCGCCTACGCCCGCTCCGACGCTCGTGACCCACACTCCGCGCGTCGTTCCCGAGCCCGGCGGCGGCGCAGGCGACGTTGGCGTCTCGGGCCCCACCACACCGCCGGCCATCCCGCCATCGGTCAAGGTGGCCCCACCGGCCGCGGCGCCGGCGCTCCACCACAAGCGCCGCATTCCTACCGCCGCCATCACCCTCGCGCTCGGCTTCGCCATCGGGCTCGGGCTGCTCTTCGCCTGGCGGCGCACGCACGGCGGATCCGAGGGCGAAGCCTCGGGCGCCAAGCGCATCGCGGTGCTCCCGTTCGAGAACCTGGGCGACTCGGCGGACGCGTACTTCGCCGACGGCGTCACCGACGCGGTGCGGGGCAAGCTGATGGTAATGCCCGGCCTCGAGGTCATCGCGTCCAACAGCTCCAACGAGTACCGCCACACCCCCAAGTCGCCCCAGCAGATCGCGCGGGAGCTGGGGGTGGACTACCTCCTGGTCGGAAAGGTGCGTTTCGCGAAGGGGAAGCACGGCGCGACTCGGGTCCAGGGGAGCCCCG
>DASSOD010000096.1:0-10058 GCA_035700905.1 Gemmatimonadales bacterium | reverse complement strand
CGTGACGCAGTCCTCGGTGAGCCGGGACATCGCAGCGCTCGGATTGATCAAGGTGGACGGCGCCTATCGCCGGGCGCCGCGCGAGCGCCCGCGCGCCGCGGATCCGGACGAGCAGCGGATCGCGGACGGCGTGCTCGCCATGGACCCGGTGGGCGAGCATCTCATCGTGGTGCATACGGCGCCGGGCGAGGCCAACCGGGTGGCGGTGGCGGTGGACCGGCTCGCGTGGCCCGAGGTGGCGGGCACGATCGCCGGCGACGACACCATCTTCATCGCCGTGCGCGATGGCCGCGCGCTCAGGCGGGTGATGGCGGACGTGCGACGGCTCGGGGCGCGAGCGTAGCGGCGCGCTTGGCTGCGGCTTGGCTCAACGGATTCTCTCCGCGGCTGAGCTCGGTCCACGCCGAAACGAAGCGGGCGGCTCACATCGAGCCGCCCGCTTCTTCACTTGCCCATACCGGAGCGCTCAGGGCTTCACGTTGAGCTTCTTGGACACCCCTTGCGCCACCCTGATGGCGCCGCGCCCGTCCACGGCCCCGTTGGCTTGCAGGATCAGCGCGCCCGTCTTGGTGACGCTGACACCGGAGAAGGTTGCGATGCCTGCGGTCCCATTCACCGTTTGGGTCACCGAGGTCGGCGTGCTGGATGTAACGCCGGGCAAGCTCACCTCGCAATTGTGCGGGCCGACCACCTCGGTGGGCGTGCCGTTGTTGTTGACGCCGGTGATCGCGATGCAGACTCCATTCACGCCGCTGCTCCCGTCGCTTGCGGTGACAGTGAAGGAGAACGGCGCATTCACCTTCACAGTGCTCGGCACCGACGCAAACGTCAGCGTCACACCGGCCGTGAGGTCCTTGACCTTGAACTTGCTGCGCGCGCCACCCGCGGCCCCGCCCAGGCCCGGGTTGAACATCATCGTGGTCGCATGAAGCGGTGCGGGGGCCAACGCGTGAGCCCCGACGCGCAGCAGACTGCCCAGCATGCGAATGGCGGCCGACCCGCTCGAAACCTCGAACGACGACTTCGAGTCGCACATGCTCCCAACCGTCGCTGGGTCCGGATCCACGAACGCGAGTGTGCCGACGCTCGACTCGTTCACCATGTCCGTTGCGCCACCTTCGATTGAGCATAGCGCAACGATCGCGTACGGGTTGAAGGTCGCGTCCGGCCGGATCAACGCCCAGTCGTATCCGGTCGGATCATCGGTTAGCGGATGGCCGTAAATCAGCACCGGGTGATTCCCCGTGTTGCCGATGATCTGGCCCCAGGTCGTAGACGTGTTGGGCGGCGCGATGGCCGAGAGCACGGTGCCCGTCGGCGAATGATACGACTGAATGACATCGTAACCGTCACTGGGCCCGCGAACCTCGAAGGCCCCTTGGCCGCTCCGCGACAGCGAGATCGGAAACACGTTGGTGGCGAGGTTCTGCAGGCTGTCCCGATTCACGACCGACGGTGCGTACATGCACTTGATCACTTCGGCCGCGAGCGTCGCGCCGGTCGTCAAGCTGCCGGTGGCGTTCGCGTGCACCGCCTTGGAAATCTCCCCCAACACCGCGAAGCCCGGGTCAATGGCGCCTTCGTTTTGGGCTCCTGCCGAGACCATCAGATCCACAGCCGCGCTGGCGGCCTGCTTATTGGTATTCGACGTGAAGAACTGGGATATCAGTGAGTTGAGTCCGTTGAAGTCGCAGTCGTTCGTGCTAGGTCTGCCGCCAGCCGCCTCGACCCGCGGCCCCGAGGGGCCGGGCTCCGACTGGTCCGAGCACGCGCCGATGACCACGGTACACACCACCAAGCACAACCCTAAACTCCGGCGCGCCATGCCGCGCTCCTTCGCTTGTCCAGCGAGCTAAAGTTCCAGCGGGAAATTCGACGTACAGAAATAACACACCACCGGCACTCTGTCGATACTGTCGCCGGTACGGCCACCCGATCGAGCCCAGCACCCCGCACCCGCATCCAGATCCGGCGCGCACCTTCCCGGCCCGGAGTGAGCGCAGCGGGAGAAGTCGTGAGGGTGCTTGTGGTTAGGGTGCTATCGGGATGCGGTGGGGGTCCCGATCAACGCCTGATAGCGCGAATCGGCGCGGAGTTCCTTGAACCACCAGGTCTGATCCTTCGCCATGCCCGCCCGAAGCTGCGGGTTCGCCGCCACGTAGGTGCTCAGAAGCTGCAGGGCGCGGTCTCGGTCGCCCAGCAGCACGTAAACCACGGCCTCGAGCTGCGTCAGATCCCGGGTCGGGTCCACCTGCGCGTCGCCCTCGGAGCGGGTCGCCACCGCCTTGGCGCTGTCGGCGAGGCCGGCGCGCGCCAGCGCGATCGCCACCAGCATCTGCCCGTACAGGTGCCGCCACTCCTTGGCGCTGGGCGGCGCGAGCTTCACGTACTCGTCCAGCAGACGCCAGGCGTTGGCGATATCCGGCTTCTGCCCCTTGAGGGCGTAGAGCCAGATCTGACACTCGGTGAACCGATAATAGTCCCCGAAGCGGCGCTGGCCCTCCTGGCACCAGTGGTTGGCCTCCTGCGCGTCCTCCAGGTCTAGCGAGCTCTGAAACAGCCGCCAGACCGTCTGCTTGGCCGACGAGAGATAGGGATCGGAATCGTAGGCCCGGAGCGCGGCGAGCTTGGCCTCGGCCGTCTGGTTCTGCCCCATGAGCATGTGGCTGAGCCACGTCCACGCCGTCGCCGCCGTCGGGTTGGCCGCAACCGCCGCCCGGAGGTCCGCCTGGGCGGCGGTGAGGAGCTGCGAGGCGCGGACCTGGTCCGGCTCCAGGTTGAGCAGCCACTTCCAGTACTCCAGCGTGCCCCGGAGCTCCAGCGCGTCGGCGTCGCCCGGCTTGAGCTTGACCGCCCGCTCGGCGTGCTCCATCCCCCGCTGGATCCAGGAGGAGTAGTAGCCCTTGTCGAACGTCCCGACGAGGTCCAGCTCGCGGTACGCGATCCAGCCGCGCCGAACGATCGGAGTGACCCACTGCCGGTCGGCCGCCTCCGCCTGACCGAGCAACGTGTCGGCGCGGGCGAGGTGGCGGGCGGCGCCCGCCGTGTCGCCCGCCGTGAGCAGCGGATCGATTTCCTTGGTGAGCTGATCGGCCTGCTGGAGCAGCGTCCACGCGCCGGTGTTGGTGGTTCCGAGCTTGCTCTGCTGCAGCTCTACCTCCTGCCCCAGGCGCTGGCGCAGGAAGATCGAGACCTCCTTCGCCAGGTCTTCCTGCAGCTCGAACACTTCCGCGCGCGGCCGCTCGATCGTCCTGCTCGCGATCTCGGTGCCGTTCGCGGCGTTCACCAGCGCCACGTTCACCCGGAGGCGCGCCCCGTCCTGCGCCACCGTGCCCGAGACCAGCGTCCCCACCCGGAGCGCGCGCGCGATGCTGTCCGGCGCGACCGGAGTGTGCCGGTAGGGCGCGACGCCGTTCTGCGAGATCACCTGGAGGCCCTTCACCGCGCCGAGCTCGTGGATCAGCGTCTCGGTGAGGCCGTCGGCGAGGTACTGCAGCGAATCCTGCCCGCCGATCCGATTCTGGAAGTAGAGCACGGCGATGCGCTTCGGGTCCTCGCCCGACGCGTCGGCGCCGGTCGCGCCCCCCGCGCGGCGGTGCAGTCCGAAATATCCGGCGACGCCGAGCGCGACGAGCCCCGCCACCGCCGCGCCCGCGAGGGCCGGCCGGCGCCACGCGGGCGCCTTCGGGCGCAGTACCGTGATCTCGTGCGTGGGGATCGGCCGCGCGGCCGTCCGCCGGCTCACCCGAGAGTAGTCCGCCTCCTTCAGCGCATCGGAGAACTCCTGCATCGTGCGGAACCGGTCCGCCGGCACCTTCGACAGCGCGCGATGGATGATCGCCTCGATGTCGTCCGGCACCGACTGCCGCACGATCTGCAGGCTCGGCACGTTCTCCAGCGAGTGCCGCGCGAGGATCGCCATCGCCGACGGCCCCGTGAACGGCGGCGCGCCCGCGAGCAGCTCGTACAACACGCACCCCAGGCTGTAGACGTCGCTGCGGCCGTCCACCGCCCCGCCCATCGCCTGCTCCGGGCTCATGTAGTACGGCGTGCCGACCGCCATGCCGGTCTCGGTCAGCCGCTGCCCGCCCGCATCGCCCACGGCGCGCGCGATGCCGAAGTCGGCCACCAGCACGTGGCCGCCGCTCAGCAGGATGTTCTCGGGCTTGATGTCGCGGTGCACCACGCCCTGACCGTGGGCGTACCCCAGCGCGTCCGCGGCCTCGCGGATGATCTGGATCGCCTCCTCGATGCCGAGCTGCTTCTCCCGGTCGAGCTTGCCGCGAACCGACTCGCCCTCCACGTACGGCATGACGTAGAACAGGAGCCCCTCGGCCTCGCCCGAGTCGTAGAGCGGGAGGATGTTGGGGTGCTGCAGTTGGGCCGCGAGCTTGATCTCCCGGTGGAAGCGATCCGCGCCGAGCGATGCCGACAGCTCGGGCCGGAGGACCTTGATCGCGACCTGGCGGCCGTGCCGGGGGTCCCGCGCCAGATACACGACCGCCATCCCGCCCCGCCCGAGCTCGCGGTCGAGCTCGTAGCGGCCGGCGAGGGTTACGCGCAGCCGTTCCAGCGTATCGCCTAGGAGAATGTCACTCACGGCGTGTCCTTCGGGGGCCGACAGGAGCGGACGGCTAATAATAGCACGCTCGCCGCGGGGAAGGGGCCGGACGCCTCACGCGGCCTGCATGGCCGCCCACATTGCCGCCGCTGAGGGCCAGCGGTCGCCGGGCTGCTTGGCCATGGCTCGGAGAATCGCGCCTCCGAGCGCCGCCGGCACCTCCCGCCGGAGCGTCCGCACGTCCGGCGGCGGCTCGAGCAGATGCTGTCGCAGCACCACCATCTCGTTCGAGTGCGCGAACGGCGGGCGGCCCGCCAGGCACTCGAACAGCACGCAGCCGAGCGCGTAGAGATCGGTGGTCGCGTCGAGGCTGCGGCTTCCCTGCACCTGCTCGGGGCTCATGTACGTGGAGGTGCCGAGCGTCATCCCGGACCGCGTGAGCTGCTCGGCCGCCGTAGTCTCGATCGCCCTCGCGATCCCGAAGTCGAGCAGCACCGCGCCGGCGGGGGACAGAATCACGTTGTCCGGCTTCACGTCCCGGTGCACCACGCCCTGCCCATGGGCGTACTCCAGCGCCGCGAGCACGTCGCCGGCCACCCGCAGCACCTCGTCGATCGGGAGCGGGCCCGCCTGCGCCAGCCGGTGCGCGAGCGAGGGGCCCTCGACGTACGCCATGGTGTAGTAGATCACCCACCCCGCCTCGCCCGAGTCGAGCAGCGGCGCGATGTGGGGATGCTGGAGCTGACCCGCCAGCCGGATCTCGCGGAGGAACCGGTCGGCCGCGACGCCCGTCAACAGCTCGGGGCGCAACACCTTAAGCGCGACGGTGCGGCCGCCCGGGTCCCTCGCGAGGAACACGTACGCGCCGCCGCCGCGCCCGAGCTGCCGCTCGATCGCGTAACGTTGGCCGATGGCCTGCTGCACCGTCGCCTGGATGTCTCGCGCCACGCCGCTCTCCTCGGATGAGCCCGCTCGCCTCAGAGGAGCAGATCGGGCCGCACCCGCTTGCGGAGGCCCCACCAGAGCGCGCCGAGCAGGTTGGTCCGGCGGAGTCGCACGCTCGCCTCGCCGGTCGCGCCGGGCAGCCACGCCGGCCCGCTCGCCACCCGGACCCGCGCCTCGACCGCGGGGGCGGCGCCCCGGGCAGGCGCGGCCGCGCTGGTGGCGCGAACCATCGCGGCGAGCGGATGCGCCGCGTCCGCAAAGGAGACGAGCCGCACCGCGGCCCCCGGTCCGACCAGCGGCGCGCCCCCGTCCGCCAGCGCGATCCGCACCTCGAGCGAATCCGGGTCGCCCAGCAGCAGGAGCGTGTCGCCCAGCTCGACCCGCCGGCCGAGCAGCCGCTCGGGCCTGGGCGTAAGCACGAGGGCCCGCTCGCGCGCGCGCAGGGTGAAGGCGCCGGCCGCTTCGTTGAGCGCCGCGAGGCTGGCCCCCGCGGCCGCGCGGCTCGCCGCCAGGTGCTCCGCCTCGGCGCTCTGGCCCCGCGCCCGGGCGCGATCCTCCTCCGCGCCCAGCGAGTCCACGGCTCTGAGCGCCTCGACCCGGCGCCGGTCGAGCGCCAGGCTCCGAAGCCGGAGCACCGGCGCGCCCGGGTCCACCAGCATCCCCTCGCGCGCCGGCACGTCCACCACGACCGCGCTGTCGGGCGCCACCAGCGCGCGCGTGTCCGCCGGCATCCCCCTGAACGGCCCCCGGACCGTGATCCACCAGGGCACGACCAGCAGCACGAGCAGGGCAGCGAGCGCGACCAGCCCGGCGCGCCGGGTCCAGCGGTGGCCGCGCAGCGCCGCGCGGTGCGTCCGGATCGCGAGCCGGACGGTGCGGAACCAGGTGCGGATGAATCCGCGCGCGAGGAGCAGGATGCCCCCGACCGCGACCGCGGTGCCCAGCACCCCGAACACTCGGCCCGTCCATCCCAGAAGGAAGGAGCCCAGGATCGCGAAGAGCGCGCCGATGTAGAGGGCGGCGCACGCGCCGTAGATGAGGAACACGCGGCGGTCGCGGTCGGACACCGCCGGCTCCGGCGCGTCGAGCCGGAGCACGTGGCGCCGCACCGCCCAGCCGAAGTACTCCCGGGCGCGGAGCCGCAGGTTGGGGATCTCGAGCCAGTCGGAAAGGGCGAAGTATCCGTCCAGCGGGAGCAATGGATTCATGTTCGTGAGCACGCTGGTGATCCCGCCGGTGATCACCGCCGCGAGCGCGATCTCCGAGATCAGCGTGCCCGGAACGGTGGTGAGCCACACCCACGCGCCGAGCGCGGCGAGGATCAACTGCACCCACGTGCCGGCTGCCGTGACCCAGAGCCGCGCGCGCAGCTCCGGGAAGCTCCAGGCGTCGTTCACGTTGCAGTAGAACGCGGGCTGGAAGTACAGCATCATGAACCCCATCTCGTGCACCGCGCCGCCGAAGTACTTGCAGGTGAAGGCGTGCCCCAGCTCGTGAAAGATGATGATCACGGCCAGCGTCGCCCAGATGAGGAGAATCGTGCCCAGGGTGATCGCGCTCGGCGAGTAGAGCGCCACCGCGGCGGTGCGGAGATCGCCCCATGCGAGGCCGAGAATAAGGAAGTACGAGGCGAAGAGGGCCACCGACACCGCGACGAACGGCCGGGAAAAGCACCAGCGGAGGTACGGCATCAGCCGCGTGAGCGCGACGTCGGGGTCGCCGGCGGAGAAGCGCATGCGCAGGAGCTCGCCCCGGAACAGCGCGCGCCGCTGGTGGCGCTGGGCGCGGAGCCGTTCCAGCTCCAGCGTCGTACGCTCCGCCAGCGAGCGCTCCAGCAGTCCCATGCTCGAGAGCCGCTGCGCGAAGCCCGCCACCGCGCCCGGCGAAACGCGCAGGCCGTCCGCCTGCAGCTGCTCCGCGATCTCGGTGGGAGTGTGCTGGCCGTCGAACGACTGGATGACGTAGAGCTCGACTGGGCGGAAGCGGAAGTACTTGTGGGTGGTTGGATCCTTGACGACGTAGCTCTGCTGCCCGCGGTAGGTCTGCTCCAGCACGACGAGGTCGCCGCGCAGGCGCGGCCTGGGGTTCACCTGGCGCCCCCGCCGCGCACGATCCGCTCGCCCGGCGCGAGCCCGCTCAACACCTCGACCCGGCCGTCCCCCAGGTCGGCGCCGATGGTGACCGCGCGGAGTGCCGTGCGTCCGCTCTCCCACACCAGGGCGTAGCCATCCTCGCCCAGGGCGTCCCGCGGCACCGCCACCACGCGCCTCCGCTCGCTTCCCAGTCGAACCGTCACGGTCGCGCCCGGCTCCAGCGATGACCCCTTCGCCAGCTCCAGCACGACCTCGCGCGTGCCGCTCGCCGCGTCGATCGCGGGCGACGCGCGGATCACCTTCGCCGCGGCCCCGGCGCCGTTGAGCGCAATCACCCGGGCCGGCGCCCCGATGCGAACGTGGTCCGTGGATCCCTCGGGCACCCGCACGCGCGCGAGGAGCGGCGCCGTGGCGGTCACCCGGAAGAGCGTGTCGCCGGGGCTCACCAGCCGGCGGGGGCGGGCGGTCCGCTCGGTGACCACCCCCGCGAACGGCGCCGTGATGCGCGTGAGCTCGAGGTCGCGCCGCGCCTTTCGAACCGCGAGCTCGTCCTGGTGGAGCTTGGTCTCCGCCTGCTCCGAGTCCGCCACGGTGATGGCCCCGGCTCGGGTCATCTCGCGCGCCCGCGCGGCCACCCGCGCGTCGTTGCTGCGCGCCTCCTCGGCCTGATCGAGCGCGATCTCCTGGTCCGCGCTCTCCAGCTTCGCCAGCAGTTGGCCGGCCTCGACCCGGGTCCCGAGATCCGCCAGCACGCTCTCCACGACCCCGGACGATCGCGCGGCGACTACGGCATCGTGCTCCACGTAGAGATGGGACGGCAGCGCGAGCGGCAGATCCACGGTGGCGGTATCGACGACGATCGCCCCGGCGGGAGGCGCGGCCCCGCCGGCCGCGGTCGCCGCCACCGCCTGCGGGGGCATCGAGGAGTCCGCGCTGCCGCAGCCGAGCGCCGCGGCGGCCGTCGCGGCCGCGAGCAGGAGCCTCATGACCAGATCCTCCACCAGAGAAGCCTTGCCTGCCGAATCGGCTCGCGCAGCACCCGACCCGCCACCGACGCCGACGCCGTGAGGACGCGAGCGTAGGCGGCCATCCCCGGACGGAGCAGCCCGTCGGGGTTCGGCACCACCGCTCGCACGGGAAACCGGGCTTCGCCGACGCTGTCCGGGGCCATCTCGCCGATGGACGTGACCTGCCCGCCGAACGTCCGCTGGGGCAGCGACGCGACGCGGAGCCGCACCTCCTGCCCCGTCCGGACTCGCCCGATGTCGCGCTGATCCACCCCGAACTCGAGCTCCAGGGAATCGGTGCGGCCGACCAGGACCGCCAGGTCGCCCGCGTCGAGCTTGGCCCCGAGCCGGTCCTCGGGGCGCTGGGTGAGCACCACGCCGTCCACCGGGGAGCGGATCAGCGTCGCGGCCACCTGCTCGTCGAGCACCGCCTGCTCCTGCCTGAGCGCCTCGGCCCGGATGCGCTGCAGCCGCTCCTCGGCCGCGTCGCCCCGGCTCGACGCCTGGGCCGCCGCGCGCTCGGCGGCGTCGGCCGATCCGGCCACGGACGCGCGCTCGGCACGCAGCTCGGCATCCCGGAGCTGCATGATCGGCGCGCCGCGCCGCACCGTCGCTCCCTCGTGTACCAGCACGCGCTCCACGATGCCCGGCACCAGCGCGCGGACCTCCGCGCGACCGTTCGCGCGGAACACCGGCGCGGCGCCCACCACCCGCAGCGGCCACTGGATCAGCGTGAGCGCCGCGATCACCGCGGCCGCCACGCCCGCGATGATGAGCCGGCGCCGGCGCGGGATCGCGAGCAGCGCCCGCTTCTTCTCGGTGAGGAGGCCCAGCGCATCGCCCAGCGGCACGCGGGCGTAGAGCTGCGCGTTCCGGAGGGCGACGGTGGCCTGGTTCGCGAGAATGGTGGCCAGCTCGCGCTGGGTCTCTCCGGCGAAGTCGGGCCGCTCCGCCTCGAAGACCAGCACGCCCACGATCCCTTCCTCGTCCCGGAGCGGCAGGTAGAGCGCGCTGCCGACGCCCGCGGTCTCGAGGTCCTGGCCGAAGATCGTGACGAAGGTGCGCTCGGCGTCGCTGGCGGGCTCGCTGCGGTCGGCCAGATAGAACGGCTCGCCGCGCCCCGCCGCCCAGCCGGCGCGGACCGCCAGGTCCTGAACCGCGGCACTCTTGGGATCCACCGTCTCCTGCCCCGCGATCGCGCGGATCTCGCAGGCGCCGCTGTCATACACCCCGATCGCGCCCCGATCGAAGCTGAAGGCCCGCGCCGCGGCGTTGACCACGGTCCGGAGTACGCGGTCCAGGTCCAGCGTGGACGCGATCTCCCGGCTGATCTCGAGCAGCGCGGCGAGGTCGCGGGCGCGCTTGTCGGCGGTGTGGAGCTGCGCGTTCCGCAGGGCGATCGCGGCACTCGCCGCCAAGCCCTCGAACAGCTCGCGGTCTCCCTGATCGAAG
>DASSOD010000095.1:0-18438 GCA_035700905.1 Gemmatimonadales bacterium | reverse complement strand
TTTCCGTACTGGCGAGGGGACACTGCGATACGCACATGCCCTTACGAGCTCATTGATGAACTCAAGCCCCTCCCCACTTTCGCGCAGTACGCGAAGCTGCGTGAGTCGTGTGAGCCCAGTCATCGTATCTCCGATGCCTAGATCGACCAGCGAGTACATCTCGATTGTGTTGAGGCGCCTCCCCAGCAGCGCAGCGAGATTGAGGACGCTCTGGGTGGTATCATCGAGCGATCTGCAGAGCCGCGCGAAGATGTGTTCGTAGGATCCTGCCGCGTCCATTACCCGCGCACCCCCCAACTCGGCGGTCATCGCGCCTAGAGCGAGCGCGAGAGACCGCCGATCGTTTGTCTGCCAGTCCTTGACGAGCAGTTCCAGAACCATCGGAAACCCGCGGGCTGCCTCGAGGATCGCGTGACGGGTGGCGCCTGTCGGTCCTCTTCCGCGTGGCCCGATGAGCGATGCAATGAGCTCGAAGGCATCAGCCTCGCCAAGTGGTAACAGTTCAATAGCACGGAACCTGAGTGGGAGAGCGCTTTCGAGCAGGCGGGACGCTGTGGGTGCCTGGCCCAGCTCCCCCGGCCGAATCGTCAGCACCACCATGATCGGCTGGCCCTGGGCCCGGCGGAGCACCAGGTGCAGCACCGCCAGGCTGGCGTCGTCCGCCAGGTGCATGTCGTCCACCACCAGGATCACCGGGTGCTCCTCCGCGATCGCGAGCGCCAGCTGGTGGAACGCCTCCGCCAGACGCACCCGCGCGCTCTCGCCCTGGCTGTCGATGGACGGCGGAATCGACGGGAACCGGTGCCGCACCTCCGGCACCGTCCGCGAGAGCTCCGCCAGCGCCTCCGGCGGCGTCGCCGACGCCCCCGGCCGCGTCAGCAGCCCCAGCACCAGCGCCGTCACCGCCGCGTAGGGGATCTCCCGGTCCAGCTCGTAGCACTGCACCCGGGCGACGCTCGCCCCCTCCAGCCCCGCTGCCGTCGAGAGCCGCTCCACGATGGTGGTCTTGCCGATCCCCGAGTCGCCCCGCACCAGGACGTGCGTCGGCTGGTGGTCCCGGCTCCGCTCCCAGGCCTCGTAAAGCACCCGGTACTCGTTGCGACGCCCGATGAACGGCCGGTCCCGCCACTGATCCGTGGGCACGCTCGGAATGTGCGTCTTGGTCGTCCGCTCCCACCCGCGGCGCCGCAGCCGCACCGCGATCCCCTCCACCAGGTCCGACGGCACCGCCCCCAACTCCCGCTGAAGCTCCTCCCGCCACTCCTCGTACACCCGGAGCGCCGTGAGCCGGTCGCCCGCGAACGCCCGCGACTCCATCTTGGCCCGGATGGCCTCCTCGCTCAGGTGGTCCAGCGCCAGGAGCCGGTCGGCCAGCCGCTCCATCTCCCGCGAATCGGCCGTACGACGGCACCGGTCGATTTGCCGCCCCAGGCCGGTCACGATGTGCGGCAGGAAAGTGGCCTGCTGGCGGTCCCGCCAGCGGAGGAACTCCTCGGCGTCGGGAACCTCGAACCCGCCGAGGAACGCGTCCACCTGGAGCGGCGGCGTGACGTCATCCCCCAGCACGTCGCCCCGGACCAGGCGCTCGAGATCCACCTCCAGCGCGTCGGTGGCCAGGCGCACCGTGTCCCGCGTGGTCTCGAAGGCGCCCCGCCCGAGCCGCGCCCGCAGCACGGAGAGCGCCGTGGCCAGCGAGTGGCGCCCCTCGGACGCGGTCGCGCTGCACCAGAGCAGGTCAGCCAGCTGATCGCGCCGGAGCGCGGCCCGGGGCTCCACCCCGAGGTACACCAGGAGCGCCAGATGCTTCTTCACCCGGAAGCGCACCGGGTCCCCGCTCGGCGCGTACAACGCCGGCTGGCCCAGCGTACGGAGGAAGTAGCGAGCGTGCATGGGGCGGCGCATGGGGGAATCATCAGAGTACCGCGCCAGCAGCAACCGAGCGTCAAACGGCCCGGAAGCGCCGTTGTCCGGCGCCGGCGCGGGGGTTATGCTCGCAGGATTCCCGACCGACTTAACCCCGGTTCGGGGACCCGTCAAATCCAGGCCCCGCGGCCGCCCGGTAGCGGGCCGAGGAGCGACCACAGACATGGCAGGGAAAGCATTCGCGGCGGCCCGGTACGCCGCCGTCGCGCTCGCCGCCGGGCTCGCGGCGTGCGGCGACGCCACCGGACCGCTCTCCAACGCGCAGGAGCGGGCGATCGGCTCGACGCTCGCCGACGAGGTCGAGACCTCGGTCGCGGCGCTCACGCCGAGCGGCGCGGTGGTGCCGTTCGACCCACGCCAGGGGGCCCTCGCGGCGGCGGCCGCCGCCGCCGTGCCGCCCTGCGTGGACCCCAGCCCGAGTGCGGCGAGCAGCGACGCCGATGCCGTGCCCGACAGCGCCGTTTGGACCTTCACCGTGCCGCCCTGCAGCTACGACGACGTGCACGGCGGCAAGGTCGAGGTGCGGGGCCAGCTCGAGCTCCGCGATCCGACGACGACCACGGCAGGCTTCGAGTACGCCGCCAAGCTCACCGATTTGTCCTACGCATTCGTGAACGGCGACGACTCCTACACCGTGATCCGGAACGGCACCCGCGCGCTCTCGGGCACGACGGCGGGGCTCACGCTCACCAACGATCTTCGCGTGCTCCGCTCGCTGAGCGACCTCGACGCCAACGTGACGGCGCAGTGGACCATCGGATTCACGCCCGCGCAGGGCGGGAGCCTGCTGCTCAACACGCCGCTCCCGGGCGGCTCCATCGCCGTCGCGGGCTCGTTCACCTGGTCGCGGGGCGCCGAGGCGTTCTCGCTCACCGTCTCCACCCCCGCGGCGCTCGAGTACGACGCGAGCTGCGGCGATACCCCGCAGCGGATCAGGGCCGGCGAGCTGCGCGCGGCGGGCACCTTCGACGGGCAGAACGGCTACGTGCGGCTGGTCTGGAAAAAGTGCGGCGACGCGCCCGAGGTGGATTTCGTGTCGACCCAGTGAGCGCGCCCCCCACGAAGGCGCATCGCCCCGCCGCACCTCGAGGTGCGGCGGGGCGATGGCATCGCGGCTCGTGGACGCCGGCTAGTTGGCGCTCGCGCTTGGCCGCGTGCCCCCGTCGCCCAACCCGAACTGGCGCCGGAGCCCCGGCTCGTCGGCCAGGTTCCAGTACTCCTGCACCTGGCCGTCGTTGATGCGGAACACCACGAGGCGGCTCTGGGTGCCCGCGGCATCGGTCTCGGTGACGCGCCCGATCACCTTGTCGCCCTGGGTCGCCACCTCGTCAACCGCGAGCTTGTAGCCGGGGTTCTTGGCCCGGAGTCCCTGCACCATCGCCTTGAATCCGTCGCGCCCGAGCGGGGAGCCGTTGCTGGTGACGTCCTTCGCGACGAGATCGTCCACCAGCGCGAGATCGCCGCCGTTGAACACCTGATTCACCACGACGGTGAACATCGCCTGGTTCTGCTCCGCGTCCTGTGCCGCCGCGGTCGTGGTCGCACCGCCCGATGCGGCCAGCGCGAACGCCACCGCGACCCAAGCCATCCCCTTCCGCATCGCAATCTCCTTCGTGGGTGTGAGCGCCGGAACTCCGGACCTGGAGGACCGACCCTTAGACGCCCGGACACTACGGAAGGGTTGCGAAAAGGTTTTGGCGAGGATTCAGGCGGTGTTACGGGAGGGTGACCGGATCGCAACGGCCAGCACCGACGCCTCCCAGGTGCGGCGGGCGTCTGCAGGCGCGGCGGAGGTGGGCGGCGCGGCCGTGGGCCGGACGGCATCCGTCCTGCCCCCGGGCGCGCTCGCCCTCCGATCTGCTTGCTTGCCCGGCTTGCGACGGCTCACGCGGCGTCAAACCCCGAAGGAATCGCCGGTCTGCAGGATCTCCTCGATCGGCGCGAAGACGGCGTCCACCAGCGCGCTCAACGAGCCGGTCGCCTCGAACATCCGCTCGAGCGCATTCCGCTCCTCCTGCGTAAGATCGCGCGACGGACCGGTGTAGGTGTACGTGGTCGTGCCGCCGGACTGTGAGCTGCCGGTGATGGTGGCGAACTGCGCGCCGTTCACCGTCACCACGAAGTTCGCGCTGGCGCTGTAGCCGGCCTGCGTCTGGGTGAGCACGAGCGAGCCCGTCAACACCACGACCTCGGATTCGCGCGTCACCGTGAACGTCGTCGCGAGCCGCGCGCTGGACTGATCGCCGGTGAGCGCCGCCTGGAGCCGCGCGGAGACCGCGGGCTGGTCGAGCGAGAGCTGGTAGTCGATCTGCACCTGGGAGGGGCCCGCGCTCGCCGAATTGGCGAAGTCGAGCCGATGGGTCCCATCGGTCAGATAGCCCGCGGCCGACGCGGCGAACGAGGTCGCGGTGGAGGTGGCCGTGACGAGGTAGTCGGCGACGGTGAGGCTGCCGTCGGCCACCAGCACGGCCAGCTTGTACTCGCTGTTGGTGCTCTGATCCACCAGATCGACGTGGCCCACCTCGACCAGCGGCGTCGCCGGCCGGTCGGTGATCGGATCGATCGCGTACACGGTGAAGCGCACGCCGTTGGCGGGGCCGCCGGTGGCGCTCCCCTCGACGTACTGGCTCGTTCCGGTGTCCCACACGTACACCTTGCCCCAGTACGTGGACGGAATCACCGATCCGGGGCCGGCGGGCGCGGCCGCGAACGACGGCCGGAGCGCGCGCAGCGCGAACGTGGCCTTGCGTGCGGCCTCCACCCGGGCCGACGGGACCGGCCGATTGGGCGCGAGCGCCGCGAGGAGCCGGGTGGTACGCGTGAGCGGCGTGGTGCCGCCCGACAGGGCGGCGAGGCCGCGAAACGCCGGTGCATCGAACGGCGTCGCCAGCGACTGCACGTCGTTGCTCAACCCGGCGGGGTCGGCGAGGTTGCCGTTCGCCGGGCCGGTCGAATCGCCGCAGCCGACCGACAGGGTCGTGCAAAGCGCAATCGCCCCGGCCACCAAGGTTCCGCGAAGCCGCGTCATGCGCGTCGCCTCCGGCTAGCTAAGGTGCGGTTGTGGAATGTCTTGCGAGTTGAGGGCGGGGCGGCGTGCGGGCTCGAACAGCGCCGCGCGCCGGCACCCCCGCCCGGGGGAGGGCAAGTCAGAGGCCAGCCAACCAGGCCTTGCCGGCCACGAGCTCCCGCACCACGTCCTCGGCGGACTGGTCCGCGGCTTCGGCCGCAAAATTGGTCACGATGCGGTGACGGAGCACCGATGGCGCGACGGCGCGCACGTCGTCGAGGTCGGCCATGGGCCGCCCCGCCATCGCCGCGCGCGCCTTGGCGCCGAGCACGAGATACTGCGACGCGCGCGGGCCGGCGCCCCACTCCACGTACTCCCGCACGAACGGCGGTGCGTCCTTGTCGCCGGGGCGGGTGAGCCGCGCGAGCAGCACCGCGGCGCGGATCAGTCCCTTGGAGACGGGAATGCGGCGCACCAGCGCCTGCATGGAGAGCACCGACGCCGCGTCGAGCACCGGCTCGAGGTGGCCGCGCACCGCGCCCGTGGTCTGCTCGACGATGGCCTCCTCCTCCTGCCGGGTGGGATACCCCACGCGAAGCTCGAGCATGAAGCGGTCGAGCTGCGCCTCGGGGAGCGGATAGGTGCCCTCCTGCTCGATCGGGTTCTGGGTGGCGAGCACGAAGAACGGGTCCGGAAGGCGGTAGGTAGTCCCCGCCGCAGTGACCTGGTGCTCCTGCATGGCCTGGAGCAACGCTGCCTGGGTCTTGGGCGGAGTCCGGTTGATCTCGTCCGCCAGCACCACGTTTGCGAAGATCGGGCCGGCCACGAAGCGAAACGCCCGCTTGCCGGTGGTGAGATCCTCCTCGATGATGTCCGTGCCCGTGATGTCGCTGGGCATGAGGTCAGGCGTGAACTGCACCCGGTTAAAGGAAAGGGCGAGCGCCTCGGCCACCGTCTGCACCAGGAGCGTCTTGGCGAGTCCGGGCACGCCGATCAGGAGCGCATGACCTCCGGCCAGAATGGCCGTGAGCACGCCGTCCACCACGTCCTCCTGGCCGACGATGCGGTGCGCCACCTGGGTGCGGAGCCGGCGCACGGCCCCCACCAGGCGCTCGAGTTGTACGACGTCGTCGTGGGCGACGGATTCGATCGCGGTCATGCCTACCTGCACAACGGAGTGACCTGCAGATTACCCGGAAGACGGCCTGGGACGCCAGCTTCCGGGCACGATTTCCCCCATTCTCGTCGCTTGCGAAAGATTTCACAAGCCAATAGGTTTGGCGCGTGTCATCCCCGACCCAGCCCCCCGACAACGGGAGGGGCGCCGACCCGGGGCCGATGCGGTTCGTCGGTCTGGGGGTCCAACTGGCGGCGAGCCTACTGGTGCTCGTCTGGTTGGGGCAGTGGGTGGATCGGAGGCTCCACACCGGCGGGATCGCCACCGTGCTGGGCGCGGCCATCGCGTTCGCGGGCACCATGGTCTCGCTGATTCGGGAGCTCAACCGCAAAGACCGGGAGGGGCCGGGGCGGGGGCGGGGGCTGCGGTGACGAGCCCCGCGCGCTATCTCGCGGGCTACGCGGCTGCCGCCACGCTGGGCGCCGGGCTCGCGCTGGCGGCGCCGGAGCCGGCGCGGCCGGCGGTGGGGTTCGGTGTACTCGCGGCCCTCGTGCTCCAGGGCCCGCTCGGGTGGTGGGCGGTCCACGCGCTCGGGAGCGAGCGCTTCACGCTGGTCTGGGGCCTGGGCGCGCTGGTGCGATTCGCGGTGCTGGCGCTGCTCGCGTTCAAGGTGGTGCCGGCCACGGGCTGGCCGGCGGGGCCGGTGCTCCTGCCGTTCGTCGGGATCATGGGCGTGCTGTTCGCCGTGGAAGGGTTCACGGCGCTGCGACACCAACCGCAGGAAGAGCGACGATGATGGGTTCGGTTCGCCGAGGGCTGATCGGGGCCGCGCTGGCGTCGGCGGCGGGGCTCGGCGTGGGCCTGCCGGCCGCCGCGCAGGAGCCGACCACGGGCGAGGCGGCCCGCGAGGCCGTGGCCCCGCACGCGGGGGA
This sequence comes from Gemmatimonadales bacterium, assembly GCA_035700905.1. Lineage (GTDB taxonomy): Bacteria > Gemmatimonadota > Gemmatimonadetes > Gemmatimonadales > GWC2-71-9 > DASQPE01. The sequence continues at coordinate 11,459 of DASSOD010000095.1, read as the reverse complement.
GCCCGCGCGGTCGAGCAACCCGATCGACATCCTGGCGCACATCGGCGACTCCCGCGAGCTGGAGCTGCCGGTGATCGGGCACGTGCCGCTCCCCCGCTGGGAGCCGGTGCGCATCGGCGGGTTTTCGCTCGACCTCTCGCCCACCAAGCACACCGTGTTCATGCTGCTCGCGGCGCTGATCGTGGGGTTCACCTTCGTGCTGAGCGCGCGGGCGATCGCGCGGGCGGATGCCCGCGGCCGGCCGTCCACCGGTTTCGCCGGCGCGATGGAGGCGACCGCGCTCTGGATCCGGCAGGAGGTGATCCTGCCGAACGTGGGCCCGCACGGCGAGGGCTACTCGCCGTACCTGCTCACCCTGTTCTTCTTCATTCTGACGATGAACCTGCTCGGGCTGTTGCCGTGGTCCGCCACCGCGACCGGCAACATCGCGGTCACCGCCACGCTCGCCGTCATCTCGTTCATCGTGGTCGAGGTGAGCGGCATGCGCGCCTTGGGCCCGAAGGGATACCTCCAGACCATCTTCTACCTGCCGCACGGCCTGCCCGGCGGGCCGGCCGGCGCGTTTCTCAAGGTCGTGCTGCTGGCCGTCATGACGCCGATCGAGATCATCGGCAAGCTGGCCAAGCCGTTCGCGCTGGCGGTGCGGCTCTTCGCGAACATGACCGCGGGCCACGTGCTGGTGCTCGCGCTGATCGGTCTGGCGTTCGTGTTCCAGAGCTACGCGGTGGGCGTGAGCGCGTCGATTCTCGCGACCGGCGTCATGGTGCTCGAGGTGTTCGTCGCCTGCCTGCAGGCGTTCGTGTTCACGCTGCTGACGGCGGTGTTCATCGGGTTGATTCGCGAGGCGCACTAGGCGGAAGGCGGAAGGCGGAAGGCGGAAGACGGAAGGCGGAAGGCGGAAGACGGAAGACGGAAGACGGAAGACGGAAGGCGAAGGTGGAGGTGAGTGGGGGCCGGGCGGCGGGCGCACGCGCCGCGCCGGAGGAGTAGTCCGCCGAGGGGCGGATGAGGCCCGCTGGCCCTGGAACGGGCCGACGGCGGGTTACCGCGAAGGGCTTGGTCCGGGAGAGCCGAGCTGGGCGCGGCAGGCGCAGCAACCGGAAGTCTCCCTGCGAAGAGCGGAGTTCTCCATGGTTCTCGCGTTGCTGCAGGAGGCGGCCACGGCCGCGGCCGGAAAGGGATCCGCGCTGATCGGTGCCGGTCTCGCCGGCGGGCTCGCGGTGGTGGGGGCCGGCATCGGCATCGGCTTCATCGGCGGCAAGGCCACCGAGGGCATGGCGCGCCAGCCCGACAACACGGCGCGCATTCAGACCGCGATGATCATCGCCGCCGCGCTGGTGGAAGGCGTGGCGCTGTTCGTGGCGGTGATCGCGTTCCTGATCCAAGGCAAGGTGACCTTCTGAGCGGCGCCGGGCCGGCGGCCGCACCCGCGAGCTCGCGGGGGTGCCGCCGGCCCGGGTGCCGCCTGGCCGACGGTACCGCTACCCGGAGTATGAGATGACTTTGGCCATCACGCCGGCAGCCGCGCTCGCCCAGGAAGGGGGCGGGGGCGCCACCGGTCCGCTCACGCCCGAGGGCGGGCTGATGTTCTGGACCGTGGTGATCTTCCTGCTGCTGCTTCTGGTCCTCAAGAAGTACGCCTGGCCGCAGGTGCTCGGCGCGGTCGAAGCGCGCGAGCGGCGGCTGGAGGAGCAGATCGCCGAGGCGGAGCGCAACCGGGCCGAGTCCGCGCGGCTGTTGGAGGAGCACAAGAAACTGGTGGCCGACTCGCGCACGCAGGCGCAATCGGTGCTGGCGGAGGCGCGCTCGGCGGCGGAGCGGGAGCGGGCGCTCGCGATCGAGAAGACCCGGCAGGAGCAGGAGGAGCTGCTCGCCCGGGCGCGCCGCGAGATCGACGCGGAGCGGGAGCGGGCGGTGGCGGACCTGCGCCGGGAGGCGGTGGACCTGTCGCTCGCGGCAGCGTCGCGCCTCATCGGCGAGCGGCTCACCGCCGACACCGACCGCCGCATCGTCGAGAGCTACCTCGCGGGACTGGAGCCGAGCCGGTGAGGGCGGTCACCGTCGCGCGGAACTACGCCGAGACCCTGTTCGAGCTGGCGGAGCGGACGGGGGCGGCGGAGCGGTTCGGGGAGATGATCGACGCGGTGGCCGCGGCGGTGGAGGCGACGCCCGAGGTCGAGGCGATGTTGATGTCGCCCCGGGTGCCCAAGCGGGAGAAGGCGCGCCTCCTGGCGGCGGCGCTGACCGAGGCGCCCCGGCCGTTCGTGCTCTTCCTGCAGGCCGTGGTGCAGCGCGGGCGCGCCCCGCTCCTCCGGGAGATCGCGAACGAGTACACGGGGTTCGTGGACCAGAAGCTCAATCGTCTGCGCGCGGGCGTGACGGTGGCGCGCCGCCCGGACGAGGCGCTGGCGCGCGCGGTGGCGGAGAAGTTGAGCCAGGCGTTCGGGAAGCAGGTGATCCCGACCTTTCACACCGATCCCAACATCCTCGGCGGCGCCATCGTTCGAGTAGGCGAGCGGGTGTACGACGGCTCGCTCCGCCGCCGCATGACCAAGCTCCGGCGGCAATTGCTGGCGCGGTAGGCCGGCTCCGTGCGCCGACCCGCTGCCTCGACGCGGCTTCCGGGTTGCCGGAGCCGCGTTTCGGTCAGTCCCACACCTCCCGCAGATCGTACGCGATGCCGTGGCGCTCGAGCAGGCCCAGGTATTCGCCGGCGAAGTCGTGATCCCGGTGGCGCACCTCCTGGTGGCGGATATAGTCGAGCAGGGCGCCGTCCTCCCCGGGCGCCACGCTGAAGCCCGCCCACCCCTCCTGCCACGCGAACGCCGCGCGGTGGGGAAAGGTGGACCGGATCCAGCGCGCGGTGCCGCCCTTGAGGGTGGTGACCAGCGCCTGCAGCGGATCCGTGGCTGCGATCTCGAGATAGAGGTGCAGGTGGTCCCGCACCCCGCCCGCGCATAGCAGGCGGGCGCGGCCCGCCTCCGCGAGCCCGCTCGCGACCGAGAACAGGCGGCCGCGCCATTCCGGGTCCAGCCAGGGGCGGCGATGCCGGGTGCTCCAGACCACGTGAACGCGGAGGGACGCGTACGCGCGCGCCATCCGGACCTCCGGTGCCGAAAGACGCTCGAAGGTGGGCACGCCGGCGGCGCGGAGCGCACCCGCGACGCGCGGCACGGGCCGGAACGGCGCGCGCCGGAACGCGCGGCCGGTCGTGTATAATTCCACGCTCCATCGGAGCGCCGCGCGGCCGTCGTTCACGCTTCATTTCGCGGAGGGATGATGCCGGAGGTGCCGTATCGCGTGGAGAAGCCGTGGGGCCACGAGCTGGTGTGGGCCCGCACCGACCGGTACGTCGGAAAGGTGCTTCACGTGAGGGCGGGACACGTGCTCAGCCTGCAGTACCACAACCTCAAGGACGAAACGATGCACGTGCTCACCGGCGAGCTCATTCTCCGCACCCAGCATGGCGAGGAGTTGGTGTCGCGCCCCTTCCGGGCGGGCGAGACGGCGCATATCCCGCCCAAGCTGATCCACCAGATCGAGGCCGTGGTGGACAGCGACGTGCTGGAGGCGTCCACCCCCGAGCTGGACGATCTGGTGCGCCTGCAGGACCGCTACGGACGAGGCTGAGCGATGCAAGTGATCATCCCGCTGGCCGGCAAGGGCACGCGCCTCCGCCCCCACACCCACCTGGTGCCGAAGCCGCTCCTCAAGGTGGCGGGACGCCCGGTGATGGACTGGGTGATGGACCGGGTGGCCGGGCTCGACGTGGAGGAGCTGATCTTCATCACCGGGCACCTCAAGGAGCAGGTGGAGGCGTACGCGCGGGCGCGCTACCCCTATCCGTCGCGATTCATCGAGCAGAAGGTGCAGGACGGCACCGCCGGCGCGGTGAACCTCGCGCGCCCGCACGTGCACGGGCCGGTGCTCATCGTGTTCGTGGATACCGTCTTCGATGCCGACCTCACGCTGGTGAACCGCACCGACGCCGACGGCGTCATCTGGGCGAAGGAGGTGGAGGACTACCAGCGGTTCGGGGTGGTGGTCACCGACCCGAACGGCTACATGACCCGGATCGTCGAGAAGCCGAAGGAGCCGATCTCGCGGCTCGCCAACATCGGGCTCTACTACATCCGGGCGGTGGACAGCCTCTGGCAGGGGATCGACCACGTGCTGTCGAGCCCGAAGAACAAGGGCGAGTGGTACCTGACCGACGCCTTCCAGTGGATGATCGACCACGGCAAGCGGATTCTCGCCGCCGAGGTGAAGGGCTGGTACGACTGCGGCGCGCTGGATACGCTGCTCGAGACCAACGCGATCCTCCTCGCGCGCGGCGCCGCCCGGCGGCGCGACTTTCCCGGCGTGACGATTCACGATCCGGTGTACATCGAGGACGGCGTGACGGTCGAGCGGAGCACGATCGGCCCGAACGTCTCGGTGGAGCGGGGGACGGTCATCCGCGACAGCAGCCTCCGGAACGCGATCGTGGGCCAGCGCACGGCGCTCACCGGCGTCCGGCTCGACGGCGCGCTCCTGGGCGACGACGTCACCGTCGAGGGGCTCGCCGGCCGGGCGAGCCTGGCCGACCACTCCGAGGTCGTGGCGGCGACCTGAACCCGACCGTTCCCGTGCCCGCCCTCACCCGCCTGCTGCACTCCTACCTCGATCTCCTCTGGCACTACGATCCGGCGGCGGCCAGCGCCGCCGGGGTGGCGTCCGCCGACGGCGCCCTCGGGCGGTTCGACGCGGAATCCATGCGGCAGCACCTGGCCGCGTTCCGCGCGGTGGCCGCCGCGGTGGAGGAGCTCGAGGTCGAGGCGCTGGAGGACGAGATCGACCGCACCGCGCTGCTCGACGCGATCCGGACGACCATCGCCCGGATCGAGTACGAGCGGCCGCACGCGCGCGATCCAGGCTTCTGGCTCGAGCACCTGGGCCAGGCGTTGGCCGCGCTCGTGCTCCGCGAGGAGGCGGAGGCGGCGCTCGCGGGCGCCGCGCTCGAGCGCATCAAGGCGATCCCGGCGTTCCTCGAAGCGGGGCGGGCGACGCTCCGGCATCCGCCGGCGCCGCTCACGGACCGCGGGCTCGCGCTGCTCGGGCCGGTGGGAGAGGTGCTGGTGTACGCCGCGGCGCGGTTCGGCGGCGTGGCGCCGGGCGGCCCGGAGGCCGTGGAGACGGCCACCGGGTCGGCCCTGGGGGCGATGCGGCGCTACGGCACCGCGCTCCGCGACGAGATGGAGCCCGATCCCGACCCGCGCGCGGCGGCCTTGGGCGAGCAGCGCTTCGAGCGCCGGCTGCACCACCAGCACGCGCTGCGGGAGGGCGCGGCGGAGCTCTGGCGCGCCGCGCAGCGGGAGCGGGAGTCGCTGGACGCGCAGCTCGCGGCGGAGGCGGCGGACCTGGCGCCTGGGCGCGACTGGCGCGAGCTCGCCGCGGAGCTCGGCCGCGAGCCGGCGGGCGATCCGCTCGCGGCGCTGAGGGACGCCGTGGAGCGCGCGGCGCGCGGGGCGGAGGCGGCGGGGATCGTGCCGGCGATCGACGCGCCGCTCGAGGTCGCCGCGCTGCCCGCCCCGGTCGCCGCGCTCGGCCGCGATCCGGCGTACCTCGCGCACGCGCCGGGTCGGGCTGCGCGGCTCCTCATCGGCGCGGGGCTCGCGGAGCGGGCGGCGCTGCCGGTCGCCGTGCGCGAAGGGGTTCCGGGCCGTCACCTGCACGAGGCGTTCCGAGCCGCCGCCGTCTCCGAGATCCGGCGCCTGCTGCATGCGCCGGCGATGTCGGAGGGGTGGGCGCTCTACGCCGAGCAGCTCGCGGACGAAGCGGAGCTCTGGGACTCGCCGGGCCAGCGGTTGCTGTCGCTTGCCCGAAGGGCGGAAGCGGTGGCGCGGCTGGCGTTGGGCGTGGGGCTGCACGCCCGCGGGATCGCGCCGTCCGAGGGCGCCGCGCTCTTCTCGGAGTGGACCGGACAGGACGGATCCGCGGCGGCGGCGGCGGTGCGCCGCACCCTGGCGCATCCGGGCGAAGGGGTCGCCGCCGAGGCGGGGCGGCGGGAGCTGGTGCGGCTCCGGCGGGAGTCGGGCGTGGGGATGGAGCGGCCGGGGGCGCTGCGGGAGTTCCACGAGGCGGTGCTCTCCCGGGGCGGGCTCGCACCCGGCCTGGTCGGCTGGAGCATGGGCCTCGGCTGAGCGCGGCGGAGGTGGTGACGCGGCTCATTGTGGGCGCGCGGGCGGGGGCGCATCATGTGGCGCGCTCTTCCAGGAGGATGCATGATGCGCGCCCGAGGTGTGGCCCTGCTCACCGCCGCTCTGGCGCTCGGCTGCGCGGGGGCCTCCGCCGGCGGACTCCCGAGCACGCAGCAGTTCACGCGGCACGTCAACGCGACCCCGGCGTCGCTGGTGTCCGCGGCGCTCGCCACGTTCTCCCGCTACGGCATTCCGGTCGCGAGCAGCGACGAGACCAGCGGCCGGGTGCGCAGCGTTCCGATGAGCTTGCGCGGAAACTGGGGGCCGGTCCCCCTGGAGGAGCGCGTGAGCTGTCCCGGCGCCGCGAGCGACACGCTGCCGGGCCGCGTCACGTTCGAGGTGCAGGTCAAGCCCGTGCGGTACGGGAGCGACGTCACGCTCAACGCGCAGCGCCAGGGCGACTCGCGCTGCGTGATCCGCTCGTCGTTCGTCACGAAGCTGCTGGACGAGATCGCGGGCGCGCAGCCGCGATGAGCGGCGCCGCGACACTGGCGCCGCAGGTGTGATCCGGCCATTCTTCAACGCGGAAGCGGAGTCCGCGCGCCGCGGCGCGCGCCCCCTTCACGCGGAAGTGGCATGAAGATCACCGTCCTCACCTATCTCGACAGCCAGAACGAAAACTCGAAGGACTACGATCCGGTCGTCCCGCAGGTCGCCCGCGCGCTCCGGCGGATCGGCCACCGCGTCTCGGTGCTCGGCGTGCACGCGGACGTGAAGCGGCTGATCACCGGGCTCTCCCGCCGCAAGCCGGACCTCGTCTTCAACCTGATGGAGATGTTCGGCGAGAACCTGTGGGGCGACATCGCCGTCACCGGCCTGCTCGACCTGCTCGGCTACCGCTACACCGGGTGCGGGCCGGGCGAGCTCTACCTGAGCCAGGACAAGAGCCTCAGCAAGAAGCTGCTCGCCTACGAGCACATCCTCTATCCCAAGTTCGCCGTGTTCTCGCGCGGCTCCGAGCTGGAGACGGGCGGCAACTTGCGGATGCCGCTCTTCGTGAAGCCGCTCCGCTCCGACGCGTCCATCGGGATCGGGCGGAAGTCCATCGTGCACGACGCGGTGCAGCTCATGCGCCGGGTGGCGGTGATCCGGGAGGAGTGCGACGACTCCGCGATCGCGGAGGAGTTCATCGAGGGCCGCGAGTTCCTGGTGGGCGTGCTGGGCAACTCGCCGCCGCGCGCGCTCCCGCCCATCGAGGTGGATTTCAGCGGGCTCCCCGAGGGCGCGCCGCGCGTGCTCGACAGCAAGGCGAAGTGGGAGGAGCGGAGCGTCGAGTACAAGGGGACGAAGACGGTCGTCGCCGAGCTGCCGGACGAGCTGCGCGCGCGGCTCCAGAAAGTGGCCGTGGACGCGTATCGCGCGGTGCGGGTCCGTGACTACGGCCGGGTAGACCTCCGGTTCACCGACACCGGGGAGATCTACGTGCTCGAGGTGAACGCGAGCTGCTACCTCGAGCGCGCGAGCGAGTTCGCGATGGCGGCCGAGGCGGCGGGGCTCGACTTCACCAAGCTGGTGGAGCGGATCGTGAACCACGCGCTCGAGCGATACGAGGGTCGGCGCGAGACGCGCTGATCCCGCGGCTTAACGCGGCCGGGCGGCCGGCGTCCGTCGCGCATGCACGATCGCGCCTCCGCGCCCGCCCGCCTCACCCGACCGAGCTGGATCGCGACCCGCCCATCCGCCACCGCGCGCCGGGTCGCCGGCACGCGCCCGACCCGGCGGCATCGGCCGCGGCCCCGGGCTCCGCTGATCCGGCCCGCGGCGCGGCCGAGGCCCGGATGAGCGGGGCGATGGTCGAGGATCTGCACCTCCAGCTCACGCCTGCTCGCGCGGGGAGCTCCGCCGACTCGGCGCGGGCCGCGGCGATCGCGACGGCGCTGCGCGAGGCCATCCGCGGGTACGCCGACCCGCGCGCGGCCGAGGCCGCCGGGTTCCGGCCGTTCGCTCCGCAGGTGAAGGACCAGCGCGTGTTCCATTACACCCGGCTCGCCAACGCGCTCGCCGCCTCGGTCCGGTTCGACGCGCGGCCGACGTCGCTCCTCTACGCGCGCGGCGCCGACGGCGGACTGCGGCTCATCGGCGCGATGTACACGGCGCCGCGCACGGCCTCGCTCGAGGAGCTGGACCGCCGGGTGCCGCTCGGCGTCGCGCGCTGGCACCGCCACGTGAACCTGTGCCTGCCGCGCTCGCGCTCGCGCTGGCGCGATACGCGGAACGGGATGCCGGTGTTCGGCCCCGCGAGCCCGATCGCCACGCGCGCGGCGTGCGACAGCGCCGGCGGCGTGTTCCGGCCGGCCGTGTTCGGCTGGATGGTGCACGCCAACGTGATGGCGGGCGACGACCCCGCCGGGGTCTGGAGCACCCGGCACCTGGCGCACGCGCACTGAAGGGAGGCCCCCGCGCGCCGCGCGGGGGCGCCCGCGGCCGCCGGGCGCGTGGCCGTGAGGGGCTAGGGCAGGTAGGTGCCGTGGCGCACGTGGTTCATCGCGAGCGCGGTCGTCAGCGTGGTGAGGCCCAGCGCGGCCTGCATCTCGTGCCCGGGGGCATAGCCCAGGTTCAGGGCGTCGGCCCGGGCGGCGAGGTGCCGGAGCAGCACGCGGGTGCGCTCGGGGAAGTGGCCGGTCCAGCGGTACACGTTGGCCATCAGCTCCCGCTCGAGCTTCGCGATCAGCTCCGCCGCGGGACGGAGCGGCCCGTCGGCGCCCCGCTCGTCCCCTTCGTCCAGCTCCTCGAAGATGGCCCGCAGCGATCCGTCCAGCCCGGGCGGAAACTCGGGGGAGCCCGGCGCGAGGTCCTCGTAGTACTCGCCGACGGAGTAGTCCAACTCGGCCACGTCCTCGTCCAGCTCGGCGTCGGTCACCAGGGGGTCGCACTCGGCGAGCGGCGCCATGATCCGGTCGCAGCAGTACAGCTTGGCCAGCGCGTCGGGCCACGCCTCGTACTCCTTTCGCCAGTCGAGCCCCGGCGTCATCCACACCGCGAACGTCTCCGCCCAGTCCTCGTCCGGGTGCTTCTGCGCGTACCACCCGGGGAGATGCCGCACGTAGCGGCGGCTGAACGGCTCGGGGCGGTAGTCCTCCTCGTACGGCTGCGTGATCGAGCCGAAATGGCGGATCCAGTCCTCCTCGTCGTAGAGGCGGTACGCGTAGTTCACCACGTGGCCCATCTCGTGGCGGAGGTACCGCAGGATGTCGGGGCGATTGAACCCCTCCACGTGGCCGGTCTGCTCGGCGTGCAGGGCGGTCAGGTCGGGGCGGGCGAGGTAGAACGGGATGGCGATCGCCACCGTCTGGAAGGGCACCCCCCACTCGCTCGAGAGGTAGAAGCGCGGCTTGAGGCGGGTGAGGCCGATGCGCCGGAGCTCCTCCTCGAACTCGGCGATGATGGGCGCAAGCCGGGTTCCCTCGATGGTGAGGCCGAGGTCACGGATCGGCGTGGACCAGAGATTGGACTCCCGGAATCCGGCGCCCGGCGTGGTCATGGGGCCTAAACATATATTCCACCCCCATGCGTGCCACCTCGGCTTCGGCGCGGGCGCTGGTGCTCGTCAACCGCCGTGCCCGCCGGGGCGGCGAGCGGATCGGCGAGGCGGTGGCCCGCCTCCGCGCGCTCGGGGTCGACCTGGTCGAGGCCAGCGTCACGGGGCCCGAGCCGCCGGCGGAAATCATCCGCCGGTACGGGCGTGAGGTGGACCGGGTGATCGTCGCGGGCGGCGACGGCACCATCAACCGCGCCCTCGAGGGTCTGCTCGAGAGCGGCCTTCCCCTCGGCGTGCTCCCCCTGGGCACCGCGAACAACCTGGCCCGCACCCTCGGCATCCCGACCGAGCTCGACGCGGCGTGCGCCGTCGCCGCCCGGGGGGAGCCGCGGAGCGTGGACGTCGGCCGGGTAAACCAGCGCCCGTTCCTCACCACCGCGAGCCTCGGGCTGAGCGTCGCGATCACCGAGCAACTGAGCGGCGAGGCCAAGCGGCGCTGGGGCCGGCTCGCGTACGCGGTGGTCGCGGCGCGGGTGCTCGTGCGGGCCCGGCCGTTCACGGCGGAGATCGTGTGGCCGGAGGGGCGGCTCCGGACCCGCACGGTGCAGATCGTGGTGGGCAACGGGCGCTATTACGGCGCCGCGCTCGCGGTCGCGGAGGATGCCACGATCCGCGACCGGCAGCTCGACGCCTACAGCCTCGAGATCCGCCACTGGTGGGAGCTGGTGCGCCTCGCGCCGGCGCTCAAGCGGGGGAGTCACGGCGCGCGGCCGGCGGTGCAGACGGTACGGGCCCGGGAGATGGACGTGCTCACGACGGTGCCCCACCGAATCGACGTGGACGGCGAGCTTGGGCCCTCGACACCCGCGCACTTCGCCGTGCTGCCGGGCGCGCTGCGCGTGCTCTGCCCGGGTTCTGCGGAGCGGAAGGCCGCCGCGTGACGCCCACGCCGGAGCCACGGCGCGAGGGGATTCCCGCGCCGGTCAAATCGCTCTCGGTGGTGTCGCTGTTCAACGACTTCGCGAGCGAAATGGTCTACCCGCTCCTGCCGGCGCTGGTCACGCGCACGCTGGGCGGCGGCGCGGTGGCGTTGAGCCTCATCGATGGGGCGTCGGAGCTCACCAGCGCGGTGGTCAAGTGGCTGAGCGGCGGGCTCGCCGACCGCCCCGGATGGCGGCGCCCGCTCATTCTCGGCGGATATCTCACGGCGGTGCTGGTCCGGCCGCTCATCTCGCTCGCGAGCGCGGCCTGGCAGGTGGTCGGATTCCGGGTGATCGACCGGCTCGGCAAGGGCATCCGCACGCCGCCACGGGACGCGCTCATCGCGGAGGTGACGCCCGCGCGGCTCAGAGGACGGGCGTTCGGCTTCCACCGCGGCGCCGACCACCTGGGCGCGGTGCTCGGCTCGCTCGGCGCGTGGTGGCTGGTGGCGGTGAGCGCGAACGTACGGGAGGTGATCGGATGGAGCATCGCGCCCGGGCTGCTCGCGTTCGCGATCCTGGCGGTGACGCTGCGCGGGGTGCCCGACGGCGGTGCCGGCGCGGGCGGCGGGGCGCAGTCGGAGCGCGGTCGGCGCGCCTCGGCCGATGCCGCCGGCCAGCGGTTCTGGGCCCCCGTGCTCGCGCTCGCGGCGCTCACGTTCTGCCGGATTCCCGAGCTGCTGCTGCTGCTGCGGCTCCAGCAGGTCGGCGTTGCGGTCGCGGCCGTGCCGCTGGTGTGGGCGGCGCTCCACGTGGTGCGGA
>DASSOD010000094.1:0-4358 GCA_035700905.1 Gemmatimonadales bacterium | reverse complement strand
GCCGCCCCCGGGGCCCCCTCCGGCCCTCCCGCTCGACCCACTGGGGCCGGCGCGGGGCCAGTGCCGTCGCCACCGGCGCTCGCAGCCGTGTGCCCTTCACCCCGCGCGCCCGTGAGCCACCGCGCCACCTCGTCGATCGGCTCCATCGTGGCCGAGAGGCCGATGCGCTGCACCGGGCGCTCGGCGACGTGCGCCAGGCGCTCGAGGCTGAGCGCGAGGTGGGCGCCGCGGCGGGACTCGAGCACGGCGTGAATCTCGTCCACGATCACCGTGCGCACCGTGCGCAGCATCTCGCGGCTCCGGCGCGCGGTGAGGAGGAGGTAGAGCGATTCCGGCGTCGTGACGAGGATGTGCGGCGGGGTCGTCAGCATCGCCGCGCGCTCGGCGGCGGGGGTGTCGCCCGAGCGCACCGCTGCGGTGATGCGCGGCGCGCCGTAGCCCATCTCGTCCGCGAGCCGGCGGATCTCGCGGCGCGGCTCGGCCAGGTTCTTGTGGATGTCGGCGCTCAGCGCCTTGAGCGGCGAGACGTAGACGATGCGGGTCTCGTCGCGGAGCGAGCCCGCGAGACCCTCGCGCAAAAGTTGGTCGAGCGATATCAGGAAGGCGGCGAGCGTCTTGCCGGAGCCGGTGGGGGCGGCGATGAGCGTGTCGCGGCCGGCACGGATCGCCTCCCAGCCCTTCCGCTGGGCCGTGGTCGGCTGGCCGAGCCGCTCGGTGAACCAGCGGGCGACGACGGGGTGGAAATCGCGCAGGGGCATGCTGAAATATACCCGCCGTTTCGAGCACCGATTTCCTGATCTCAAGTTCGGTAGCGTGCCGTGTCCTCGACTCGGCGCGCCAAAGTGGCCGGCCGCCGCTGGCCAGCGGCGGCTCTTGACACCGTGGAATTCGCCCCATATTCGCAGAGCATCCACTCCGTCACGACAGACCCGGCGAATACCGGGAATGCCAACGGTTCCTGGCACGCGGTTCCGGTGCCGCGGTCGGGCAAACCATGCGCAAGTCAACCAGCGTTCCCGGCAGCAACACCGTTCCGGGTCACCCGCGCGGCGCTGTACCCAAGGGCAGGGCCGCGGAGGACGAGCGCCGGACGGTGGCACTGGTCATGTCGTCCGCGGCCGCCGAGCAGGCGTTGGAGCAGCGCCTGCAAGGCGCCGCGACCCACCTCCCGCTCTCCCGCCCGCCGCATCTCACCGCTGCCGAGCTCGCGGGCATGGCCGCACCCTCGGCGGCGGACACGCGAGCCGTCGAGCAGTTCGCCGCGAAGCACGGGCTCGAGGTAGGCCGCCGGTCTGCGGCGCAGCACCAAATCGAGCTGCGCGGCACCGTGCGCCAGCTCGAGGAGGCCTTCGGGGTGGTGCTGGAGCAGTTTCAGCACCCGGAGGGCGTCTATCTGGCGCATCGCGGGCCGATCACCATCCCCGCGGAGCTTCAGCACTGCGTCCGTTCCGTCATCGGGCTGGACGCATCGCCGGTCGCGCATCCGCAGGCCTCTGCCGTGGCGGCGCCGCCCGCGGCACGGCGCTACACCCCGCTCCAGCTCGCCACCCGTTATCGCTTTCCCAAGGACGCGGACGGCACGGGCCAGCGCATCGCGATCATCTCGTTCGGGGGCGGCTTCCACCAGCAGGATCTCGACGACTATTTCACCCGCGTCCTCCGGCTGCCCAAGGCGCCGGCCGTCTCCGTGGTCTCGATCCCGGATACCAACGGCCCGGGTCCGGCCAACGATCCCTTTCCGATGAAGCGTCTCGCGGCCTTCATCGAGGACATGAGCGATCCGCATCTCACCATGCAGCAGATCAACCAGGACATGGGTTGTCCCACCTGCATGGCCCGCGCGCTGGCGACGCTGGAGACGACGATGGACATCGAGATCGTCGGGGCCGTGGCACCGGCCGCCGCGATCGACGTGTACTTCGCCAACAACACGATGGCCGGTTGGCGCGCCGCCATTCTCGCGGCCGCGGGGATCCGCGACGAGCCGAAGCCGGCGGCGGGCGAACGGCCGGATCGGCGCGCCGCGCTGCCGCCGCCGGCGACGGTGATCTCGCTGAGCTGGGGCCAGGCCGAGGCTCGGCCCAGCGGACTGTGGAAGGACGAGGTGGACCAGGCGCTGCAGCAGGCCGCGGCGGTCGGTGTCACGGTGTGCTGCGCAGCGGGCGACCTGGGGTCGCTCGGCGTGGATCCCGGCGCGGGCACCGGCTACGACACCTGCGCCAACGTGAGCTGCCCCGCGTCGTCGCCCTACGCGCTCGCGTGCGGCGGGACCACCATCGCGGAGGACGGCGAGGGCGAGGTCGCCTGGAACAACCCGCACTGGAAGTCGTCGCCCATGGCCACGGGAGGTGGGGTGAGCGGGTTCTACGAGCGCCCCACGTGGCAGGCAAAGGTGAACGTGCCGCGCCACAGCGAGCTCCGCGCGAGCTGGCTGGAGGACGATCGCCCCGCGTCGTGGACCGGCCGAGGCGTGCCGGACGTGGCCGCGAACGCCGATGCCGCATCAGGCTACGAGCTGTACGTGGGCGGCCGGCGCGCGTTGGGCGGCGGCACGAGCGCCGCGGCGCCGCTCTGGGCCGGGCTCGTCGCGCGGCTCAACCAGAGGCTGACGCAGGTCGCCAAGCGGCCGATCACCCTGGGGCATCTCACCCCGCTGCTCTATCGCGACGACCTCGCCGAGTCCTTCGTGCAGGTTCGCGAGGGCAACAACCGCCTCTCGGGTAGCGGGCCCGGCGTCGCCTACTTCAGGGCGGGGCCCGGCTGGAACCCGTGCACCGGGCTCGGAGTACCGCATGGCGAGCGGCTGCTCGAGGCGCTGAGCCGTTCGGACTAATCACCTCATCAGGGAGCGGAAGCGATGGCGAAGCAGAGGCAGAGCAATGTCGAGCGGCTCGAGGCTGCCGGAGTGCTGGACTCGACCAGCCTGAGCCCCGCGCAGAAGAACACGATCAACACGCTGACGGACGCCGAGGTGCAGCATCTCATCTCGACCCGGCAGAAGGTGGGCGACTACTCCGAGGGCGCGCACCCGGGCGGCCGTCCCTGGATCCTCTAGGATGGGAGCCGTCGCGAGCGCCCGCGCGCTCGATTCACCCACGGCGGCGCTGGGCAGCAGCGCGCGCCTCAGACTCACGATCCAACTGGCCGAGCCGCGGCTCAACCAGCTGAGCCGGCGATTCTGGACGCATCCGGAGCTCCGGCGGATCTTTCCCGAGTATCTGCTGACGCTGTACGCCTCCATGCGCACCACCGTCCCGCTGCTGGAGGCGGCGGCGGACCGGGCGCGCGCCATGGCCGACACCGATCCGCTCGCGGCCGCCCTCCATCCCTATTTCGTCCAGCACGCCCGCGAGGAGTTGCACCACGACGACTGGCTGCTCGAGGACATGGCGCTGCTCGGCATCGATCCCGCCGCGGCCAGGGCGCGCCCCGCGCCGGCCGACGTGGCGCAGATGATCGGGGCGCAGTACTACTGGATGCTGTACGCCCATCCGGTCGCGGTGCTCGGCTCGTTCGCCGTGCTGGAGGGCAGCCCGCCGGAGGTCGAGGTCCTCGATCAGGTCGTGGCGCGGACAGGCCTGCCCAAGGCCGCGCTTCGCACCCTGTACAAGCACGCGCAGCTCGACCCGTACCACCGGGACGACCTCGACCACGTGCTCGACACGCTTCCGCTCGCCCCGGAGCACCAGGCGCTGCTCGGCCTGAGCGCGCTCCACGTCGTGGACCAGCTCATCGGAATCCTCGAGCGGCTCACGGCGCCGAACGACACGTCGGAGACGTAGTGCATCCTCCCGCCGCCAGCACGGTTCTCAAGACGGTCCTCATCTGCGATCTGGCCGACAGCACCGCCCTCCTCGAGCGGCTCGGCGACGCGCGCGCCGCCTCGGTCTTCGCGCGGCACGACGAGCTGGTGCGGGCGCTCGTGGCGGAGCATCAGGGGCGCGAGCTGGACAAGTCCGACGGTTTCCTGCTGCTGTTCGACCGTCCGCTGAACGCGGTGCGGTTCGCGCTGGATTACCACGCGGGCCTGGCCCGGCTCTCGAGCGAGCTCTCGGTGCCGCTCGCCGCGCGGGTGGGCATCCACCTGGGTGAGCTCCTCGTGCGGGAGAACCCGCCGGAGCTGGTGTCACGCGGAGCCAAGCCGGTGGAGGCGGAAGGCTTGCCGAAGGCGATGGCGGCGCGCCTCATGGCGGCGGCGCGACCGGGACAGATCCTGCTCACTCGCGGCGCATACGATCTGGCGCGGCGCGGCGCCGTCGGGGAGCGCGGGGCGGAGGGGCTCCGCTGGAGCAGCCACGGCACGCACCGATTCAAGGGCGTGAGCGATCCGGTCGAGGTGTTCGAGGTGTTGGCCGGCG
>DASSOD010000093.1:0-31031 GCA_035700905.1 Gemmatimonadales bacterium | reverse complement strand
ACGCCTATTTCGCCGAGGGCGTGACCGATGAGGTGCGCACCAAGCTCGCCAAGGTGAGGGGGCTGCAGGTGATCGCGCGGACCAGCTCCAACGAGTACCGGCATACGCCCAAGCGAGCCCAGGAGATTGCGCGCGACCTCGGCGCCGATTACCTGCTCACCGCCACCGTGCGCTGGGAGAAGCGGGGCGGCGGGACGAGCCGGGTGCGGGTCACGCCCGAATTGGTGGACGTGAGCCCGGGGCACGCGCCGAGCACCCGGTGGAGCGAGCAATTCGACGCGGCACTCACCGACGTGTTTCAGGTCCAGACCGACATCGCCGGAAAGGTGGCGGGCGCACTCGACCTCGCCCTGGGCGACAGCGCCCGCCGCGACCTCGCCGCGAAACCGACCGGGAACCTCGCCGCCTACGATGCCTACCTGAAGGGCGAGGCGGCGTCGCAGGGCATGTCGATCGCCGATCCACCGAGCCTGCGGCGGGCCATCGGCTTCTACGAGCAGGCGGTGATGCTCGATTCTACGTTCGTCCCGGCTTGGGCCCAGCTTGCCCGCGCTCGCGCTTTGCTCTACTCCAACAGCACGCCGACTCCGGACCTGCGCGCCAAGGCCCGACTCGCGGCGGAGCGGGCCGTGGCGCTCGGTCCGGGCCGGCCGGAGGGCCCGCTGGCGCTTTCGATCTACTTTAGCGTCGTAGCGGTGGACAATCGCCAGGCCCTGGGCGCCGCGGAGACGGCCCTCAAGCTGGCGCCAAACAACGTGGACCTGCTCGCCCAGACCGGCGTGAGCGAGGCGGGCCTGGGCCGCTGGGACGCCGCGCTCGAGCATTTCACCAAGGCCAGCGCGCTGGATCCCCGCTCGGCGAATACCGCGCGGCGCGCGGGGTTTGCCCTGCTGTGGCTGCGGCGCTACCCGGACGCGACGGCAGTCATGGATCGCGCGCTCGCCCTCGCGCCCACGAACCTGGCGATCACCCAGCAGAGGGCGATGGTGATGCTCGCGCAAGGCGACCTTGCCGGCGCCCAGGCCGTGGTGGGCCGGGCGCTCGCGACACTCAACCGCGCGGCCGTGCTCGCCTTCTTCGGCAACTATCACGATCTCTACTGGGTGCTGGATGACGATCAGCAACGGGAGCTCTTGGCGCTCCCGCCCGCCGCCTTCGACAATGATGTCGCCACCTGGGCCATCGTGCGCGCGCAGACCTACGCACTGCGGGGCGACAAGGCAAATGCGCGGATCTTTGCCGACTCGGCGCGCCGCTTGATCTCGGAGCAGCTCCGAGACACTCCGGACGACGCCCAACGTCATGTGTTCCTCGGTTTGGCGCTGGCGTACCTCGGTCGCAAGCAGGAAGCGATCGCGGAGGGCGAGCGCGGCGCCGCACTCAATCCAATCAGCAGGGACGCGTACCAGGGTACATACTTTCAGCACCAGCTCACGCGGATCTATCTGCTCGTGAACGAGCCGGATCGGGCACTCGACAGGCTCGAGCCCTTGCTGCGGCAGCCGTGCTATCTCTCACCCGGCTGGCTGCGGATCGATCCCACCTTCGCGCCGCTCAAGGGCAACCCCCGCTTCGAGCGGCTCATCGCGGCGCAGTAGCCCCGGACAGGCGCATGACACCGTCGTCGCGGAGGGACTTTCTCGGAGTGCTCGCCGCGTCGGCGATGCTTCCGCTCGTCGGACGCCGCGGGCTCCCGATCGCCAGCCGGTTGTAGACGCGCGGGTTCGCCGACGCCGACAACGAGAATTCGCCGGGTGGCGGTGCGCGGCGCATGTGATGCGGGCGCCGACAGCAATCGGCGTGGCCCAGTCGGTCTCGTCCGTTCGCTAGTCAAGCACGCCTGCGGCCGCGAGATCGAGATCTCGCGGCCGCGGGAGTGTCGCTACGGCTGGTGACCCGGATACAGCGCGGCATAGCAGCGGGGGCAGACGGTGTGGGTGAACTCGGCCGACGAGCGGTGCCGGATGTACGACTCGATGCTTTCCCACTCATCGTTCTCGTCCCGGATCCGCTTGCAGTTGGCGCAGATCGGCAGGAGCCCCGACAGGGTGCGCACCTCGGCCAGCGCCCGTTGCAGCTCCCGGAGGAGCTTGTTCCGCTCCACGTCCGCCCGGCGACGATCGCTGATGTCCTGGTTCACGATGATGGCGCCGACGATCTCGCCCGCGGGACCGCGAATCGGCAGAGCGGAGTTCAGGATGGTCTTGCGAGTGCCGTCGAAGCACTCGATGTCCACGACCTCGTCAATGGAGGTCTCGCCCTTCTGAATGGCGCGCGCCGCCGCCCATTCCTCCGCCGCGATCGGCGTCCCGGTGTCCGCCCACCAGCCCTTGTATTCGCCGAAGCTTTCGGGCCCGACGTAGCGCGCGCCCGCCCAGATACGGAGTCCGGCGGGATTGCCGTGGGTAATGCGCCCTTCGCTGTCCATGATCCAAACCCCGACGGGCAGTGCTTCCAGCACGAGCCTCAGCATCTCCGCCGAGTCCGGTGCCGGGTTGGAGCCGGTCATGCCTGCCTCCGCGATTCCGGGACATTCCCAGATGTGCGACCGGAAGGTGAACCGCCCGGGCTAAAGGCAGGGTGAAGGCGGGATGAATGGGGCGGGAGGCGAGCGCCGGCCGCTGGGTGCGGAGGTAGTGGTGACCCAAGCTGCGGTGGGACTCGACACGCGCGACCGGCTCAACGCCGGGGAAGCGGCGGAACGGCGAGCTTCGCGGCTCGGTCCGCTCGGTCCGGCCGTGGAAGCGCCGGCGTGCGGCGGGCGCCTAGTCCGCGGCTGGCACCCCATCGAAGAAGTCCACCTCTCCACTCTCCAGCGAGTACTCGGCGCCGACCACGAGCAAACCTTCGTGCTGGATGAGCTGCTCGAGCACCTGCGAGGCGTGGCGGAGGTGATTCGCCGAGGCGCGGATGTTGGCGCGCACGGCCTGCCGGACCAGCGCGTCGGGATCGTTCCGCAGCTCGGTGGCGAGCAGGCCCTGGACCGACGGGCGCACGCGATCCACGATCGCCCGCAGATTGCGGGACTGGTTCTCCGTCGGCCGGCGCAGCTCCTCGAGCGTCGCGAGAATGGCGCCGCACTGCGAGTGCCCGAGCACCACGATCAGCCGCGTGCCGAAGCGCTCGGCGGCGAACTCCACGCTCCCCACCAGCGACGGCGCCACGATGTTCCCGGCGACGCGGATGACGAACAGGTCGCCCAGGCCCTGGTCGAAGACGATCTCCGCCGGGACGCGCGCGTCGGAGCAGCCGAGAATGATCGCGACGGGCTCCTGAACCTGGGTGAGCTCCATCCGCCGAGGTTGCGCCGCGCCGGCATCGCGCAGGCTCGCGGTGAACCTGCGGTTGCCCTCGATGAGGCGCGCGAGCGCCTCGCGGGCGGGGATCACGAACGCGGCCGGACGCGCGGCATCCGGCAGGAGCATCGAGGCGAGGCGGGCGTCGTCATGCGGCCAATATGGCGACGGGCGGGCGTCCGGGCGAGCCGGGCACCCGAAGGTTCCTACGATGTGGCCACGAGTGCGAAAACGGATCGTACGCGAGCCGTCGTTGGGGAACAGGAACCGGGCCAGGTGGATCGGTAGAACGAGGGCGGTCCGGCGCTGTCAGCGCGTGGGGTGCAGCACCGATCCACGCTGTATCCGGCTGGTGTTTCGGGGCAATTGCCGCTGGTGAGCGCGGAGATTAGGCTACCCGGGCAGGGCTGTGCCGGGTCCGATGGGATGACCTTCCCTCGGAGGGCTGCCAGGCTGGTCGGGCCGCCAGCCACTTACGTCGCTTCCTCACAGAAGCGAGGAGTGGTGGCGATCCATGCCAAACGATCCGAAGTACTCCTCCACCCAATCCGAGTACCAGAGTCCCACCGGGTGTTTCCTCAGGCTCTTCTGGATGGGGGCGGGCAATCTCGCCCTGGTCCTGACCGCGTTCTGGAACGCTCAGAGCGCGGGCTGGTCCGTTGCGGACATCATCTTCGCCGTCCTCCCGCTCCTGATGATCGGCTTCCGCTACATCGACATTGTCCGATACCAAGGAATGACCGCGGACGGCGATGCGCCGGCGACCATGGCGCACTTGAAACGATACGCGCTGACCGTGGTGCTGGTCGCCGCCGCGCTCTGGGCCGGGTCGCGGGCGCTCCGGCCGGGCTTCTCAGCCGGTAGTTGAACCGGCGTTGGGGGCGTCGGGGCGCGGCGTGGCGACCAGGTACTCGCTCTGCACCAAGCCGGCCCCGAGATCGCGCGTGCCGACGTGCTCGAGCCGAATATCGCGCGGCAAGGGGCCGAAGAGGGGGATGCCCGCCCCGATCAGCACCGGCACCCGCGTGATGACGAGGCGCTGGATGAGGCCGGCCTCGAGGAACCGCTGGATCGTCACGCCGCCGTCCACGTACACGTGGCCGATGCCGCGCGCCGCGAGCCGGGAAAGGATTTCCGCCGGCTCGCCCTCCATCCGCTCAACGGCGGCGCCGAGCGGCGCGGGCGCCAGCGGGCGCGTGCTCAGCACGAAAACGGGCTTCGGACCGTAGAACCATCCGCCCATGCCGAGCACGGTCTCGTAGGTCTTGCGGCCGATCACGAGCGCATCCACCGTCGCCATGAATGCGTCGTAGCCGTGCCCCTCGCCCTCGGGCGGCGGGAGCCAGTCGAGGCCGCCGTCGGGGCGCGCGATGAAGCCGTCCAGGCTGGTGGCGATGAAGACCGAGGCTCTCATGGTGAATCCCTGCGCGGACGGCGCGCCGGGCGCCGTCACTTGGTTCCGGCTCAGGGTCGCTCGCCCAGGAGGACCCGGGCCTCGCCGAGCGCGGGCCGCGTCCCACCTCGGGCGAGGTCGAGCAGCTGGCGGTAGAGCGCGTGCGCGAGGGAGTCGTCTCCCGCGGCGCGTGCCGCACGAGCCGCGCCGGCCAACGCATTCAGGCGGCGGGGATAGAGCTCCAGGGCGCTCCGGTAGGCCGCCAGCGCCTCCGCCGGATGCTTCCGCTCCATCTGCAAGTCTCCCAGCAGCTCCAGCGCGGGGAGCGTGGGCGCGGGCGTGACGGCGTGCTTCGGCGTGGCCGCCTCGAGCTCCGCGGCCTCTCTCAGCCGCTCCAGCGCGGTAGCGTCCCGCTTGCCGGCGTGGGCAATCCAGCCGCTCAGCTCGAGGCGCAACATTCCGATGTTGCGCGCGAACAGATCCTCGCCCGAGGCGCCGGCCGCCGCTTCGAGCCTCGCCAGATGCCCCGCGGCGTCCGCCGCGTCGCCCATCCGGCCGAGATGCGCGGCGCCCAGACCCCGCGCGAACCACGCGATCGCCTCGGCCCAGGGGAACTGATCCCATTCGAGCGCGGCGGGGGTGCGAGGAACGATGGCGGCCGCCTCGGTCCACGCCTGCCGCTCCAGCGCGTAGCGCGCCTGCGTGGACGCGAGATGGAAGGCGGTCTTGAAGGTCGGCTGCAGCCGGGGCGTCGCGTGGAGCCGCCGCATTTGGGCGGCGGCGGAATCGTCCTCGCCCTTCTGCAGGTAGGCATAGACCAGGTACTCGACGGCGTGGGGAAACTCGTCCCAGACGAACTCGCCCCGGTCCCCCGCCGGAGTCTCCAGCGCGGCCTGCGCCGCGGCGACGTTCCCCTTGATCACCGCGTCCCAATCGCCGAGGCGGGTGTAGATGTGCGTCGGCATGTGGAGCGCGTGCGGGTTCCGGGGCGCGACCATGTCGTACCGGTGCGCGACGTCCAGCACCTGGCGCTCGCGCCCCGGCGCGTCGTCTGCGTGGATCAGGTAGTGCATCGCGCCCGGGTGGTCCGGATTCTCCCGATAGATGCGGAGGAGGATCTCGGACGCCTGCTGCGCCCGCGCCTGCGATGCCGAGCTCGACGGAGCGTCGGCCAGGAGCGCGAGGGCGTAGAACGCGGCCGCCTCCTCGTTCCCGGGGAAGGAGTCGTAGGTCTGCTCGGCCGCGTGCTCCCAACGGCGGACGCGGAGCCAGTAGTCCGGTGATGCAGGCTCCTGGAAGAAGGCCTCCACCGCCGCCACGAACGACCGCTCGAGCGCGGTCGGCGGCTCGAGCGTCCGGGCCTTTTCCGCCGCCTGCCACCCCCGCTCGAGCGCGTCGGGACCGGGACGCGTGGGCCAGAGCGGCTGGAACTGCGTCATCGCGACGCCCCAGTACGCCATGGCGCACCGCGGATCGGCGGCGGCCGCGCGCTCGAAGCCCTCGCGGGCGCGGGGGTAGGTCATGTGGTGCAACAGCGCGAGCGCGCGAGTGAACTCCGTCCGGGCCGGCGCGTTGCAGCTCACGGGGAAGTCCACCCGGCCGAGCGCTTCGTCCGAGCGCTGGGGCTCAGGCCGGTTGGGCTTGTCGCAGGCGCCGGCCAGGAGACTCAGCGCCAACGGCGCGGCGATCGGTGCGAGGGCCACGGGTGCGTACCGCATCCTCGCTCACCCCGTCCGCGGCGCCGCGCCGACCTGCGCGTCGAACGCCGCGGTCTCCACCCGCCCGCCGTGCCGCACCTGGACCCAGATGCGATACCGGCCGGGAGCGGGGAACGCGTACGGAAACGAGACCCGACCCGCCGACGACATGTGCGCCATGCCGAGCATCGCCGAATCCGCCCGGGCGACCTTGCGTCCGACCACGCCGGGCACGGTGTCGGCGGGGCCGCGGAGCGTGAACGTCGCCTGCGCGGCGGGGGAGACGGTGCCCATGGGGTGCAGGTGCACGAACACGCCGCCGTCGTCCCGCGCCACCGCCGCGTGCGCCGGCATGCCGAGATACGGCTCGAGCACGGCGGGGCGTCCGTCGGGCTCGCGCACGGTGAAGGCGAGCGGCGCCGGCGCGCCCTCGAGGAGCGGAGCGGCGCTCCGCTCCCAGGTCACGGTCGCCCCGTCCGCCAAGGTGGCGACCGACCCGCCGGAGGGCGCGGCGCGCGCGGCCCGCCCGACGAAGAAGCCGTCGTCGCCGGCGGGGTCCGGCGCCGTCCCCGCAGTCAGGTCCGGCAGCTCGACGCTGGCGACCAGCGTCTTGGCGAACCCGCTCTCGTGCACGATGTCGGCGAACACCCGGTAGCGCCCGGCGGGGAGCGGCGGCAAGGTGTCGGTGAAGCGGACCGAGTCGTCGGTCGCCGGGTGGAGGTGCGCGAAGCCCTCCATGTCGGTACGCACGAGAAACAGGTGCATCAGCTTGCCGTGATCGCTCACGAGCGGCGACCAGGCATTCCGGCGATGGTGCCGGGTCCAGGCGGTATCGGCCCGCCGGAGCCACGCCGAGTCGGTGATGGCGAGATCGAGCACGCGCCGGTCGCCCGCCTGCCGCACCGAGGCCGCGGTAGCGAAGGGGCGGTAGAGCTCGGCGTCGAATCCCGCGTCCTCGCTGTCCCACCAGACTCGGCCGCCCACGAGGAGCAGCGCCGTGACGGTCGCCGTGCCGGCCATCGCGGCCCGCGCCGCCCAGACCCGCCGCCGGCTGGGCGAGGCCCCCGGCGGCAGCACGCTCTCGCGGACGGCGGCGCCCGCGATCGTCACGAGCCCCGCCACGAGGAACGCGCCGACGCCGACCAGGACCGCGCCGAGCGAGCGCGCGAGCGGCAGGCGGCGGGTGGCCACCGCCGCGACCGGTACGACGACCTCGCCCGTTCCCCTGGCGCCCGTCACCGCCACGGTGACGCTGTTGGACCCGGGCGCCATGATCCAGAGCGAGGCATGGTACCACCCCTCGGCGCCGGGCGTGGGCGCAGCCACGTCGGGCGGCGGCGTGCCGGCCGTCGCGTCGAACAGGTTCACCACCGCCGTCACCCGGTCGGGCGTGTCGCCCACGACCTGCACGTTCACGTCGGCGATGCCCGGGACCACGCCGGGCAGCCGAACGTACACCAGCACCCGGTAGGGCCCCGCCGCGCCCTCGTACCACACGTCCGGGCTCCCGACGTGCGCCGAGCAGAGCGCGACGACGGCGGCGACGCCGAGTAGCCGCGCGCGGAGCGCCGTCATCGCATCACCCGCGACATCCCGTTCCCCCACCAGAGGCCGAGCCGCGCCGACGCCATGCCGATGAGCCCCGCGATGCCGAGCCCGCGGGCGAGCGCGCCGACGTCGAGGTTGCCGAGCGCGTCCTTCGGCACGCCCCAGAACTGATAGCGCCAGGGGCCGGGCCGGGCGAGGTAGGCCCACTGGTCCCCCGCGAAGAAGTAGTTGCGCGCGGCCGGCGAGAGCAGGAACTCGCCGAAGAACCACTGCATCGCGAGGAGCAGCGCCACGAAGAGGAGACCCGCCGCAGCGCTCACGAGCCACCCCCGGCGCCCGAGGGCCGATCCGACCAGGAGGTCGATCCCCAACGCCGGAACGACGAGCAGCAGCGGAAACGATGGCGGCACCATGTGCGTCACGGCGACGTAGATCGGCGCGAGCCGCGGCACCGCGGGAAAGAGCTGCAGGATCCAGATCATCGCGAGCATGATGGCCATGTACACCGCCGCCGCCGCGGCGGCCGGGAACCTCAGGCGGCCCGACCGGGCGAAGGCCACGAGCACCAGAGGGAAGGTGCCGGCCGCGACCTTGTAGAACAGCGGGTTGTGCATCTCGTTGGGCCGGCTCGCGTACTCCGAGATGAGCGTGGCCAGCATGGTCACGAGCACGCCGCCGGCGAACGCGTACGTGCCGCCGAGCGCCCGCACGCCGGCGCGATCGCGCGCGCGGTTCTGGGCGGCGAGCACCATGAGGATCGCGCCGAGCTCCACGGCGATCATGCCGAGCGCGAGGACCATGTGCGGCGGGCTCACGATCTTGACGTCGAGCCCGTAGGCGTTGTGCCACCAGTCGTCGAACGGGGCGGAGGTGATCATCACGAAGGTGCCCCAGATGGTGACCCACGCGCCCAGCGGGCCGCGAAACCCCCAGAAGCGCACCGATGCCGCGCGCGCGGCTGCGGCGCCGGCGAAGGTCGTGTCCAGCACCAGCCACCCGCAGCTCACGCCCGCGACGACGGCGCCGAGCTGCTCGAGCAGGTGGGGCGCGGTCCAGAAGCTGTCCCGCCCGATCGTGCTGTGCCAGGAGATGTCCCAGAGGAGTCCGACCACGATGCACGCCGACGACAGCGTCACGGCGTAGAGCGGCCAGGCGGGCGCCGCGCGGCCGGGCGCTTCCACCTGCTCGCGTTGGGACGCCCGGGGGAGAGCGGCCGCGATGCTCATGTGCATCCACTCGTGAATGGCGGCTGCAAGTTGTCCGGGAGCGCTCCGTGCGCGCAACGGGCGCTACGGCGTCTCCACGCCTTGCAGCAGCCAGAGGTCCCCTCCCCTGGGCGCGGCGCGGTCGAACAGCACCGCGCGGCCGTCGGGCGACCAGACGGGATAGTCGATCCGCACGTCGGGGCTCGCGAACGCGAACACCTGGTAGGGCGCGCCCCCGTTCATCGGGTACACCCAGAGCGTCTTGTGCCCGCGCACGTCGAGGATCAGCGAGTGGTCCGGCGAGAACGACATGTGCGCGCCGCTCGCCACGTCCGGCTGGCGGGTTGCGCTCCCGTCGGCGAGCGAGAGCCGGAGGATCCGGGGCTGGCCCTCGATCTCGCTCCGGAAGAAGATGGCGGAGCCGTCGGGCGCCCAGCGGAGGAAGTGGCCGCCCGCGCCCGTGGTGCTGAGCTGGCGCTGGCCGGTGCCGTCGGCGCTCATGAGCCAGACCTCCCCGCGCCCGCTCCGATCCGAGAAGAACGCGATCCGCCCGCCGTCCGGCGAGTAGAACGGATTGATGTCCATCCCGGGGTCCTGGGTGAGCTGGGTCAACCGGCCGTCGGCGAGGCGGACGGCCCAGATGTCCGCGTTGCCGGCACGCGCCGAGAAGAAGGCGATCGACCGCTGGTCCGGTGACCAGTTCGGCTGGTAGTCGCCGCCGGGACCGGTGGTGAGCTGCCGCTCGCCGCCGCCCGCCAGCTCGCGCACCCACAGGTTCATCTCGCCCAGCCGGTCGGAGTTGAACGCGATCCTCCGCCCGTCGGGCGACCACGCCCCGCGGCTCTCCTCGCGCGTGGTCGCCACCAGCGGCGACGGCTCGCCCGTGGGGCGGCCGGTCTCCGCCGCGACGGGGAGCCGCCACACGTCCGAGTTCACCGCGCGCACCGCGAACGCGACGCCGCCGCCCGCCGGAGCAACGGCCGGCTGCACGTCGTTTCCCGCGCCGGTCGTGAGCTGCTCCGGCGCGATCGCGGATAGCGTCGCCCCCGCCGTCCCCGCCGCCTCCGCCCCACGGGCGCCGCTCACGAGCACCCGCCAGAGATTGAGGCCGCCGCCCCGGTCGGAGGCAAAGTAGATGTACCGCCCGTCGGGCGACCACGCGGGATTGAGGTTCGTCGTGTGCCCGGTGGTCACCGGGTGCATCGCGCCCGACGCGACGTCCACCAGCATGATCTGCGACCAGGTCTTCTCGATCCGCCGGAACGCGATCCAAGCGCCGTCGGGAGACCAGCGCGGCTCGGTGTGAGCGATCGCCTCGCTGGAGTCGGCCGTCACCTGGCGCGGATTGCGGCCGTTCGCGTCCGCGACCCAGATGCGGGAGGTGCCGCCCCGCCCCGCGTCGAACGCCAGCCGCGCGCCGTCGGGCGAATAGGCCGGATCGAACGCGTCGTCCACCAGCCGGGTCAGGGCGCCCGTCTCGAGCTCCAGCGCCCAGATGTCGCCGCCCTCGAAGTACCAGCCGTTGAGGTCCCTGGGCTCGAGCTTGCCCTTCTCCGCCCGCGCCCGCACGAACGCGATGCGCGCGCCGTCGGGCGCCCAGGCGGGCTGGATGTGGTCGCGCGGATCGTCGCTGAGTTGACGCTCCTCGCCTCCGGGCATCGAGCGGACCACGAGCTGCCGGAACCCGTCCACCTCGCCGGCGTACGCGAGCCGCTTGCCGTCCGGCGCCCACGCCGGGCCTTCCTCGAGCCCGGGACCGAACGTGATCTGGGTCAGCATCCGATTGAACCCCGAGGCGAGGGTGCCGCCGGGGCGCTCCGCCAACGCGCGCGACGCCCGGCGGCCGGAGTAGTAGGTGACCGCAAGCAGCGCGGCGGCCGCGAGCGCCGCGGCGGCAATCACGGGCCAGCCCCAGCGCCGGGTGCGCCCGGGCTGGGCGAGCGCGAGCGCGGCCCGGAACGCGGCGGCGCTGTCGAAGCGGTCCGCCGGGTCCTTGGCGAGGGCGCGCGCGACCGCCTCGCGGACGGGGGGCGGAACGGAGGCGCCGCTCCGGGCGAGGACGGGCGGGACCGCCGTGAGGTGCTGTGCCGCGATCGCGGCGGCGGTGCGGCCGGTGAACGGGGGCTTGCCGGCGAGCATCTCGTAGAGCACGCAGCCGAGAGCGTAGATGTCGCTCCGGCCATCCACGGGGTCGCCGCTCACCTGCTCCGGGCTCATGTACCCCGGCGTGCCCATCACCATGCCGCCGGTGGTGATCGGGGCGGCGCCGTCGCCGATCGGCCGCGCGATGCCGAAGTCGGCGACGAGCGTGTTGCCCTCCCGGGTGAGGAGAATGTTCTCCGGCTTCATGTCGCGGTGCACCACGCCGTGGTCGTGGGCGTACTGCAGCGCGTCGGCCGCCTCGCGGGCAATGCGCACGGCCTCCTCCAGCGGGAGCGGGCCGCTGCGGCGCAGCCGGTCGCGCAGCGACTCGCCGTCCACGTAGGGCATGGAGAACCAGAGGCGCGCGCCGCCCGGCTCGGGGCTTTCCGTCTCCCCGGAATCGAGCACGGTGAGGATGTGGGGATGGTGCAGTCGGGCGGCGAGGCGGATCTCGCGCTGGAAGCGCTCCGGCCCGAGGGTGGCCGCCGATTCGGGGTGCAGCACCTTGATGGCGACGCGCCGGTCGTGCTTCAGGTCGTGCGCGAGATGAACCGTCGCCATGCCGCCGCGGCCGAGCTCGCGCTCGAACACGTAACGGCCGCGGAGAGCATCCGCGAGGTGGTCCAAACCGTCGGTCAACGCCGCTCCGGCTGCCGGGTGATCGATCGAATCTGGCCGGAGCGGAGGGCGTTGCGCCAGCGGCGGATCAACCGCCGAGCTCGCCGCCCCGGATCACGCCGGCTGCATCGTGAGGCGGGCGCGCTCCGACAGGTAGCGTCGCACCGTGCCGGGCTCCACGCGAGGCCCGCAGAGCCCGATGTAGCCGTCGGGCCGCACCAGATAGTCCGCCCCGCGCGCGAGCCCGGCGCGCGCGAGCGCGGCGTCGTTCGCGGGCCCGCAGGGAATCGCGATCGTGCGGAGCGGCCGGTCCGGCTCCGGTCCGCCGGGAGGCGCCGCGCCACTCCGCTCCACCCGGACCAGGGTGAAACCCCGATCGTCCAGTGCCTGGTACACGTCCTCCGCCGGCGCGCCGTCCGCGCGCGCGACCTTGATCCAGGGAAAGCGGTCGCCGGCCCGGGGCCCCCCTGCGGGCAGCCCGGGGAGCGTCTCCGAGAGCGGGCTCGCGCGATACTCGATCCCGATCTGCGAGATCGTCCGGAACGCGAGCCGGCGCACCCGCTCGAAGCGCATCGCCAGCGCGAGCAGCTTCGGAGCGACCCTGGTCCGGAGCAGCTGCGCCAGTCGCTGGTTGGACACGACGACGGAAAAGAAGCGATCGGTCGTGCTCAGGAGTTGCCGCGCGACGGGAACCCGCTCCGCCTCGTACGACTCGAGCAGCGCCGGCTCCGCGCGGCCCGTCGCCACGAGCCCGAGCTTCCAGCCGAGGTTGTACGCGTCCTGGAGCCCGGTGTTCATCCCCTGCGCGCCCACCGGGCTGTGGATGTGCGCCGCGTCGCCCAGCAGGAAGCAGCGGCGGTCCCGAAAGCGCTCGGCGCGGCGGTGGTGGATGCGGTAGGTGGAGAACCAGCTGCACGACCGGACCGACAGCGCCGCGCCCGCCTGGTGCAGAATGGACGGCATCACGTCCTCAAGGTCGAGGTCCGCGCGGCCGCGAAGCGGGGCGGGCACGATGCCCACCAGCCGCCAGTGATCGGCTCCGCGGAGCGGAAAGAAGAGGTGAAAGCCGTCGGGCCAGAGGAAGACGTTGACCTCGCCGGGAACCATGGGGCCGGTCGAGCGGGTGTCGGCGACGAAGAAGACGTGCTGGTAGGGCGCGCCGACGAAGGCGATCCCGTTGAGCTCGCGCACCGCGCTGTGCGCGCCGTCGCAGCCGGCGACCCAGGGCACGCCCGACTCGCGCACGGTTCCGTCGGGCTGCCGGAGCCGGACGGCGACGCGGCCGGCCTCCTGCGCGAGCCCGACGAGCTCGGTGTTCCACGCGATCTCCACGCCCTGCTCGCGCAGGCGCTGGCCCAGGAGCCGCTCGTTGTCGTCCTGACCCAGGATCAGCAGGAAGGGATAGGGACTGAGGCCGCGCCCGATGTCGCCCAGCGGAACCCGGGCCACGTGCCGACCGCTCACCCAGAGGTTGGCCCCGGTGGCGGGCTTCCCCAACTCGACCGCGCGCTCGGCGATGCCGAGCTGGGCGTAGATCTCGAGGGTGCGGGCCTGCACGCCGAGGGCGCGGGTCTCGCGGGCCGGGCCGGCGTGGCGGTCCACGATCCGCACCCGCGCGCCCTGGCGCGCGAGCTGGTTGGCCAGCATGAGGCCGGTCGGGCCGGCGCCGACGACCAGGACGTCGGGGTCCGGAGGCAAGGGGCTCAGCGCCGCACCTTTGCCGCGTGCGCGTCCGGCTTCTCGAACGCCGGGTTGGCGTTGTAGGCGTCGGACTGGCCCGGCGGGATGCTCAGGAAGCGCCACGAGCCGCCGCGGATGGCCCGCGCCGCGTACACCACCTGGCCCACGTGGTAGCTCGTGTGGGCCAGCGAGCGGTGCAGCGCCTCGTGCACCCGGAGCGGCTGGCCCCGGATCGTCACGGTTCGCTCGAGATCCGCGTCGGTGAGCGCGTTCAGGGTCTCGAGCAGCGGCGCCCAGCCCCGCTCCCAGTGCGCGAGCAGCTCGGCGCGGCTCACCGTGCGGGCCGCGAACTCCTCCTCGCGCTTGCGCCAGGGCTTCTCGCCGTCGGCGGTGAGGAAGTCGGTGAACCGCGAGCGCAGGTTGCCCGCGACGTGCCAGCAGATGACCGCGACGGCGTTGCCCCCGCCGGCGGGCGGCGGAGCCAGCTCGCTCTCGCTCAATTGCTCGATGGCGGCCTCCGCCAGGGCCTTATAGCGGACATACTCGGCCCGAACCGAGGCGACGATGGCATTCATGCTGGGGGTTTCTCCATGGCGAAGGTTCGATGGAGGACGCTCGAGGCGGCCGACGACGACACAAACGCTAGCGCGGCGCGATGAAGGTGTTCTGCGCGGCCAAAACCCTCCACGCGCCGCGCCGGCGCTCCATTATGTGCTTCAGGTGGTTGTGCAGCACGCCGGCGGCGTCGGTCGGGCTGCCGGGCGGAAGCTGCCGCACCCCCGAGAGGTCCGCGTCGAAGTCCACCATCATGAAATTCGAGCCGAGCATGCGGACCCGCCGCACCTTGCCGGCCACGCGACTGCCCTAGAAGATGCCCGCCCAGAGATCGACGTGCTCGCGGACGATGGCCGCCTTGCCCCGGCTGATCACGCCCGACGGGTTCACCAGCTCCGCGTCGGGCCAGTAGTTCTCGCCGTAGGCGGCGCCGTCGGCGCGGTTCCACGAATCCACGAACCGCGCCACCATCTTCTCGGCGGCCGCGGCGGCCTCGGGAGGCACCGGCGGGTCCCCCTGCGCGCTGGCGGCCGACGCGCCCCGCCGGGACTCGCGAACGTCCATCCGGGCATTATCATTCCCGAGCCGGTGGACGGATGGTTACAGCCCGCCTCCCCGCCCCGGCGTCCGCAGGAGGAATCCAGGGCAGCGTGCGATGTACGCCCCGCGCCAAAGCCACATCCCGCCGGCGTCTCCGCACTTCGATCTGGTGGTCTTCGCCGGGTCGGCGGGGGGGCTCGCGGCGGTGAGCGCCGTCCTGCGGGCGCTCCCGTCCGACTGGTCCGTCCCCATCGCCGTCCTTCTGCACCGCTCCGTCCAGCAGCCGAATCTGCTCCCTCACGTGCTCGCGGGCCGCACGTCGCTCCGCGTCAAGCTGGTCGAGACGGGCGACGTGATGCGGCCCGGCACGGTGTACGTGGCCCGGCCCGACCTGCACCTGGTGCTGCAGCCCGATCGCACATTCGCGTGTCACGACGGGGCCCGGATCGAGCACCTCCTGTCGTCCGCCGATCCCCTCCTGTACTCGGCGGCACAGGTGCTCGGGCCGCGGCTCCTCGCGGTGGTGCTCACCGGGGGCGGCCACGACGGCGCGCGGGGGGTGCTCGAGGTGCACGACCGAGGCGGGACCGTGATCGCGCAGGACCGCGCGACCTCTCAGGCGTTCGGCATGCCGTCCTCGGCCATCGCCACCGGCGGCGTCACCTACACACTGCCGCTGGAGCGGATTCCGACCGCGCTCTCCGAGCTCGTTCGCACCGGGCGGCTCGCCACGCCGGCGGAATAAGGATCGGCCGCGCCGGCGGCGCAATCGGCGGCCGGCACGCGCCGCACGCCCCGCGCCCCGACCGCCTGCGCTTGGGCTCGGCCCGCCGCGCCCTTTCAGCGCTCCCCAGGCAACACGGCCCGCCGCAGCACCGCGACGATCGGAATTCCTACGAATGGGAAGTGTCCCACGAGCTGCACCCACCATCGGGCATTGAGCGTCGGAGGCCGATGGACCAGCGCCGGGATGACCACGAGCGACATCACCAGCCAAATGCAGGGACCGTACACCGCGGCCACCTTGAGCACGCCGTAGCGCGAGGCCAGCACCCGCCGCACCCGGTCCCATCGCAGCACGATGACGACGAATGCGGCCGACCACCCGAACGCCACGCCCACGTGCATGAGCACGCCGATGAGGGCGCCCCGCGTCCCGGCATCGAGCGCGGCGCGGCCGAGCAGCGTGCCGGCGACTCCCTGGAACAGCCTGGTGACGGTCGAGTGGTAGAACGCGACGCTCAGGACGCTGGAGAAGAGCCCGTCCGAGATCGCGGTGAGCAGGCCGGCGCGACCCAGCGCGGAGAGCACCGTGCGGTTCAGCACGGGATACGGCGCCGTTGCGACCGTCATGACTCCTCCCCGCGCCGACCGGTGAGGCGGCGGGTCATTTCGCTTCGGGGCCCTCGTCCCAGTGGACCCGGTGCATGAGGCGGTGCACGGCAGGGCCGAGCAGCAGGCCGGCCACGGCGATGACGACCAGGCCGGAGTAGAGCGCGTAGAGGCCGGCGAACACCTTGCCCGGATCGGACAGGTCGGTCTTGACCGGACCCATGCCGCCCAGCAGCATCGCGGCGTTGAGGAACGCGTCGCGCCAGCGCAGGTGCTCGAAGTGCTCGTAGCCCCACATCCCGACGGCCAGCGAGCCGAGCAGCAATCCGAGCGCCAGGCCGGAGTGCACCAGCATGCGGTGCCAGAAGAGGCGGCGGTGCTGTCGTCTGCCGAGTCGGTTGACGCTCATCGGTCCCCTCCGCGCGCGGCGGCGCGCACCCAAATCTGGCGCCCCGGGCGGCGGCGTCCAGATGGCGCCGCGAGCGCCGTGACGGAGCGTTCCGCCCGGCGCCGCCATCTGCCGGCGCGCCCGCCTCGCCGCTACTTTCCCCCGCCCATGGACACCCTCTCGGACCTGCTGCGCGTCATCCGCCTCGATGGCGCGTACTTCTACGGGGTCGAGGCGGTGGATCCGTGGGGTGTGAAGACGCTTGGCGCGCGGGACCTCTCGCCCCAGATCATGCCGGCGGCGGAGCACTTGATCTCCTATCACATCGTCACCGAGGGCCGCTGCTGGGGCGGCCTCCTGGGCGAGGAGCCGGTGGCGCTCGCCGCGGGAGACGCCATCGTCTTCCCTCATGGCGACGCGCACGTGATGTCGAGCGGCCCCAATCCCTCCGGCGGCTGCGACCTCCTGACCGTCCCCACGCCCTATGCCCACACGGTGCGGCTCGGCGGGAGCGGGGCGCGGTCCACCGCCTTCGTCTGCGGCTTTCTCGGGTGCGACCGGCTTCCGTTCAACCCCCTGCTCGCGGCGCTCCCCCGCCGGATGCACATGCGGGGGATCTCGACCGCGTGGCACGACGGCTTCATCCGCCAGCTCATCGAGGAGTCGCGGCTCGGCCGGCCGGGGTCGGCCGGCGTGCTCACCCGGCTGGCCGAGCTGATGTTCATCGAGGTGCTGCGCCGCTACCTCGACGAGCTCCCGCCGGGGCAGACCGGATGGCTCGCCGGCCTCCGGGACGAGCTGGTGGGCCGCGCCCTGGCGCTGCTCCACGCGCGGCCGGGCGATCCGTGGACCCTGGCCGAGCTGGCGCGGGAGTCGAACACCTCCCGCTCGAACCTCGCCAAGCGGTTCACCGAGCTCGTGGGCCAGCCGCCGATGCAGTACCTCGCCCGGTGGCGGATGCAGGTGGCGGGCAGCCTGCTGGTGCAGAGCGGCGCCAAGCTCGCGGCGGTCGGCGCGGAGGTGGGGTACGACTCCGAGGCCGCGTTCAGCCGCGCGTTCAAGAAGGCGACGGGCGTCGCGCCCGGCGCGTGGCGCGAGGCGCGGCGGCCCCCGGTGCGGTAGCGCCCGGCCGGGACCGGCCCTCCGCTCTGGTCAACCGGCGCTGGGGGTGTAAGGTTGGGTGCCGACACTTCGCCGGACCCACGTGCCCGAGACGCCGGATTCCCTGCAGGCAGCACTGGTCGAGCGCTACCGGTTCGAGCGCGAGCTGGGGCGCGGCGGCATGGCCACGGTTTACCTGGCGCACGACCTCAAGCACGACCGCTCCGTCGCCCTCAAGGCTCTTCAGCCCGACCTCGCCCGCACGCTCGGCCCCGAGCGGTTTCTGCGCGAGATCCGCCTCTGCGCCCGCCTGCAGCACCCGCACATCCTGAGCGTCCACGACTCCGGTGACGCCGGCGGATGGCTCTGGTTCACCATGCCATACGTCGAGGGGGAGACGTTGCGGAGCCGGCTCCGGCGCGAGCGGCAGCTCCCGCTGGAGGACGCGCTCCGCATCGCCCGCGAGGTGGCCGATGCCCTGCAGTACGCCCACCGTCACGGCGTGATCCACCGCGACATCAAACCGGAGAACATCCTCCTCACCGGGTCGGGCATCGGCGCGGGGTCCGGATCGGGCGCGGACCATGCCCTGGTCGCGGACTTCGGCATCGCGCGAGCGCTCGTGCCGGAAGCCAACGAGCCGCTCACCGACAGCGGCATCAGCCTGGGCACGCCGCATTACATGAGCCCCGAGCAGGCAATGGCGCAGCGGGATGTGGACCAGCGCACCGACATCTATTCGCTCGGCTGCGTGCTCTACGAGATGCTGGCCGGCGAGCCCCCGTACACCGGCCCGACGCCGCAGGCGATCCTGGCGAAGCGGGTGACGGAGCCGGTCCCGCACGTGCGCACGGTGCGGGACGTGCCTCCCGGCGTGGAGCGCGCCGTGAGCAAGGCGCTGGCCCGATCGCCGGCGGACCGGTTCGCAACGGCGGCCGAGTTGGCGGAGGCGCTCGCGCCCGAGCGTACCACGGGCGAGACCGCCACCGTCGAGACTGCTGTGAAGCGACCGGCGCCGCGGCGGTGGACCCGGCCGCTCGCGGGTGCCGCCGCGCTCCTCCTGCTCGCGCTCGGCACGTTCGCCGTCGCACGCCGGGCACGGCTGGCCCTACCGGTGCCCGCGGCCTCCGCCGCCGTCCTCCCCTTCGTGGACCTGAGCCCCGCCCGGGACCAGGAGTACTTCAGCGACGGCCTGACCGAGGAGCTGATCACCTCCTTGAGCCAGGTGCCGGGCCTGCGGGTCGCGGCGCGGACCTCGTCCTTCCAGTTCAAGGGACGTAGCACCGACGTGCATGAGGTCGGCCGAAAGCTCGACGTGGCGGCCGTGGTCGAGGGCAGCGTGCGGAGGAGCGGCGATCGGCTGCGGATTACGTCGAGGTTGGTGGACACGAAGGACGGCTATCAGCTCTGGTCCGATTCGTACGACCGCGAAGTTTCCGATGTGTTTGCCGTCCAGGAGGACGTGGCGCGCTCCATCGTGTCCGCGCTCCGCGTGCGGCTCGCACCGGCGCGTGATTCCGCGCTCGCCGTCCCCCCCACCAAGGATCTCGAGGCATACGATCTGTACCTCAAGGGACGTTTCGCCTGGAACAAACGAACCGGCCCCGCGCTGGAAGATGCGGTCCGCTACCTGGAACAGGCGGTGGCGCGGGACTCGACGTTCGCGCGCGCGTGGGCCGCGCTGGCCGACGCCTACATTCTGGTCGTGCCGTTCGCGGGCCATGGGTCGTCGGCCGAGACCTGGCGCAAGGCGCAGGCGGCGGCCCGAAAGGCGCTCGCGCTCGACAGCACCTCCGCCGAGGCGTACACCTCACTGGGTTACGGCAGCTTCATCTATGCCTGGGACTGGCGGGCGGCCGAGGAGTACTTCCGCCGGGCGATCGCCGCGAACCCGAATTACGCCACCGGACATCACTGGTACGGCGACTATCTGGCGGGACGCGGGCGGCTGGCGGAAAGCCTGGCGGAGATGGGCCGGGCCCACCAATTGGATCCGCTGTCGCTGCAGATCGGCTCGGAGTGGGGCTGGGTCTCGTACCTCATGCACCGGACCGACGAAGCCGAGACGCGGATCCGCGAAACCCTCGCGCTCGATTCCAACTTCGCACAGGCGCACTTCCGGGTCGGCCTCGTTCAGATTCAGCAGGGCCGCTACCCGGCCGCAATCGCATCACTCAAGCGCGCGATCGAGCTGGGGGCATTCTATCCCCAGTCCGCCGCGGCGCTCGCGGTCGCGTACGCCGAGTCCGGCGACCGGAAAGCCGCGATGGCCATCCTGGAGGACCTGAAGCGCCGCGCGGCCGGCGAGCTCGTGCCTCCCGTGCACGTAGCCACGGTGTACGCCGGGTTGGGTGATCTCACCCACGGCTTCGAGTGGTTGAACCGCGCCATTGACGAGAAGGACATCTACATCCCGGAAAACTTCTTCGAGCCCCTGCTGGACCCGCTTCGGAAGGACCCGCGCTTCAGGGAGGTCTGGCGGCGGATGGGGATCGTTCCGCCGAGCTCCGATTCCTCGCGCGCACATCCGGAGCAAGCGGCGCCCCAGCGGCCCTGAAGCACGCGGGCGCCCCGCCGGCCGTGGACGATCGAGCAACCTCCCGGGACTCCCGCGCAACAATTCGCGCCCTCGATACGCCCGAGCAGAACCTCGGGACGCAGGGTCATTGGTGAAAGCGCGCGGCGCCGGCACACTGATGCCGCGCGCCACACCGGCGCGCCGACCATTCACCCCGAGGGCGCCATGAGATCCCAGAGCATCCCCCGCACGACCGGCACCACGACCGGCGAGGTCCGTGCGTGGTCCGAGGACCCCCTCACCGCCCGCGCGCGGGCGGTCTGGAGCTCGGCCGACTTCCACCCCATCGCGCAGAGCTTCGCGGCGGGCGCCGAGGAGTTCGTCGCGCGGCTCGGCATCGGGCCCGGCGAGCGGGTGCTCGACGTCGCCTGCGGAACCGGGAATCTCGCCATCCCCGCCGCGCGGGCCGGCGCGCGCGTGACCGGGGTGGACATCGCCCCCAACCTGATCGCGCAGGCGAAGCTCGAGGCGCGGGCGGCCGGCTGCAGGATCGCGTTCGAGGTGGGCGACGCGGAGGCGCTTCCCCGCGCCGACGACGAGTTCGACACCACCGTGACGATGTTCGGCGCCATGTTCGCCTACCGCCCGGAGCGGGTCGCGGCGGAGCTGCTGCGGGTGACCCGGTCCGGCGGGCGCGTGGCGATGGCGAACTGGACGCCGGAGGGCGTGATCGGCGAGATGCTGCGCGCGCACGCCGCGGTGGTACCGCCGCCGTCCGGCGTGCCGAGCCCGCTGCAGTGGGGAACGGAGGAGGTGGTGCGCGCCCGCTTCGGCAGCGGCGTGACCGAGCTGACCTGCGTCCGGCGGACGCTGGAGCTGCGCTTTCCGGTGCCGCCCGCGGCCGTGACCGAGCTGTTCGCCACCAACTACGGGCCGACGGTCATGACGCTGCGCGCGACGGATCCCGAGGGGGCGAGCCGGCTGCGCGAGTCGCTCACGCGGATCTTCCAGCAGCACAACCTCGGCGCCGCCGGCGCCACCGTGATCGCAGGGGAGTACCTCGACGTCGTGGCGCGCGTGGCCTGACGTGATGCGTGATCGCAAGCACCCGGCGCCACCTTGCGATCCTCACCCACAGCCCAAGGAGAAGCCCGTGAGTCACCGTTCCAACGCCCTCGCCGATCGTCTCGAGCAGGGAGCCCACGCCCTCGCCGCCTTCGCGAGCGGCCTCACCGACAAGGAGTGGCACTGCCGCGTCCCGAAGGACGGACGCAAGATCGGCGTCGTGGTGCATCACGTCGCCACGATGTACCCGCTGGAGATCCAGTTGGCCCAGACGCTCGCGCAAGGGAGCCCGATCGTCGGCGTCACCTGGGACGCGGTCCATCAGCTCAACGCCGAGCACGCCGCGGAGTACGACGGCGTGACGAAGGAGGAAGCGCTGGCGCTGCTCCGGTCCAACAGCGACGCGGCGGCCGCGGCCATCCGCGCGCTGAGCGACGAGGAGCTGGACCGCGCCGCTCCGGTGTCGCTCAACGCGGACGCGCCCCTCACCTGCCAGTTCTTTCTGGAGGATCACGCCGTCCGCCACAGCTACCACCACCTGGCGCGGGTGCGGGCGGCGCTGCAGTCGCGGCTCTCGGCCGCGTAGCCGGTCAGGCTGCGGCCGCGATCGGCGTCCCCTGCGCCGACGCGAGCCGCCAGCCCTCGGCGGCGCGCACGTACACGTGGGTATAACGGCTGTGCGCGCCGAAGGGCTGGTCCCCGAAGCGACCCCGCATGCGGGTCTGGCCGGTCACCACGGCCGCATCTCCGTACAGGCGCACCCGCGAGTCGATCCGCTCGACCGACTCGAACCGAAGCTGCCCCGCGCCGACGACCTGCACCAGCGCGGGCGCGGCGATCTCCGATCCGGTCATCACGTCGATCAGCAGGAAATCCGGCGTGAGGACCGCGCCGAGGCCGGGGCCGTCGCCGTCGAGAAGCGCGCGGAAGAAACGGTTCTCCGCGGCGAGTACCTCATCCCCCGCCGTGCGGTCTGCCCCGCGCGTCGCTTCGCTCGCACTGCCGGTGCTAGTCATTGCAGGCTCGCTCCAGTTCCGTGATGTCCATCGGCTCCACCTTACGTAAGGCCGTCATCGCCCGCTGCACCGGGCGACGGCCGGTGGACGCCGGCTTGACGCCGGCTTGACCGGGGTGCGGCACCCTTCGGGCGACCTTCACCCGAGAGGCCCCGGTGCCCACCGCGACTGCCCTCGTCCGCCTTCGAGTTGTTGCCGCCGCGCTCACCGCCGTGCTCGCCCTCAACGCGTGCAGCACCTGGCACGTGGAGCAAGCGACCCCCGCCCAATTTTTCGCCGCAAGGCGCCCGAGCCAAGTCCAGCTCCGCCGCCAGGACGGTCACCGGGTCGTCATGCGACACCCATTCGTGCGGAACGATTCGGTGATCGGGCTCGTCCGGTCGGACACCACCGCGGTTCCGCTGGACTCCATAGGCGCGATCGCGGTGCGACGCGTCAACGCGTTCAAGACGGTTGGCGTTACCGTCCTCGGCAACCACCGCGGCGCTTTTCGGGCTTGCGTGCGTAGCGGCGTGCGGCTGGGGCTCCTCCGGGTTCAGCTTCGGCCCCTGAGCCAATTCACCATTCCCGCGCGGCTACGGATTGCGGTACACGTCGGTGTTCAGGTACTTGAGCCCGGAGTCCACCATGAGCGTGACCACCGTGGCGCCCGGACCGAGCCGCTTCCCGACCTCGATCGCGCCGATCACGTTCGCGCCGGAAGAGGTGCCCGCGAAGATCGCCTCCTCCCGCGCGAGCCGTCGCGCCATCTCCTTCGCCGCGTCGGTCGGCACCGGCAGGATGTCGTCCACCAGCGACGGCTCCCAGAGCGGCGGCGTGTAGCCGATGCCGACGCCCTCGATCTTGTGCGGCCCCGCCGCCCCGCCGCCCAGCACCGCGGACTCGGCGGGCTCCACGATCACGACCCTCACGCCCGGCTTGTGGCGCTTGAGCACGGTCGCGACCCCGCGTGACGACGCCGCGGTGCCCACCGAGTGCACGAACGCGTCCACCGCACCCCCGGTCTGGTCCCAGATCTCCTCGCCCAGCGGGTAGTAGCCGGCGATGCTGTCGTGGTTGTTGAGCTGGTCGGTCCAGTAGGTGCGCGGCTCCTGGCTCAGCCGCCGGGCGGCCTCGATCATGTCCAGGATCAGCTTCCTGGTCGTGCGCCCGTCCTCGCTGGGTACGAGGGTGAGCTCGGCGCCCAGCGCCACCATCTGGTCGCGCTTCTCGGGGCTGAATGCGTCGGAGGTGACGATCCGGATGCCGTAGCCCTTCGCCGCGCACACCAGGGCGAGCGACGCGCCGGTGCTGCCGCCGGTGTACTCGACGATCGTGTCGCCCGGCTTGAGCCGACCGTCCCGCTCGGGCCGCGAGATGACGGCCTGCGCCATCCGGTCCTTCATGCTGCCGGTGGGGTTCTCCCACTCGAGCTTGACGAAGATGGCGGCGCAGTCGCGGGGGACGACCCTGCGAAGGCGGACCAGCGAGGTGTTGCCGATGGCGGCGAGGATGTCCACGGGTGCTCCGTCCCTGTCCCGGTCCGCCATCGGTGAGCTCGTTCCGGTGGGGCGAATCCGGTCGTGACTGGCCGTCGGGTCGTGGAGGCTAACAGCGCCGGGCCCTGGCGGGTTCCGGACCCCGCTCACGGCACGCGCCAGGGGGGATGCCGGCGGTTCCGCCCCGCCCGGTAGAGGCAGAGCGGATTGCCCGCCGGATCCCGGAGCCGGGCCTCGCGCCAGAGCCAGGGCTGGTCGGCCGGCATGCTGTCGAACCGGATTCCCGCCGCCACGAGCCGCTCCACCGTATCGTCCAGCTGCTCGCACTCGAAGTAGACGACCGGGCTCGACCCGGCGGCGCGCTCGGGCGCCTGCTCGAGGGACAGCGTGCTCTCGCCGTCGGGGCACTCGAAGCGCGCGTAGCGCGGGAGCGCATCCACGATGAGCCGGAGCCCGAGCCGCTGATAGAACGCCACCGCGGGCGCGAGGTCCGCCGCGGACAGGGTGACCTGATTCAGGTTCATTCGGGGTCGGCTCAGTCGAGCGGAGACTCGTCCGCGCTCCGGCCGTAGACCGCCGGCACAGGAACGTCCAGGCAGCGGAAGTAGACCACCAGCTCGCCGCGGTGATGGTACCAATGATTGAGCAGCAGCGTGCGAATGACGCCGACCTTGGGAAGGGTGAATGCCTCGCGCCCGTTGGCGGTCATGCGCCAGGGCGCCTTCGCGGCTTCCGGGGTGAGCGTCCGGAGGAATTCCCGCGCGTCGGCCAGCCCCGCCTCGAGCGCGGGCAACAGCTCCTCCGCCCGCTCGGGCGAGCGCGGCTCGGCCTTGAGCCCCGCGAAGTCAATGCCGTCGGTGCGCGCGATTCGGGTGATGCTCCCCGGAATGGTCGCGACATGCCAGGCGAGCTGGCCCAGCGTCATCCCCTTGGGATGCGGGCGCCACGCGAGCCGATCTCCGGGCACGCGCTCGAGCACCCGCCGCGTCGCCACCGCTTCCCGGTCGAGTTCGGCCAGCAGGTCGTCGGCGTTCATTCGCAATCCTCCCCCGTGAGTGGCGATGTTGAGGTCGAATCCATCGTGAGCTGAGAGTCGAGCGGAAGAGCGCGGCGTGCGGAGCCGCAGCGTCGAGCTCCGCACGCCGCATGGTGGCTAGCCGAACATCCCGCCGAGGCCCTTGCCGGCGCCGCCGGACCCGGCGCCCGCTCCGCTTACGGCGCTGTCGAGCTGGCTCGCGATCGGACCCGGCAACCGGTTCTTGAGGAAGCCCAGCACGGTGTCCACGGCAGTGCGGGCCTTGTCCGGCCCCAGGCCGGTCTTCTGGGCGACCATGTTGATCAATTCGTCCATCCGTACGCTCCTTGTGTCCGCGCGGCAGGATCGCCGCGTTCCGGAGCATACACGTGCGGCCCCGCCCGCGCACCGCACACCGCGCCCCGGGAGAAGACCGCCGCCGCGCCGGGTGTATTCCCTCGTGTACGAGGACGGCGGCGGGAGCGTCCCGTCGCACACCATCGATGATCGCGCCGCCCGGCCGGGTCCAGCTATCGGGCCACGGCGGGCGGCGGCCAGCGCAACATCATGTACGATTGCCGCTACGACGGCGCGCCGGAGGTGAAGCTGGTCTTCGAGGACTGGACCCGCCGCCACACCGGGGGCGCGGCGAGGAGGGCGAACAGAACCGCGGGAGCAGCGTGAGGCCGATGTGGACCGGGCGGCAGCGGTCCAGGTGAGGCGCGCACCAGGCGAGGCCCAGCGACATGACGACATACACCACGCCGAGATCGCGGACGAAATGCGCGTTGAAGGGGCCGGTGTCGGGCACCGCCGCCGGGAGCCCCAGGTACCAGGCGCGCGGAGCCGCGAGCATCCACGCCCCGTTCGCGAGCGTGATGAGTCCGGCGATCGTGTAGAGGACCCTCAAGGCGCCGTGCCCGCCTCGCGCCCCCGCGCCCGCCAGTCCCAGAGCCCCCCGGCGACGGGGACCGGCAGCCGAGCGTTCAGCTGGCGGGCGGCCATCACGAGCTGGCCCCGATGGTGCGCCTCGTGGGCGACGAAGTAGCACAGCACGTGGCCCACGTCGAGGGGGAGGTTGCGCCACACGTAGCGCTTCGACGGCGGGACCGAGCCGCCCCGCTCGCACCCCAGCTCCAGGAGCGCCGCGATGCCGCGGCCGCTCCGCCGGAGCGCCGCGCCGAGTTGGCGGCGGCTCACGCGCCGGTGATCCACCCGCGCGGGCGCGGCGATCCCGTGCTCCTCGCCCAGCGTCCTGATCCAACTGCAGCGGGAGTTGTGGAGGTGGGCGGCGATCGCCCGGATGGTGCGGGTCGGCACGCCGGGCACGGCCGCGGGCCAGAGCGTCGGAGGGATCCGTTCGATCAGGTACTCGGTGACCCGGCTGGTGGTTCGCCAGGCCGTGAGGACGGCGTCCTCGAGCGCGACGGGTGCGCTCATCGCAGCACGCTCAGCCGGCGCGCTTGCCCCGGCGCCTCGGGGCCTTCGCCGTGGTCTCCTTCGCCGTGGCGTCCTTCACCGCGCCCGCCAGGTCCCGCGCGCCGGCGCCGAGCGCGGGCAGGTCGGGCTCCCGGCCGCTCAGCCTTCCCGTCTTCACGTCGGTGGCGAGCGCACGGCACATCTCGGTGCCGCGGTGAACCCGGAACCGCGCCTGGAACGCGTGGGGATCGTCCTCGTTGGCCGCCATCAGAAGGCCCCAGGCGCGGAGCCTGAGATCGTCCAGCGCGCTCTTGAACTCCGCCAGGCCGGGGGTGGCCCGATCGCCCTGCGTCACCTGGTCCTGGATCGCGTCCAGCATTCGGCTCAGGGTCGCCACCTGCTCCGGCCAAGCGTACTGCGTCATCGTACCCTCCTGGTTCGGGGACGGCGGGCGCACGGCACCCATCCACGGCCTGCTCGTTCTCCGCCGGCACGACGCGGGCCCGCGATCGGAGCGGTGGCCTAGCCCTGGACCGCCGCCGCCCGCTCCTGGAGCTCCCCCATCTCCTCCCGGTTCGGGCCGTACAGTCCCGGCGGCCTTCCGCCGGCCATCCGGCAGAGGAGCGCGAGCTGCCCGCGGTGATGGATCAGGTGATGGAGCAGCTCGTTCCAGAGCACGTCGCGCAGGGTGAGCCGGCGGCCGTCGAAGAAGGTCACCGTATCGTCCAGCCGATCGTCGGCGAGGGTCTCGAGCCGCGCCACCGCCTGCTGGTGCACGCGGCGATAGCCCGGTGCCAGGAGCCGGATCTCGCGCGGGCGCTTGAGGTCGGGCGGCTCGTCCTCGAAGCGGAACCGCCCGGCGGCGATCCCGAAGCTCAAGCACGCGTCTATCTCGCTCAAGTGCCACGCCATTTGGCCCAGGGTGCGGCCCTGGGGATCGGGGCGGAAATCGTATTGATCTTCCGGCAGCGCCTCGAGCAGCCGGAGAGTCCGCTCGGCCTCGGCGTTCCAGCAGGCGCGAAACCGGTCCATTGCGTCGTGGGAGGGCATGGAAGCCTCCGGAAGAGAGGCGGTCATTTCCGGTGAGCCCCATTACGGTACATGGCAGAGCCCGAACGGGCCAGAGCGAAACGCCCCTCGCGGCGGCACTCTTCGTCGCGACCGCGCCGGGATCATCGCCGTTCTCTGGATGGGACCGAGACCACCGCCGCCCTGGTCTCTACTTGGTCAGCACGACGTGGAGCGTGGTCCCGGCGAACGCCCCGACTCCCTCCAGCCGGTTCCCCTGCACGTTGAACGTGAGGTCCGGCAGGAAGGTGTCCGCGGTCTGCCGGTCGTGGTCCCGTCGGTGTTGAGGGTGGCGGTGATGCTGGCGCCGCCGGCCAGTAGGTCGATCGTGCCGTTGGCGTCGGTGGCGGTGAAGGTGGTGGCGGTGTAGGTGCCCGCGACGGACGCCATGGTGGGCCCGGTGGTCGCGTCGCCGCCGCAAGCCAGGAGCACGGGCGCGAGAAGGCTCGGGTACCTCGAGACGCGCAGCACACGAACCTCACAGGCTGAGGGGAGAGGGTGCGGCGTCGGACGGCGTTGCCGGAGCGGCCCGCGAGAGGTGCAGGATTGGGTACGGCCGCCCGGTCTCGTCCACGGCCGACC
Organism: Gemmatimonadales bacterium; assembly: GCA_035700905.1. Classification (GTDB taxonomy): domain Bacteria; phylum Gemmatimonadota; class Gemmatimonadetes; order Gemmatimonadales; family GWC2-71-9; genus DASQPE01. The sequence goes on along the minus strand of DASSOD010000093.1, from coordinate 3,375 downwards.
GGCCGACGACGACGAATCCGAGCGCCTCGTAGAACCGCCGGGCCGCTTCGTTCTGCTCGTTCACGTCCACCGTGAGCGCCGCCTTCCCACCCCGGAGCGCCTGCGCGTGCTCCACCAGGCGGCGCCCGCCACCCCGGCGGAGCTGGGCCGGATCCAGGAAGAGCGCCGCCACGGCGTCGCCCGCGAGACCCATGAAGCCGATCGGGGCGTCCGCATCGTCGGCGAGAACCCAGAGCTCGAGGCTGTCGCCCGCGAGGACCTCGTCCACGAGCGGCCGGAAGAACGCGATGTCCCCCTCGGCCAGGAAATCGTGGGTCGCGCGGACCGAGCGTTCCCAGAGCGCGACCAGCGCGGCGTGCTCGCTCGCACGCGGGGGGCGGATGCGCGGGTCCATTGCGGTCAATGTTCGGGCAATCTGGAGGCCGCGGGCGCCGGCCGCCAGCGCGCCGCGCCGGTGTCCGGCGCGGCACGGAACCGCGGCGCGACGGCGCCGGTTGTCGGATGCATCGGCGGTCCGCCTCGGTGCGGAGACGCGGACCCGGTATTGGGTGCACTTACGTGAGGAGGCATCGTGAAGATCGGGATCATCGGCGCCGGCAACATCGGCGGCACGCTGGCGCGCCGCTTCGCCGCGGCGGGCCATGAGGTATACATCGCCAACTCCCGCGGGCCCGAGACGCTGGCCGGCCTGGCGCGCGAGACCGGCGTCACGCCCGTCAGCGCCGAGGAAGCGGCCCACGCGGGGGAAGTCGTCATCGTCACCATTCCGGAGAAGAACGTCCCCCAGCTTCCCAAGGATCTGTTCGACGGCGTGCCCGAAGACGCCGTCGTGGTGGACACCGGCAACTACTACCCGCAGCAGCGCGACGGCCGCATCGAGGCAATCGAGAGCGGCGTGCCCGAGAGCCGGTGGGTCTCGGACCAGCTCGGCCGCCCGGTGGTGAAGGCGTTCAACAACATCTACGCGAGGCACCTGCTCGAGCAGGGCAAGCCGAAGGGCGCGCCGGGGCGGATCGCGCTGCCGGTGGCGGGCGACGACCCGCGGGCCAAGCAGATCGTCATCCGCCTGCTGGACGACATCGGCTTCGACGGGGTGGATGCCGGCAGCCTGGACGAGTCGTGGCGGCAGCAGCCGGGAACGCCGGTCTACACCACCGATCTCGACGCCGCCGGCGTGCGGCGCGCTCTCGCGCAGGCGAAGCCCGAGCGGCCCGCCGCATTCCGGGCCGGCGCGGGGAGCGCGGCGACGGCCGGCCGCCGCTAGCACGGCAGCGCGCGCCGGCGCGCCGCCCGGGTCGCGCCGGCCTCAGCGGTCCGGCCAGAGCCACGCCGCGCCCCGCACCCCGCTCGAGTCGCCGTGCAGGTTCGGGAGGATTCGGGTCGCGACCGTGTCGGAGAAGACGTACCTGGGAAGCAGGGCGGCGGCCGCGGCCGGCAGGTCGGGCAGGTTGGACATCCCGCCGCCCAGCACGACGGCGTCGGGGTCGAGCAGGTTGATCACGGCCGCGAGCCCGCGCGCCACCCGGTCGTGGTAGCGCGCGAGGGACTCGAGCGCCCGCGCCTCGCCGGCCGCGGCGGCGCGCACGATCTCGTGGGTCGAGCGCCGCACGCCTGACCCGAGCCCGTCGTCGCGCTCGAGTCCGGGGCCCGAGAGAAACGTCTCGATGCAGCCGCGCTGCCCGCAGTAGCACCGGGCCGCCGACGCGCGCTCCTCGTCCGTCATCCAGGGCAGCGGATTGTGCCCCCACTCCCCCGCGATCTGGTTGGGCCCCTCGTGGATCCGCCGCCCGATGGCGATGCCGCCGCCCACGCCGGTGCCGAGGATGACGCCGAACACCGTCCCGGCATGGCGGGCGGCGCCGTCCATGGCCTCGGAGAGCGTGAAGCAGTTGGCGTCGTTGGCGACGCGCACCGGGCGGGCGAGCCGGCGCTCGAGATCGGCGAGCAGCGGGCGGCCGTTGAGCCAGGTGGAATTGGCGTTCTTGACCACGCCCGTCGCGCGGCTGACCACCCCGGGGATGCCGACCCCAACGGTGCCGGCGCGGCCCGTCTCCGCCTCGAGCTCGGCCACGAGGCGCGCGATCGCGTCCAGGGTGCCGGCGTACTCGCGCGGCGTCGGCGCGCGACGGGGCGCGGCGGCGGGCGCGTCCCCGTCGAGCGCGATCGCCTCGATCTTGGTGCCGCCCAGGTCAATGCCGATTCGCATGGGCGCGGGCGGCGCGGCTGCCCGGGTCAGTAGAGGACGGAGACGAAGTAGCACCCCTCCGGCTGGCGATATTGCCCCCGGGTCATGAGCGTCATTGGCTTGACGACGCGGAACCCCTGCGCGAGGCACCAGCGGAAGAAGCCGGCCTGGCGCGTGGGCAGGAGGAACGCGAGCGGCTCCGGGGTCAACGCGGCCGCACCGAGCAGCAGCGCCCGCATATCCTCCTCGCTCTCGGCTACGCCGTGATTCAGCGGCCAGAAGGTCGGAACGGACGCGTACGCCGTGATCCGACCGCCGCGCAGCGCGACGACGGGCGCGAACAGCTTCAGCGCGTCGGCGAGCTCGTTGGCGCGCTCGAATCCGTGCGTCCGGCTGCACAGTGCGGCACACGCCGTCACGTCCTCGGGCGCGAGGCGCCGCACCTCGACGCCGCGGGGTGGCCCGCCGCTCGGTCGGCCGCTCAACAGCAGGATCGGCTCTCGCACGTCGAAGCCCAGCGAGGCGTAAAGCGCGATGGAGCGGGTGTTGAACGAATCCTGCAGCAGGCGAATCCCCGCTGCATCCCGCCCGCGCTCCAGCGCCGCGCGCATGAGCCGGCGACCCACGCCCCGCGCCTGTACCTGCGGGTCAACGGTGATCGGGCCGAGGCCGCGGATCGGGTCGCGCTCGTCGAGGAAGTTCGATCCGACCACCCGCCCCTCCCACTCCGCCACGACCCCGAAGATCCCCGGATGGTTGACGAACATGGTGGCGAGCTCGGTCGCGGCATCGATCGTCGGAAAATCGGGCGGGAAGCGATGCTGCTCGGCGATGGCCGTAAAGGCCTCGTGGATGATGCGGGCACACGGCTCGATGTCGGCGGGCGCGGCGGTCCGGATCGTTACGTCCATGGCGTTCACGGCGCTCATGCCTCCGCCATCTGTCGCTCGGGGCCGGACACGCCGGACCCCGCGGCCAGCAGCCCGACCACCTCGTCCGCACTCCGGACCCAGCCGAACGCGATGTTGAAGGTCTCGAGGCTCGCCCGGTGCATCGCGTCGCTCAGGGTGGTGCAGGCGTCGCTCACCACCACCGTCTTGAAGCCGCGGTCCGCCGCTTCGCGCGCGGTCGTGGCGACGCAAACGTCGCTGGAGACCCCGCTCACCACCACGCTCTCGACCCCCTGATGG
>DASSOD010000092.1:0-14679 GCA_035700905.1 Gemmatimonadales bacterium | reverse complement strand
GCCAGCACCGGGAAGAGGTCATACCGCGTGATGAACTTCAGGTCCTCGAGCAGGCCGTGGTCGGTCGGGTCCGCCATGGCGATCGTGAGCGTGCGGCCCTCGCGCTTGAGCGGGAGGACGACATGCTTGGTCGCGAGGTCGGCGGGGAGGAGCTTGATCAGCTTGGGATCGACCTCGAACCGGGAGAGGTCCACCGCGGGCATGCGGTACTGGCGGGCGAGAAGCTTGGTGATCTCGATCTCCTGCACCAGGCCGAGCTTCACCAGCACGTACCCCAGGCGATGCTTGGACGTCCGCTGCTCCGCGAGCGCCTGGCCGAGCTGCTCGCGGGTCACCAGACCTTCCTTGATGAGGATGTCGCCGAGCCGGTCGTTGCCGGCCGGCGCCTTCGCCACCGTAGCCAGGGGTCGGATCTCTCGCTGAGGGTGATCTCGGGAACGCCGGGCGCCCGTCGGGTCGGCGTCGCGAACTGTCAATGTTTAAGGCACCCGGACCAGCTCGTGCAGCTTTCGGACCATGGCCGGGCTCACTCCCGGCACGCGGGCGAGATCCTCGAGGGCGGTGAAGGGTCCGTGCCGCTCCCGCTCCCGCACGATCGCGGCCGCGCGGGCGGGCCCGATTCCGGGGAGGCTGTCCAACTGCGCGACGGTAGCCGAGTTGAGCGCGAGTGGAGGGGCGGCCGCGCCGGAAGGTGCGGGTGCGGGTCCGGGCGCGCCGGGCGTGGGCGTGCCGCTGAACGCGGCGAAGGGCGCGATCTCGCGCAGGAGCCCGGGCCCCACCCCGGGCACCCGGTCCAGACCCGCCGGGCCCCCGAACGGACCCCGGGTCTCGCGATCCGCCACGATCCGCTTGGCGAGTGCAAGGCCCACGCGGGGAAGCCGCGCGATCTCGCGGGGCGGGGCCCGATCGAGGTCGATCCGCTCGCCGGGCTCGAGCGGCCGGGCGAGCGCGACGCTGCTGTCCTTGTGCGCTGCTGCGGACCCGTCTGAGGCGGTGGAGAGGAGCTCGACGGCGCCCGGCGCATCACCGGGGCGGAGGGCGAGGAGGCGAACCCCGTGGCCCGCCACGGCGAGACCGGCGAGCAGGAGAAGGGCGCGTCGCTCGGTGGAGTGCATGCCGCGACGTTACGACGCCCTCCGCGCACGACGGGGAGCGAATTACGGCGCGCGTGGTCGAATCGGCGAGCAGCGCCCCCGACCGTCCGCCCGTCGGCCTACCGTCCCCCCGCGTCCACCCCCGGCTGACGGATCACCGCCGCCGCGACGTCGCCTACGATCTGGAGGCTCGCGGCGCTCACCTTGTCGATCGTATCATCGGGCGTGTGCCATGCCGGGTAGTCGAAGTCCACCACGTCGATCGCCGGCACGCCGGCGTTCTGCAGCTGCACGTGGTCGTCGATCAGCGTCACCCCGGTCTCGTCCAGGAAGTAGCGCTGGTAGCCCAGCCGCCTGGCCATGCCCCACACGCGATCCACGATCTCCGGCGCGCCGGTGAGCGAGTTGCCTTCCTTCTTGATGTTCAGGTTGCGGTCGGCCACGAGGTCCCAGAGCACGGCGAACGCGGGCGCGGGGCCCGGCGCCGGGTGCTGCACGTAATAGCGCGACCCGATGAGCACGTCGTTCTGCGCCTCGGCGCCGAAGTCGCCGTAGTCCTCGCCGTCGACGAAGAGCAGGTCCACGCCGATCGCGGGCGGCCGCCGCTTGAGCGCGTCCGCGACGCCGAGCAGCACGGCGACCCCCGACGCGCCATCGTTGGCTCCCGGCACGGGCGCGCGCTTGTCCTTGGAGGTGGGCCCGTCGGCGTGGGGCCGCGTGTCCCAGTGCGCCAGGTAGAGCACGCGGGTCGCCGCCGCGGGATTGAAGCGCGCGATGAAGTTGGTGAGCCGCAGCGTGTCGCCCTTGGCGGTGACGTGGGACCACCGCTGCGTCACCAGTGTGTCCGCCCGCGCGCGCAGCAGGCTGTCGAGCCACGCCGCTTGCTGCTCGTGCGGCCTGGTGTTCGGGATCCGGGGGCCGAACGCCACCTGGGTCTGCAGGTAGCCAAAGGCGGTCTGGCCGTCGAACTCGCGCGGCGGCGGCGGCGCCTTGCGGCACGCGGCGACCGCGGCGGCGGCGGCGAGCGCCGCCAGGAGGGGGGCTCTCATGGCCCTTCATTATAATTCCCCCGTGCGGCTCCTCTCGCGCTACCTCCTCCGGCAGCTCGTCGCGCCCTTCTGCTTCGCGCTCGCGGCGCTCACGAGCCTCATGCTGCTCAACCAGATCGCCAAGAAGTTCGGCTCCCTGGTGGGCAAGGGCCTGCCCTGGTCCGTCGTGGCCGACGTCTTCGTGCTGAGCCTTCCGTTCATCCTCGCGATGACGATGCCGATGGCGGTGCTGCTCGCCGTGCTCTACGCGTTCAGCCATCTCGCCGCGGACAACGAGGTCACCGCGCTCCGCGCGAGCGGGGTGAGCGTGCCGCAGCTGCTCCGGCCGGTGCTCGCGTGGGGCGTGCTCATGGCGGCCGTCACCTTCGCCTTCGTGGATCAGGTGCTGCCCCGGAGCAACGCGGAGCTGCGCGGGCTGCTGATCGACATCGGGCGCAAGCGCCCCACCTTCGAGCTGCGGGAGCAGGTGATCAACGACGTGCCGCCGTCGAAGTACTTCCTCCGGGCCGGGCGCATCGACCCGGGCACCGGGCGCCTGCGCGGCGTCACGATCTACGACGTGAACGACGACGCCGCCCGCCGGGTGATCTACGCCGACAGCGGGTTCATGGCCTACGCGCCCGGCGGGCGGGACCTGAGCCTCTCGCTCTACCACGGCACCGTGCACCAGTACCGCCCCGCGGAGCCCGACCGCTTTCACGTCACCCGGTTCGAGCGGAACGAGATCCGGGTGCGCGACGTGTTCGACGAGCTGGAGCGCAACACCGCGGACAACATCCGCGGCGACCGGGAGCTCTCGAGCTGCGAGATGCTCGACGTGGTGCGCGACGCGGACCGGGAGAAGGCGCGCGCGGACCGGGACCGCCGCCAGCTCCTGCGCCGCGACATGCGCGAGCTGCTCGCGCTGCCGCCGACCAGCGACACCCTTGCGCCCGCGCCGGTCGCGGACGACTACTGCGTCTGGGTCGATCGGGTGCGCGCCAAGCTGATGCCGATCGGCGCGGCGGCCGAGCAGCCGAGCGCGGCGCAGGGACGGCAGGGCACCCCGCCGGCCGCGAAGCCGCCGGCCGGGAAGCCGCCGGCCGCGCCGCCGGCCGGGAAGCCCCCCGCGGCGCACACGGTCCAGGACCCGCGCCTCACCGTCTGGGCCGACGTCGCGCTCACCGCCGACCGCTGGAAGGACGCCGACCTCCGCGCCGACCGCTACATGGTCGAGGTGCACAAGAAGTGGGCGATCAGCACCGCGTGCATCTCCTTCGTGCTGCTCGGCATCGCGCTCGCGCTTCGATTCCCCCGCGGCGGGATGGGCCTCGTCATCGGCGGCGGGCTGGCCGCGTTCTCGCTCTACTACGTTGGGCTCACGGCCGGCGAGACGCTGGCCGACCGCGGCCTCCTCTCGCCGCTGCTCGCCATGTGGCTGCCCAATATGATCCTGACCCTGGTCGGCATCGCGGGGCTGGTGCGGGTCAACCGGCAGCCCGGCCTGAACCGCGGCGGCGATTTCCGCGAGCTCTTCGACGCCGTCCGCTGGCGGCTCCGCCGGAGGAAGCCCGCGTGATCGGGCGGCTGCTCGACCGCTACGTGCTGGGCCAGTGGCTCAAGATCTTCGCGCTCACCGCGCTGGGATTTCCGCTGGTCTCGATCGTCATCAATCTCACCGACTCGCTCAACAAGCTCCTGGACCGCGGCCTCACCATCCGCGAGATCGCGATCAGCTACGTCTACTCGGTCCCGGAGAACATGTTCCTCGTGCTTCCCGCCGCCGTGCTCTTCGCGACGGTGTTCACGGTCGGCTCCATGGCGCGGCACTCGGAGCTCACGGCGGCGAAGGCGGGGGGGCAGAGCTTCCACCGCCTGATGCTGCCGCTGGTGCTCATGGCGGTTGCGGCGGCGGGCCTGGGGATCGTGGTGGGCGAGCTCGCCCCGGGCGCCACGGCGCGCCAGCTCAAGATGCAGAAGTCCAAGCCGGACCAGCCCACCTCGGCGCGGTTCAACTTCGTCTACCGGGCGGACCAGGGCTGGGTGTACACCGTGAAGTCGCTGGACATCGCGACCCGGAAGCTCAAGGGCGTGCTGCTCGAGCGGCAGGGCACCGGGGCCGACTACCCCAGCCTCGTGATCACCGCCGACAGCGGCACCTACGACCCCGGCGCGCGGTCGTGGCGCCTCTGGAGCGGCGCGAGCCGCGCGATCGCCTCGCCCGAGCGGCAGAACACGTTCAGCTTCCGCTCGGTGCGCCTCAAGGCGATGACCCAGACCCCCGCCGACCTGCTGGCCGAGCCCAAGGCGCCGGACGAGATGCGCTACGCCGAGCTGCAGCGCTACATCGAGGCGCTGCGCCGGTCGGGGAACGACGTCAACAAGCTGGTGGTGGAGGCGGCGCTCAAGCTCGCCATCCCGGCGACCTGCCTCATCATCGCCATCTTCGGCGCGCCGCTGGCGATCACCTCGCCCCGCGCCGGCACCGCGTTCGGCATCGCCATCAGCCTTGGCACCACGGTGCTCTTCCTCCTGCTGATGCAGATCTCGAAGGCGGTCGGCGCGGGGGGGCTGATGGACCCGGTGGCGGCGGCGTGGCTCCCCAACGGAATCTTCTTCCTGATCGGACTGGCCCTGATGGTGCGCGCGCGCACCTAGCTACCGCACCCCGGCCCCGTTCCCCTCCCCCTCCATCTGCGCTTCCGCCTCGAGCGCCGCGCGGTCCCGCCCCACCGTGGCGACCGCGAGCCGGCGGCCGCCGCGCCCGAACGTCGCAGTGAAGGAGCGCGCCTCCAGGCTTCCTTCGAGCGCGATCCGGTCCCACCGCTCGGCGTGGCCCACGTAGCGCACCGAGACGTCGTAGTGGGCGCTCCAGAAGAACGGCACGTCTTCGTACGGGGTGCGAAGGTCGAGCATGTTGCACGCGGCGACCTGCCCCTGCCGCTGCGCCACCACCCAGTGCTCCACCCGGATGCGCTCCCCGGTATGGGGGTCGGGCCAGCGGGCGAGGTCGCCCGCCGCGAACACGCCCGGCGCGCTGGTCTCGAGGTACGCGTTCACGCTGATGCCGCGGTCCATCGTGAGCCCGGCGCGTTCCGCCAGCGCGACGCAGGGCCGCACGCCGACACCGGCGACCACCAGGTCCGCCGGCAACCGCTCGCCGCTGTCCAGCGTCACGCTCTCGGGATCGATGCGCGCGGGCTTGTGCCCGAGGTGGAACCTCACGCCGTGCTCCTCGTGGAGGCGCTGGATGAACGCCCCGATCTCCGGGCCCAGCACGCGCGCCAGGGGCCGCTCCTCGGGCGCGACCACGTGCACCTCCAGCTTGCGGTGGCGGAGCGACGCCGCCACCTCGAGCCCGATGAAGCTGGCGCCGATCACCACGGCGCACCGCGAGCGCTCGGCCGCGGCGATGATCGCGCGGCTCTGCGCGAGCGAGCGCAGCACGTGCACGTGCGGCAGCGTGGCGCCGGGAATCTCGAGCCGGACGGGCTCGGCGCCCAGGGCGAGCAGGAGGCGGTCGTACGGGTGGACGTCTCCATTGCCGAGCACGAGGCGGCGCCCGGCGAGATCGAGGCGGTCGGCCCGCTCGCCCAGCACCAGATCGATCGCGTGCTCCTCGTAGAACTCCGGCGGCCGGAGCGGGATCCACTCCTCCGGCGCCTCGCCCGCAAGGTAGTCCTTCGAGAGGTTGGGCCGGTCGTAGGGCGCCGCCGGATCCGCGCCGATCAGGAGCACCCGCCCCTGAAAGCCCTGGCGGCGAAGCATCTCCGCCGCCGCTTCCCCCGCAGCGCCCGCGCCGAGGATGACGTACGTGGCGCCCGCGCCGCGCGGCGCGGCCGGCTTCGACTGGGCCAGCGGATCGGACTGGCTGCGCTGGGCCACGAACACGCGCCCGTTCCGCTGCTCCACGGCGTAGTGCGGCACGGGATTGAGCGCCGGGGCGCGCAGCGCCTCGCCGGTCCGCAGGCTGAAGCAGGCGTGGTGCCAGGGACAGCGCACGGTGTCCCCCACCACCAGGCCGTCGCTGAGCGGCCCGCTGTAGTGGGTGCACACCCCGCCGACGGCGAAGCAGGTGTCGCCGCGGCGCGTGACGAGCACCGGCTCGCCGTCCGCATGGCCCGCGGCGGTCGTGCCGTCGGGCAGATCGCCGATCGGCATGCCGTCGCGCTTCAGATCCGGACCCTTCAGCGCCTGCGTCTCGCCTGCCATACTCCCCCCTGGCCCGTACGCTCAGATATCGGCTCCGCCCCCAACATAGCAGTGCCCGGAAGGTTGACGCGCGCGGATGCGCGGCTGCGGGGCGGGGGCGGGGGCCGTGGCTCATCGCTGTGTCGTCGTACGAATGGGGTACGCTAGGCGCCCGCGCGCTCCGGCGGTGTGTCGCGCGACACATGCGCGCGGCGCGTTTCGGGCCGCGCCATCGGGGTCGGTGCGTGCGGGCCGCGGCTCCGTCGCGCCGGGCACCGGCGGAACGCCGGCGGTCGGCCGGTGGTTATATTGGCCATATGTCGGCACCTCCTCCGCTCATCGTCGGCACCGGCATCGCGGGCCTCTGGACCGCGTGGCGCCTCGCGGCGGAGGGCCGCCCCTCCCGGCTGATCACCAAGGAAACCCTCGCCGACAGCGCGAGCGCGTGGGCGCAGGGCGGTATCGCCGTGGCGCTCGGCCCGGGCGACAGCGCCACCGAGCACGCCCGCGACACGCTCGCCGCGGCGGACGGCATGGCCGACCCGGCGGCGGTGCGCATCCTGACCGACGAGGGCCCCGACCGCATTCGCGAGCTGCTCGCCATGGGCGCGGTGTTCGACCGTGGTCCGGACGGCAAGCTGCGCTTCGGGCTGGAGGCCGCGCACAGCCGGCCCCGGATCATCCACGCGGGCGGTGATCGCACCGGCGCCGCGCTGGTGAACCTGCTGGTGCGCGTGGTGCAGGACGACCCGCTGGTCGAGATCCTGGAGCACACCGAGGCTCGGTCGCTCGTCGTGGAGGACGATCGCGTGACCGGCGCGCTCCTGGTCGAGCCCGGCGGGACCTTCCATGCCATGCGCGCGTCGGCGGTCGTGCTGGCCACCGGGGGCGTGGGACAGCTCTACGCGGTGACCACGAATCCGCGAGTCGCGACGGCGGATGGCTGGGCCATCGCCCACCGCGCCGGCGCCGCGCTGCGCGACGTCGAGTTTCTGCAGTTCCATCCGACTGCACTCAAGCTTCCCGGCGTGAACCCGGCGCCGCTGATCTCGGAGGCGGTGCGCGGCGCCGGCGCCCGTCTGGTGGACCACGCCGGCCGGCGCTTCGCGCTGGAGTACGACGCCCGGGGCGAGCTGGCGCCGCGCGACGTGCTGGCGCGTGCCGTCGCCGCGGCGGACGCCCGGGGCGGTGCGTGGCTCGATGCGCGCCACCTGACCGACTTCCCCCAGCAGTTCCCCGGCATCCACCAGATGCTGGCGCAGCACGGGCTGGATCCGGCGCGCGACCTCCTGCCGGTGGCCCCTGCGCTCCACTACGCGATGGGCGGGATCCGCACCGACCTCGAGGGCCGCGCGTCCTTGCCCGGGCTTTGGGCGGTCGGTGAATGCGCCTCCACCGGCGTGCACGGCGCAAACCGCCTCGCCTCCAACTCGCTGCTCGAGGGGCTGGTATTCGCCGACCGCGTAGCCCGCTCGCTGCCCGATCCGGCCGGGGCGCCGCCGGCCGCGGGCGCCGTGCCCGGCGAGGGCGACCGCGACGTGCTTCCGGGCGCCGCGAGCGAAGCGGTGCGCGAGGAGATGCGCGCGCTCATGACGGCCGACGTCGGCCTGCAGCGATCGGAGGCGTCGCTGCTCCGCGCCGAACGGGAGCTGGCGCGCCTCACCACCCGCGTGCCGCCGGGCGACTGGCGCACCGCGAATCAGTTGCTCGTCGCCACCCTCATCACCCAGGCGGCACGGAGCCGGCGGGAGAGCCGCGGCGGACACCGTCGCCTCGACTACCCGCCCAAGGCCCGGCCGGCCACCACGCGCTGACATGGCGCTGCCCCTGCCCGTGATCGAGCGCCAGAGCCTGTCGCCCGAGGAAATCGCGCGGCTGCAGGGCGAGATCCGCGCGCTCGCCGCCGAGCGGCGCGCCGTCATCCTCGCCCACAACTACCAGCGGCCCGAGGTGCAGGACGCGGCGGATTACGTGGGCGATTCGCTCGGCCTGGCGCGGCAGGCGGCCAGGACCGACGCCGACGTGATCGTCTTCGCGGGCGTCCACTTCATGGCGGAAACGGCCAAGATCCTCTCACCGTCGAAGAAGGTGCTCCTCCCCGACTTGCGCGCGGGATGCTCGCTCGCCGCGACCATCACGGCCGAGCAGGTGCGGCAGTGGAAGGCGAAGTTTCCTGGGTACGTGACGGTGGGCTACGTCAATACCACCGCCGAGGTGAAGGCCGAGCTGGACTACGCCTGCACCAGCGGCAACGTGCTCGACGTGATCGACGCGATTCCGGCGGACAAGGGCGTGCTCTTCCTCCCCGACTTCTTCCTCGGCAGCCACATCCGGCGGATGCGGCCCGAGCGCCGGGTCGAGGTATGGCTGGGGGAGTGCCACGTGCACCGCGACATCAACCCGCAGACGCTCGAGCTCCAGCGCGACGCCCACCCCGACGCCGAGGTGCTGGTGCACCCCGAGTGCGGCTGCGCCGGCCAGCTGATCTACGCCATGGGCCAGGGGGACATCAGCGCGGAGAACCTGCACATCGCGTCCACCGAGGGCATGATCCGGCTGGTGCGGGAGCGGCCGGCGCGCACGTTCATCATCGCCACCGAGACCGGCATCATGCACCGGATGCGGCAGGAGGCGCCCGGCAAGGCGTTCGTGGCCGCCGACCCCGAGGCCGTTTGCGCGTTCATGAAGACGATCACGCTGGAAGGCGTGCGGGACTCGCTGCGCCTGGACCGCTACGAGATCACCGTCCCGGAGGACATCGCGCGCCGCGCCAGGCTGGCGCTGGACCGGATGGTGAGCCTCGGACGGTGACGCCCGGCTCCGAGGCGGATGCGGAACGGGTCGCCGCGCTCGCGCTCGCGGAAGACGGGCCGCGCGACGTGACCAGCGACATCACCGTCGCGCCCGCCGCCCGCGGGACCGGCGTGCTCGAGCACCGAAGCGGCGGAGTGCTGTCGGGGCGCCCCTACGCCGACGCGGTCGCGCGCGCGTGCGGCTGCCGCATCGAGTGGCGCGCCGCCGAAGGGGAGCACGTGGCACGGCACGCGCGGATCGGCGACGTGGCGGGGCCGCTGGCCGGCCTGCTTCGCGCCGAGCGCCCGCTCCTCAACCTGCTGCAGCGCGCGTCGGGCATCGCGAACGCCACCCGCGCGTTCGTGGGCGCCGTCGCCGGCACGCCGGCCCGCATCCTCCACACCCGCAAGACGGCGCCGGGCCTCCGCGGACTCGATGTGGCCGCCGTGCTCGCGGGCGGCGGCTGCCTCCATCGGCTGGACCTGGCCCACACCGTGATGGTGAAGGACAACCACTGGCGCGCGCTTGCAGCGCGAGAGATGAGCCTGGGCGAGTCGCTCGACGCGGCGCGGGCGGCCGGCGTGACCGGCCTGCACGTCGAGGTGGAGTCGGAGCAGCAGCTCGAGGCGGCGTGCGCGGCCGGCGCCACCCGCATTCTGGTGGACAACCAGTCGCCGGAGACGGTGCATCGGTGGGCCAGCCTTGCCCGCGCGCGCGCGCCGGGCATCGAGGTGGAGGCCACCGGCGGCATCACGCTGGACAACGTCCGGGCGTACGCGCTCGCCGGCGCCGACTTCATCTCGGTCGGCGCGCTGACCCACAGCGTGCAGGCGGCGGACATCGCCCTCGAGATCGTGGACTAGCGCGGCTTCCGGTCGCGCGGCCCGTTGGCGGCCCGCCACACCAGGTACACCGGAACGCCGGCCAGGATGATCCCGAACGTCACGCCCGTGTCCACCGGGTCCGCGATCAACGCATTCCCCACCATCCCGAGGGAGGCCGCCAGAAAGACGAGCGGCACGACGGGATACCCCCAGGTGCGGTAGGGACGCTCGAGATCGGGGCGGGTGCGGCGCAGCACGAACACCGCCAGCACGGCGAGCGCGTAGAACGGCCAGATCCCCAGGATGAACTTGTCGGCCAGCTGCTGGAAGTCGTTGAGCAGCACGTACACGACGCCGAGCGCGGTCGCGAGCCCGATGGCGACGGAGGGACTCTGGTACCGGGGCGACACCCGCGCGAGGCCCCGGAAGAAGAGCCCCCGGTCCGCCATGGCGAAGAAGATCCGCGGCCCGGTCATCATCGACCCGTTGAGCGCGCCCACGCAGGAGAGCATGACCAGGGCCGACACGACCGCACCGCCGGCGCCGCCCAACAGCGGGATCCGTTCCGCCGCCGCCGCGGCGACGAGCGGCGCCTGCGCCATCTCCGGCAGCGGAAGCAGGTACATGTAGGCGAGATTCAGCAGGAGATACACCGCGACGACCGCAGCGGTGCCGAGCACGAGCGCGCGGGGAAAATTCCGACCCGGATCCGCCACCTCGCCGCCGAGGAACGACGCATCGGCCCAGCCGTCGTAGGTCCACATGATCGGCACCAGGGCGGTGGCGAGAAGGGAGAGGTCGAGGCTTCCGGGCCACGCGGGGGTGAAGTGGCCGGCGCTCCCGGTGCCCGCGGCGAGCCCGAGCACGGCCAGGCCCGCGAGCGCGACGAACTTCGCGGCGGTCACGGGGTTCATGAGCCGCGCCGCCGCCTGCACGCCCAGATAGTTGAGCGCGCCGAGCGTGACGACGGCTACGGCGGCCACGAGCCGGACGGTGCGTTCGTCGTAGTGGACGAAGTACCCGAGGTACTCCGCGAAGATCGTGGCGATGGCGCCCAGGGCGGACGCGCGGATGATGGCCAGCTCGGACCAGCCGAAGAGAAAGGCCGGCAGCGGCCCGAAGGCCTCGAGGATGTAGGCGAAGATGCCGCCCGAACGAGGGAGCGCCGCCGCCAGCTCCCCGTAGGTCAGCGCACCCGCGAGGGCCACCACCGCGCCGAGGACCCAGCCGAGGAGCACGGGGCCGGGGTCATGCAGGGTGCCGGCCACCGTGGCCGGCACCCGGAAGATGCCGCTTCCGATCGTGCTCCCCACGAGCACCGCGGCCGTGCTCCAGAGCCCCAGCCGGCGCGGCAGCCGCTCGCCCCACTGATCCCGCGGGGTGGTCATGCGCAAGTCCTTGAGGCGGAAAGTGGTGCACGAGCCGCCGGGAGCGGCTCGGAGCAAGATCCGGGGCCGGATTCCGCTTGACAAGGGGCCGCGCGCGGCCGTTCTTTCGCGGGTTCCGCCCCCGCTCGGAGGAAACGTCGTGGAGGTACCCTCTCAGGCCGTGGCCGTGCGTCGGCCCTCGCTCGCCGCCGACCTGGTTACCCTGACGAAGCCGCGCATCATCTCGCTGCTCCTGGTGACGACGGTCGCGCCGATGTTCGCGACCGGCGAGGGGCTCCCCTCGGCATCGCTGGTGCTGGTCGTGCTGTTCGCCGGATACCTGATGGCGGGCGGCGCCAACACCATCAACATGTGGTTCGACCGGGACATCGACGACAAGATGTCCCGGACGCGGCTCCGGCCGATCCCCGCCGGCCGGGTGGCGGCGCCGGTGGCGCTCGCGTTCGGCATCGGGCTCGCGGCGGTCGCGTTCGCGCTCTTCTGGCAGCTGGTGAACCCGCTCAGCGCCTGGCTCGCGCTGGGCGGGCTCCTCTTCTACGTGCTCATCTACACGATGTGGCTCAAGCGATCGAGCCCGCAGAACATCGTGATCGGGGGCGCGGCCGGCGCATTTCCGCCGCTGGTGGGCTGGGCCGCCATGACCGGCAGGCTCGACCTGCCGGCCATCTATCTCTTCGCGATCATCTTCTACTGGACGCCGCCCCACTTCTGGGCGCTCGCGCTGATCAAGCGGCGGGAGTACGCCAACGCCGGGGTGCCGATGCTGCCGGTCGTCCGCGGCGAGCAGCGCACCAAGGTGGAGATGCTGCTCTACACCCTCATGCTGCTCCCGCTCACGGTGATGCCGGTGCTGTTCGGAGCCTTTGGCCTCTTCTACGGCGCGGCCGCCGTCGCGCTCGGGGCGCCGCTGCTCTGGTATTGCGTGCGGCTGCTGCGGGAGCCCGCCACCACGCCCACGGCCTGGCGGCTCTACCGCTATTCGTTGCTGTATCTCGCGTTGCTGTTCGTCGCCATGGGCATCGACCGCAACCTGCCCGGGGCGCGCGAGGTGCGGCCCGCCGAGGTGCACGTCCTTGGCCGCCCCGCGCCGCAGGCGGCGACCGCCGCGCAGCAGGGCGACTGAGCGGCGCCCGCCACGCGGTTCCCCCGCCGGGCGCGCTCGCTGCCGTCCGCCCACCCCCGCGATGATTCGCCGATGACCGTCTCTCCGCCCCGTGATGCGCCGACCCGCCGGCGGCTGCCGTCGCCCTCGAAGCTGGGCCGGCTCTGGCCGCGGGTCCGGCCGTACCGGCGCGCGCTCGCCATCGCGATGGTCACGCTGGTGTTGAGCGGCGCCATCGGACTCGCCTTCCCGCAGGTGGTGCAGTACCTGCTCGACTCCGCATTCCTGCGGCACGACCGCGCGATGCTGGACCGCATCGCGATCATCCTGCTCGCGCTCTTCGTGGTCCAGGCCTTCCTCAACTACGTGCAGACCTATCTGCTGAGCGCCACCGGCGAGCGCGCGGTGGCGGGACTGCGGCGCGAGCTCTTCGACAAGCTGCTGGAGATGCCGCCAGGGTTCTTCGCGGACCGCCGCACCGGGGAGCTTACCAGTCGGCTCACGACCGACGTGGGCCTGGTGCAGGGCGTGCTGAGCCATCAGATCGCGGAATTCTCGCGGCAGGTCCTCGCGCTCATCGGCGGCGTGGCGCTGCTCACGCTCAAGCAGCCTCGGCTCACCCTCACGGCGCTCGGCGTGGTGCCGCTCGTGGTGGGGTCGGCGTTCTACTTCGGGCGCCGGCTCCGCCGGATCACCACCGGCGTGCAGGACAGGGTGGCGGAGGCGACCGCCGTGGCGGAGGAGGCGTTCAGCCAGATCCGCACGGTGCAGAGCTTCGTGCAGGAGCCCGCCGAGCGGCGGCGCTACGGCGACCGGGTCGTCGCCAGCGTGCGCGCGGCGCTGGTGCGGGCCCGGGTGCGGGGCGTCTTCTTCGGCATGCTCACGTTCACCACCTTCGGCGGCATCGTGGTGGTGCTGTGGCAGGGCGGCCTGCTGGTGCTGGACGGGCAGCTCACGCCCGGCGCGCTGGTCTCGTTCCTCCTGTACACGATCACGATCGCGGCGGCGATCGGCGCGCTGGCCTCGTTCTTCAGCGCCTATCAGGAGGCGATCGGCGCGGTCGAGCGGGTCTTCGAGATTCTCGAGATGCCTGTCCCGATCGCGGACCGGCCCACCGCCAAGCCGCTCCCGGCGCCGGTGCGCGGCGACGTCGTGTACGAGGGCGTGTCGTTCCGCTACCGGTCGGAGCCCGCGGCGCCGTGGGCGATTCGCGACGTGAGCCTGCACGTCCGCCCCGGGGAGATCGTCGCCCTGGTGGGGCCCTCGGGCGCGGGCAAGACGACGCTCATCTCGCTCCTGCCCCGGTTCTGGGACGTGGACGCGGGGCGGATTCTGCTCGACGGCGTGGACGTGCGCGAGATCCGCCTGGCCGACCTGCGGGCCGCGATCGGCCTGGTCCCGCAGGAGCCCGCGCTCTTCAGCGGCACGGTGGCCGAGAACATCGGGTACGCCCGACCTTCGGCGACCGCCGCCGAGGTGGAGGCCGCCGCGCGCGCGGCGCACGCGCACGAGTTCGTGGAGCGCCTCCCGGAGGGGTACGCGACCCTGGTCGGCGAGCGCGGGGTGAAGCTATCGGGCGGGCAGCGGCAGCGGATCGCGATCGCACGGGCGTTGCTCAAGAACCCGGCGGTGCTGGTGCTGGACGAGGCCACCAGCAACCTCGACACCGAGAGCGAGCGCCTGATCGAGGACGCGATGGAGCGGCTCCTGGTGGGGCGCACCACCCTGATCATCGCGCACCGGTTGAGCACGGTCCGCCGGGCCGACCGGATCATCGCGATGGACCACGGTCGAATCGTGGAGGAGGGAACCCACGCCGAGCTCCTGGCGCGCGGCGGAGTGTACGCCCGGCTCTATCAGCGCCAGTTCCGCGACGACGAGGTGGAGGCGGCCATGACGAACGGCGCCGAGCGCTCCACGGCCGTGCCCCCGAGCGAGACGGCCGCGGTCAGCTCGTAGCGGCCGGGCGCGAGCCCGCCGACGTCCACCGTCCCCCGGAGCACGCTCCCACCCGGCTGCACCTGCACCGGCATCGCGCGGGTCTGGCGCACCACGGCGCCGGCACGATCCCGGATCCGCACCTCCAGCGTGCCGCTGCGCGAGCGGTCGCCCGCGCCGTAGGCCTCCAGCAGGTAGTGCAGCGTGGAGCGCGCCGAATCCATGCGGACGGTGGCGGCCGCGGTCACGAGGGCGGACCCGCGGCGAAGCTCGCCCGGCCGCGGCATGGAGTCTCCCGCGGAGGCGAGCCGGATGTCGGGT
>DASSOD010000091.1:0-4659 GCA_035700905.1 Gemmatimonadales bacterium | reverse complement strand
CCGAGCGGCTGAGTCGCTGGGTGGATGAGCGCCCGCGCCTGATGGCGGCGCTGCAACGGGGCAGACTGGAGGAGCCGGCCGCCGCCGCCGGCGCGACGGGGCTGGAGGGCCATGCCATCGTCGTCGGCCACGGTCGCGTTGGCAGCGTGGTGGCCGAGACGCTCGACCGCGAGGGGATTCCCTACGTGGTGGTGGAGCAGGACCGGGAGATCTTCGAGGCGCTGCGCGATCGTGGCGTGCCCGCGGTGTACGGCAACGCCGCGCGCAAGACCGTCTTCGCGCTCACGCGCCCCGAGCGCGCCCGCCTGCTCGTCGTCGCGATGCCGGATCCGTTCCAGACCCGGGCCGTGATGGATTTCGCGCGGCTGGCGAATCGGGCGATCGAGACCATCGTCCGGGCCCACAGCGCCGACGAGCGGACCTACCTGGAACGCCACGGCGCGAACCGGGTGGTCATCGGGGAGCACGAGCTCGCGCTGACCATGGCCCGTCACGCCCTCGGCGCATTGGGGCCGGGCGCGCCACAGTGCGCCGCCGCGTCCTGATGTCCATGCGGCCATCCGACCCGGCTCCGCCTCCGGCGCCTCGACGGCACTCACGATGACGATCCTCCAGTTCTCGCTGCTGCTGGCCGCCGGCTCCTTCGCCGCCGGGCTCCTGGGCGCACTCACCGGTCTGGGCGGCGGCGTCGTGATCGTGCCGCTCCTCACGCTCGGCTTCGGGGTGGACTTCCGCTACGCGGTGGGCGCCTCGCTCGTGTCGGTCATCGCCACGTCCTCGGGGGCCGCCGCCGCATACGTGCGGGAGGGCTACACCAACGTCCGGGTCGGCATGCTTCTGGAGGTGGCGACGACGATCGGCGCGATCGGCGGCGCGCTCCTCGCGGGCCTCGTCTCCACCTCGGCCCTCGCGATCGTCTTCGGCGTCGTGCTGGCGTATTCGGCGTGGGCCTCGAGCCGAGCCCGGCCCGACCACCTCGCGCCGGCGCCCGACCGGGTGGCCGTTCGCCTACGGCTCGACTCCAGCTACCCGACCCCGGAGGGCGAGCGCGCCTATCACGTGCAGCACGTGGGGGCGGGCTTCGGGCTCATGGGAGTGGCGGGCGTGCTCTCGGGCCTGCTCGGCATCGGCTCGGGCGCCGTGAAGGTGCTCGCCATGGACCAGGCGATGCGCCTGCCCTTCAAGGTGTCCACCACCACCAGCAACTTCATGATCGGGGTGACCGCCGCCGCGAGCGCCGGCGTCTACCTCGCGCGCGGCTACATCGACCCCGGGCTCGCCATGCCGGTCATGCTCGGCGTGCTCGCCGGAGCGACGCTCGGCGCGCGGCTCCTCACCCGCATGCATCCCAAGAAGCTGCGGACGCTTTTCGCGGTGGTGATTCTCGCCCTCGCCGCCGAGATGATCTACAATGGCGCCACGCATCGGATCTGAGCCCGGCGGCGGGCCGGCGGCCGGGCGGCGCTGGTCGGACCGCGACGTCGAGCAGCTGCTGGGGCGGTTGCTGCGGACGGGCGTGGCGGTGGCTGCGGCCGTGGTGCTCGCCGGGGGCGTGGTCTACCTCCTCGGGCACCACGCCGGACGCCCGAGCTACGGCACGTTTGCCGGGGAGCCGGAGGACCTCACGCGCGTGGGCGGCATCGTCCGCGGGGCGGGCCGGATGAGCGGCCGGGCGCTGATCCAGTTGGGGCTGCTGCTCCTCATCGCGACGCCCGTGGCGCGCGTGGGATTCTCGCTCGCGGCCTTCCTGCGCGAACGGGACTGGCCGTACGTCCTGCTCACCGGATTCGTGCTCGCGCTGCTGCTGCTCAGTCTCATCGGTCAAGTCTGATCCGGTTGGGCGCGCCGGCAGGCCGCGCGGACCGGCCGGGCGCGCCCTTCCGGCCCGCTCAGGGCAGCTTGAGTGCCCGCCACCGCCGCTGCCCGGCATGCGCGCCGTCGGCGCGCTCGTCGTGCGCACGCGCGCCGTCCGCACGCGCGCCGCCCCGGGGAGCGCCCCCTCCGCCCGAGCCATCCGGCTCGACGAACAGCACCACCCGCCGTCCGCGGTAGCCGGGCCGGAGGTGCTTGCCGACGTCCACCACCCCCGTGTGAACCGGAGCGCCCGAGACCACGTCGAGCACCAGGTCCACGCCGCGCGCGCGGATGGCCGCGACGTCCCGATCACCCGCGAGCTCGTCGGGCCACGGCCAGCCGGCCGCATGCACCACCCGCCCATCCTCCCCGCTCGCCAGCAGGCCCACCGCCGCGAGCGCGCCGATCACGCCGCCCTTCGTACCGCCGAGCCCGTGGAGCACGAGCCCCGACGCGCGCGCGATTCGCTCGGCCTCGGCGCGCGTCACCAGCTCGCGCTGGCACCGCCGGCCGAAATCCACGACGGCCGCCGGCACCTGCCCCGCGAGGCAGAGGCCGGGGTCGCTGCCGTCCACGTACCACTCCTCCATCTCGCGCCGGAGCATGGGCAGGAGCTCGGCGGCGTCGTGACCGCCGGCGGCACGCACCAGCAGCGACGCCGACCCGTTTCCGCTGGTGTAGGGCACCCGGTCGTCCACCAGCAGCTGATGGCGCAGCGCGAGCTCGAACGTAAACCCCGCGGGGAGCGCGTCCGCGAGCCGCCGGGCGAGCTGATTGGTGCCGGGCGTGCCGGGCATGTCCGTGTCATCGATCCCGATGTGGATCGTGCGGGACGGTGGCGGGGCCTTCATGCGGAGAAGGGAAACTACGCCGCGCCCGCTTTGCGCGGGCGCTCGCGGAGCTGGAACCAGACCGCGACGCTCACCAGTCCCGCCAGCACGCCGGCGGCGGCATAGGTCCACGCCGCCTGGGGCAGCCAGGACGCCATGTCGCGGCCGCCGCCCGCACCGGCGCCCCAAAGCCCGAGCAGGCGGGTTCCGCCACGCACCGCGAACGCCGCCGCGTTGCTCGCCAGGCATGCCAGCACGAACGCGGCGTAGAGGCGCCACCCGCGTTCGGCCCGGCGAAGCGACAGGTCCAGCAGCGGGCCCGTGAGGAGCAGGCTGGCCTGCGCGCCCACGCCGTCGAGCCGCACGCCGGCCGCGGCAAGCGCGAGATCGGCCGCGAGCGCCGCACCACCCATGACGAGGCCGGCCCCGCGCCGCGGCACCAGCGCGAAGCCGAGCGCCATCGGAAACACGGCGAAGACGATGCTGCTGCCGGGAATGCCAAGGTGCAGCCGAAGCAGGTTAGTCAGGAGCGCGGCGGCCACGCCGGCGAGCAGGAGGACGGCGAGCTCGACCGGGGCGACCATCGCGCCCGCCCCGGCGATCGGCCCGACACGCGTGGTCTGCAGCAGGCGCTCGTCGAGCGCGAGAATGCCGGATCTCACGTTGCGGTCCCCCCGGGAGTAGTGGGGCGCGCGGCAGACTGGCCAGGGCACGCCCCCGAGCGGTGGAAGCGTAGCGGCGCTAGACGTCCTTGGCAGTTCACCGGGCGCGAGGCATATTCCCGCCCGATAGGCAACATACTGCCTATCGTGCCCGACCGCATCCCGTCGAGGTGGAGCCATGGTCCGCCGCCGGCCCCTCGGATTGCCGACCGCCGTTGCCGCCGTCGCCGTGCTGCCCGCCGGCGCGTCGTCCCTGGCGGCGCAGGCGCGGGACTCCCTTCCCTACCCCATCGGCGAGGTGGTGGTCACCGCGCCCCGGGCCGCCTCGGAGGCGGTCACCACGACGCGGGTGGTGGACTCGGCCGACCTGCGCGCCGCGGACGCCCGCACGCTGGCGGATGCGCTGCCGCTCCTGCCCGGCGTGGTGACGCGGCTCGCGGCCGAGGGCGTGCCGCGGGTGGACATCCGGGGGTACCGCACCCGCCAGGTGCTGCTGCTGCTCGACGGGATCCCCATCAACTCGACGTTCGACGGGCAGTTCGATCCGACGCTCATTCCGGCCGAGCTCATCGACGCCGTCAAGCTCACGGCCGGCGCTCCGTCGGTGCTGTACGGCCAGGGCGGGCTCGCGGGCGTGCTGAACGTGCAGGCCCGCCGCGCCGGCAACACGCCGACGGCCCGGCTGCAGCTCGAGGGCCGCGAGCTCGGCGGATGGGCCGCGCGGGGCTCGGCGAGCGCGCGGCGCGGTCCGCTCGACGGTTTCGTCGCCGCCAGCGCCATCACGCTCGACGCCTTCCCCTCCTGGGCCGGATCCCCCACGCTGGGGTCGGTCGCCGGCGCGCGCCGCTCCAACAGCGATCGCGACCGCTACAGCGTGTTCGGCAAGGCGGGCTACGCGATCGGCTCCCGGGCGCAGGTGGCCGCGTCGGGGGAGTGGCTCCGGGGCCACTACGGCGTCCCGCCCAGCATCAGCGGCGATCCGGCGGACTCATTCGCGCAGCGCCCGCGCTTCGAGCGGGTGGACGGCCTGGAGGGCGGCCGCCTGCAGCTCGCGCTGAGCGCGGCGCCCGTCCAGGCCGTTACGGTTCGAACCTGGGCGTTCGGCAACTGGCTCTCGGACGTCACCAACACGTACGCGGACTCGCTTTACCTGGCAGCCACGGTTCCGGGCACGCCGGGAACCGCGCGCGATGAAACCTCGACGCGCACCATCGGCGCACAAACCCAGGTCGCGTGGAGGCTCGGCCGAATCGGGCGGCTCACCGGGGCGGCGGGGGTCGAAGGCGATCGCTGGCACGCCATCAACTTCAGCA
>DASSOD010000090.1:0-13118 GCA_035700905.1 Gemmatimonadales bacterium | reverse complement strand
GAAGACCAGGATGAGCAGCAGGCCCACCCAGTACACCGGAAACGACACGCCCAGATACGCCGCGAGCGCGCTCGCGCGGTCGGCCCAGCCGCCCGGGCGCCACGCGCCCCAGATGCCGATCGTCACGCCGACCGAGGCGGCGAAGAGCATCGCCGCGCCGGCGAGCCGCAGCGTCGCGGGGAAGCGCTCCAGCAGGTCGCGCAGAATCGGCCGCCGCGTGATGTACGATGTGCCCAGGTCGCCGCGCACCACGCCGCCCACGTAATGGGCGAACTGCATCGGCAGCGGATCGTCCAGGTGGAGCTCGGCCCGGAGCCGGGCGAGGGTCTCGGGGTCGGCCCGCTCGCCCACCATCGCCTGCACCGGATCGCCGGGCGCCACGTACAGGAGCAGGAAGGTGACCACCAGCACGCCGACCAGGGTGGGAACGAGCTGCAGGACGCGGAGCGCGAGATAGCGGATCACGGGGTCCGCCGCACGCCGGTCCAGCGTTGCCCGTTGAAGATCGCCGGGATGCGCCACCCGGTGATCTCGGGCCGGACCGCCCAGACGTCCACCGGAAACCAGAGGAAGATCCAGGGCGCGGCCTCGAACACGCGGCGGTCGATCTCCCGCGCGAGCCGCGTCTTCTCGCCCTCGTCCGGCGTGGCGCGGGCGCGGAGAATCAGGCTGTCGAGCGCCGGGTCGGCGTAGAACGCGTAGTTGCCCCCGGCGCCCTTGTTGCGCGAGTAGAACAGCGGATAGGTGAAGTTCTCGGGGTCGGGATAATCCGCGTACCAGTCGGTGAGAAAGAGGTCGGCCTCGCCGTTCCGCGCCGCCGCCCGGGTGCTGGCGGCGTCCCGCTCCACGATCTCCACCCGGACCCCGACCTGCGCGAGGCTCTGCTGCACCGCCTGCGCGATCCGCGCGTGCTCCGGCCGCTGCGAGCGCCAGAGCTTCACCGCGAACCCGTCGCCCAGGCCCGCCTCCGCGAGGAGCCGCTTGGCGGCGGCCACATCGTAGGGGTAGGGCGCGCGGGTCGAGTCGTAGCCGGCGATGCCGGGCGGGATCGCGCCGGCGGCGCGGACGCCCTGGCCCGACATCACGGTCGAGAGCAGCGTGCGCACGTCCACGGCCTGGTTGAGCGCGCGCCGCACCCGCGGATCGCGGAGCGGCCCCCGGGTGGTGTTGAGCGCGATGTAGAGATCGCGGAGCGCAGGGCGCCGCTGCAGCTCGCCGCCGCGGGTCTCGGTCCACCGCTTGAGCTCGCTCACGGGGATCTCGACCACGCTCAGCCTGCCGGCCTCGTACTCGGCCGCGCGGGTGAGCGGTTCGGGGATGATCCGGATGCGGAGCGTGTCCATCGGCGGGGCGCCGCCCCACCACGTCGGATTCTTCGCCAGCACGA
This sequence comes from Gemmatimonadales bacterium, assembly GCA_035700905.1. GTDB lineage: Bacteria > Gemmatimonadota > Gemmatimonadetes > Gemmatimonadales > GWC2-71-9 > DASQPE01. The sequence goes on along the minus strand of DASSOD010000090.1, from coordinate 11,731 downwards.
GCTGGTCGTCGTGCGCCCACGAGACGAACCGCCAGGGCCCGCTCCCCACCGGGTGCTGGTCGAAGTCCGAGGCCACCGGCGCGGGGACGATCGCCGTGGCCGGCATCGCGAGCAGCTTGGGGAAGAGATTGAGCGGCTGCTCCAGGGTGAGAACCACGGTCGAGTCGTCCGGGATCGCGATGCCGTCCACCGAGTCCGCCTCGCCCTGCGAGAACGCGCGCGCGCCCTTGATGGGGAGGAGCGGCCAGCTCCGGCCGCCGGTGGCGCGCGGCGCGAGCGCCCGCTGGAACGAGGCCCGCACGTCGGCCGCCACGATCCGCCGCCCGTCGTGGAAGGCGGCGCCGCGCCGCAGGTGAAAGGTGTACCGCACGCCCGCGGGGTCCGCCTCCCACGCGCGGGCGAGTCCGGGGACGAGCCGGCCGTCGGGATCGAACTGGGTGAGGTTGTCGAACAGCAGCGCCGCGAGCTCGCCCGTCGGCACGTCGGTGGACAGCGCCGGATCGAGCGAGCGCGGATCGTAGGAGAAGTAGTAGTCGAGCGTCGTCGGACCGCCGCCCGCGTCGCCGCCGCACGCGGATACGGCCAGGAGCACAACCAGCAATCTGCGCATGAATTACGGGGAGGACGGGGGCCGCCGCTCGGCGTTGACACCGAGGCGTAAGGCGGTCAAACTACCGAGCTTAGCGCACGGCGTCAATCGCCGGCCGGGCGCGCAGGAGCCGGTCCTCCTCCCCGCGGAGTGTCGCATTCGGATCCACCCCTGTCGCTCCGCCCGGGTCCGGGCGGTGTTCGCCGTCGCATCGCTCGTCCCATCGCTGCTCGCCGCCCAGCAGGTGGAGCAGCGCCGCGTGGTGCGCCAGTTGAACTTCGAGGGCAACGCGTCCATCGGCTCGGCCGCGCTCGCGAGCGCCATCGGCACCACCAGCTCGAGCTGGTTCGCCACCAGCCCGATCGTCCGCTGGATCGGACTGGGCGAGAAGCGCTACTTCGACGAGCTCGAGTTCCGCCGCGACGTGCTCCGGCTCGAGGTCTTCTACAAGCGCAGCGGGTACCCCGACGTGCAGGTGGACACGCTGGTGCGGCGCAGCGACGGCGACATCTACATCACCTTCCGCATCACCGAAGGCCGCCCGATCCTGGTGAAGCAGGTGACCATCGCCGGGCTCGACTCCGCCCGGCCCGAGACCCGGGAGGTCGCCACCCTCGACCTTCCGCTGCGCCAGGGCGATCCGTTCAACCGCTACCTGATGCAGGCGAGCGCCGACAGCATCGCCCAGCGGCTCCGGAACCGCGGGTATCCCACCGCCAAGGTGTACACCAGCTTCGAGAGCAACCGCGAGACCTACGAGGCCACGGTCACGCTCGAGGCCGATCGGGGCAAGTGGACGCGGTTCGGGCAGGTGACGGTCGAGGGCACCGAGCGGCTGAGCCCGCAGGTGGTGAAGGATCTGCTCGCCGCGCGCCCGGGGCGGCGCTACTCCGAGCGGGACCTGCTCACCAGCCAGCGCAATCTCTACAAGAGCGACCTCGTTCGCACCGCCACGGTGAGCATCGACTCGGCCAACTGGACGCCGGGGGAGGACTCCGTGCCGCTGGTGGCGCGCGTGAGCGAGAGCCCGCCCTACCGCATCGGCGCGGGCGTGGGCTACGCCACCCAGGAGTGCTTCCGCACCAGCGCGAGCTGGACCACGCGGAACTTCCTCGGCGCCGGCCGGCTGCTGCAGCTCTCCGCGCAGGCGTCGCGCATCGGCGTGGGCCGGCCGGTGGACTTCGGCCTGCGGAACAACGTGTGCGCCGGCACCCGGGACGACACGGTCGGCTCCGCCAAGCTCAACTACAACCTCACCGCGACCGTGCGGCGTCCCGCCTTCCTCTCGCCCCAGAACACGCTGTCGCTCTCGGCCTTCGCGGAGCGGCGCTCCGAGTTCAAGGTGTACGTGCGGGAGGACGTGGGCGCCAGCGTCGAGCTCGCCCGCGAGGCGACCCGGCGCCGCTGGCCGGTGTCGCTCAGCTACACGCTCTCGTACGGCCGCACCGAGGCGACGCCGGCCAGCTTCTGCGTGTTCTTCAACGCCTGCACCCTGGACGTCATCACCCAGCTGGGCGAGCGGCGGATTCTCGCCTCGCTCACGGGGCGGCTCGCGATCCCGGCGTCGAACAACCCGGTGGACCCCACCCGCGGCTACAACGCCAACTTCGCGGTCTCGTGGGCCTCGCGCCTCATCGGATCGTCTCCCTTCCAGCAGTTCACCCGCGTGCTGGGCGACGTCGCGTGGTACCGGCCGCTCTCGCGTGACGTGGTCTTCAGCTGGCGGCTGCGCGGGGGGCTCATCTTCTCGCCCAAGGTGGCGGTCGGCTCCCAGACCAACGCGTTCGTCCCGCCGGAGCAGCGGTTCTACGCCGGCGGCCCGAACGACGTCCGGGGCTTCTACCGCAACGAGCTGGGGCCGGTGGTCTACGTCGTGGTCGACACGGTGCTGCAGCGCATCCAGCAGACGTTCGGGACGCTCGACTCGCTGCCGAAGGACCAGATCCAGGTCTCGCCCACGGGCGGCAACACGGTGGTCGTCGGCAACGTGGAGCTGCGGCTGCCCTCGCCGGTGTTCCCGGCGCGCACCCGGCTCGCGGCGTTCGTGGACGCGGGGGCGCTCTGGGAGCGGGGCCGCCCCGACCTGGGCTCCGCCGCCATCCGCATCACGCCGGGCATCGGGTTCCGGGTGACGACGCCGCTCGGCCCCGCCCGGCTCGACCTGGCGTACAACGGGTACCGCTCGCCGCCCGCCTCGCTGTTCCAGGTGAGCGCCGCCGACGGCAGCCTCACGCTGGTCCGGCCGGACTTCTCGATCGACCGCCGCTCCCGCTTCCTCGGCGTTCCGCTCACCCTGCAGTTCTCCGTGGGACAGCCGTTCTGATGCGGCGGCGCATCGCCCACTTCGTCTTCGTCACCCTGCTCGGCACGGTGGCCGCGGCGGCGGGAATGCTCACCGCGCTCACCCTCACGCCGCCGGGCCGCGACCTCCTGGCGCGGACCGTCTCGAGCGAGCTGAGCCGCGTGATCAACGGCTCCATCGAGATCGGCTCGATCTCGGGCTCCTTCCTCTACGACCTCACGATCGAGCGCCTCGTCGTGCGCGACACCGCCGGCGTGCTCCTGGCCGACCTCCCGCGGGTGCGGGTCGGCTACCGGGTGCCCAACTTCCTCGCCGGGCACTTCGTGCTGAGCCGCCTGCACCTGGACCAGCCGGTGATCCAGATCCTGAAGCACCGCGGCGGGCGCATGAATTACGAGGACGTGCTGCGCCTCGGCGGGGGGGCGTCGGGGCGGCCGTCGCCGCTCATCGCCTTCCGCGACGTGCGGGTGCGCGGGGGCACGCTGCGGCTGGTGCTCCCCTGGTCGCCCAATCCGGAGCTCACCACCGAGCGGCAGCGCGATTCCGCGCTCGTCGCCGAGCGGGCCAAGCCCGGCCGGGTGATCGAGCCCAGCCCGGAGGGGCTCCGCCGCGTCATCGAGTTCGACCGGCTCACCACGGTGCTGCGCCAGCTTCGGATCAGCACGCCGGACCACAAGCCGTTCACGATAGACCTGGACAGCCTCGCGACCCGGATCAGCGACCCGCAGCTCGCGGTGAGCGACGCGGCGGGCCGCCTCACCTTCCACGGCGACAGCCTGATCTTCAGCCTCCGGCGCGGCGCGCTGCCCGACACCCGGTTCTCCGGCGGGGGCGTGGTGGTGATGGCCCGCGCGGGGACGCTCTACGATTTCCAGATCGTCGCGCCGCACGCCAACCTCGCGGACCTGCGCTGGATCTCGCCCAACTTCCCCACCATGGTGGGCCGGGCCACGGTGACGGCGCACTCCGAGTCGCCCACCCGCACCGCGTACGTGATCACCAGCCTGCACCTGCAGCGCGGGCCGCAGCGGATCGACGGCAATCTCACGGCGCTCGACGACCGGCACCGCGGCATCGGGGTGTCCGGCCTCCGGCTCACGCTGCGGAACCTCGACATCGACGAGGTCCGGCCGTTCGCGCCCACGCTGCCGTTCTACGGCACGCTGGACGGCCCGGTGCAGGCCGACGGCTTCTTCGACGGCATGGACGTCAAGCTCGACTGGAACTTCGCCGACGAGGAGGTGCCGGGCCGCCCGGTCACCCACATCGCCGGGGCGGGTCGGGTGGTGATCGGCGGGCTCCCGGGGCTCGTCTTCCGCGACTTCGACGTGACCGAGTCGGACGTCGCCCTCGGGACCGTGCGGCGGCTCGCGCCGGCGGTGGTGGTGCCGGGCCGGTTGAGCGCGGTGGGCCGGCTCAACGGCCCGCTGCAGGACGTGACCTTCGAGGGGACCGCCCGGCACCAGGACGACGACCGGCCCGTGAGCGAGTTCGAGGGCACCCTCCGCCTCGACACCCGGGGCGACACGCTCGGCCTCACGGCGGACCTGGCGCTCACGCCGCTCTCGCTCGAGGGCATCCGGCGCGGATTTCCCTCGATGACCGCGCGGGGCTCGCTCACCGGGCGGGTGCGGCTCGACGGCACCCTGGCGCGGCTCAGCGTCAACGGATCGGTGAGCGGCGAGATCGGCACCATCGACGCGGAGGGGGTGGCCACGGTCCTGCCGCCGAAATGGGGTGCGGAGGATCTGCGGATCACGTTCCGGAACCTCGACCTCGCCGCCGTGCGCGACACCGGCCCGCCCACGCTGCTCAACGGCAGCGTGGTCCTCACCGGCGTGGCGGACTCGGCGCGCGCGCCGGAGGGGGAGTTCGACCTGGCCCTCGCCTCGAGCCGCATCCGCGAGTTCCGGCTCGACAGCCTGCGCCTCCGCGGCGCCGTGCACGACAGCGTGGTCACGGTGGACACCCTGGCGGGGCGCGCGGCGGCGGTGACCGCCCAGGGTCGCGGCACCGTCGGCTGGACGCGTCCGCACGAGGGCCGGATGCAACTCGCGTTCGCGGCCGACAGCCTGCAGGCGTTCGACTCGCTGGTCGCCGCGACGCTCGCGCTCGAGCCGGACACCGCGGCCGACGCGCTGCCGCTGAGCGGCGCCGCGCGGGGCACGGTCGAGCTCGCGGGGAGCCTCGACTCGCTCCGGGTGAGCGGCCAGGCCGCGGGGAGCGCGCTCGGGTGGCGCCGCTTCCGCGCTCCCGCGGCCACCGTCGCCGGGCACTGGACCGGCGGCGCGCGGCCCGAGCTGGGCGTCTCGGTCGCGATCGACTCGCTGACGCTGCGGACCCGCGCCTTCCACGACATCCGCGCCCAGGCCGACGGCTTCGCCGACTCGCTCGCGTGGGGCGGCGCCGTGACCGTGGGGGCCGACGTGCGCTCCCGGCTCGCGGGCGCGGGCCGCTGGTGGACCCGCGCCAAGCAGCGGTTCGTCGCGGTGGACAGCCTCGACGCCCGGCTCCCCGCGCACCAATGGCGGCTGCAGCAGCCCGCGCTCGTGGCGCTCGGCGATTCGGCGCCCGACCTGAGCGGCGTGGTGCTGAGCGCGACGGACGGGTCCGGCCGCATCTCCCTCTCGGGAAGCGTTCCCGGCGACCGCGCGGGCGCGCTGCAGGTGGACGCGTTCGGGGTCGGGCTGCAGGACCTCTGGGGCCTGCTGCAGAAGGACACGACCGGCGTGTCCGGCGCGATGGGGACGTCGCTCGCGGTCGCCGGCACCGCCGCCGAGCCGCGGGTCGAGGGAAGCGCGTGGCTGCAGGACGCGGTGTTCGGCGAGTTCAAGGCGCCGTTCGCGCACACCGTCGTGCAGTACGCCAACCGGCGGCTCCAGGCCCACGCCGGCGTCTACCGCACCGGCAGCGAGATCGTCGAGGTCACGGCCGAGCTGCCGATGGATCTCGGCCTCCGGAACGTGAAGGAACGGCAGCTCCCCGGGCCGATCATGGTGCACGCGCGCGCGGACAGCGCGGACCTCGCCATCCTCGAGGCGGTCTCGAGCGGCATCCGCGACGTGCAGGGCGAGCTGGTGGCCGAGGCGACGGTGCAGGGGACGTGGGAGAAGCCGCAGATCACCGGCTTCGCCAACGTGAGCCGGGGCGCGATGACGATCCCCGGCATCGGGGTCCGATATCAGGCGATCCTCGGCCGGGCGGAGTTCCGCGGCGACTCGCTGCTCGTGCCCTACGCGCTGGTGACGAGCGGAGGCGGCATCCTGCAGGTCACCGGCGGGCTGCGGCTGGAGAACCTGTCGCGGCCGCTGCTCAACCTGAACCTCGAGGCGAACCAGTTCCGCGCCTTCGACATCCGCGACTTCCTCTCGCTCACGCTGAGCGGCAACACCAAGCTCACCGGCCCGGTGCTCAACGCGCATCTCACCGGCCAGGCGACGGTGGACCAGGGCGTGCTGTACTTCGCGGATCTCATCAACAAGAACGTGGTGGACCTCTCCGATCCGGCCATCGCGGACCTGGTGGACACGACCCTCATTCGCGCGCAGAACCTCGGCGCGCGGTTCGAGAACATCTTCCTCGACTCGCTCCGGGTGGACAGCCTCCAGCTCACCATGGGGAACGGCGTGTTCCTTCGCTCCACCGAGGCCAACATCCAGCTCGGCGGCAGGATCGCGGTGAACAAGCTCAGGCGGGAGTACCGGCCGGTGGGCACGCTGGAGGCGCTGCGCGGGATCTACACCCTCAAGATCGCGTTCGTGAACCGCGACTTCACGGTGGACACGGGCACCGTGCGCTACTTCGGCACGCCGGACCTGAACGCGGAGCTGAACATCACGGCGCACCACACGGTCCGGAGCCGCACCGGCGAGGACATCCCGATCCAGGCGCAGATCACCGGCACGCTGTACCAGCCCAAGCTCGCCCTCTCGAGCCCGCAGCTCCGAACCCTCTCGGAGGCCGACCTGGTGTCGTACCTCGTGACCGGCGCGCCGGCGTCCGAGGCGGCCGCCTTCGGTAACGGCGCCGCGGTGCAGAGCGCGCTCTCGATCATCACCAGCGCGGCGTCGAGCGAGCTCGAGCGCGCGCTCATCTCCGATCTCGGCGTCCCGGTGGACTACATCGAGCTGCGGCCGGAGGTGGGCGTGGGGGCCGCCGCCGGCACCTCGGGCACGCGGCTCGGCGTGGGATGGCGGATCGGGCCCCGCACCTTCATCACGCTGAACGCGGGCTTCTGCTTCGCCCAGACCGCCACGACGCCGGCCAACTTCGGCGCGAGCCTGGAGTACCGGTTCAGCCGCGCCTGGCGGGCGCAGACCAGCTTCGAGCCCACCCGAAGCTCCTGCGGCATCCAGACGAATTATCTGAGCACCAACCGCTACCAGTTGGGCGCCGACCTCTTCTGGGAGCGCGAGTTCTAGCGTGGCTCGCGCGCTCCTCATCACCAATCCCGCCGCCGCCCGCACCGCGCCGCTGGCCGTGAACGCGGTGGTGAACACGCTGCGGGCGGCGGGCTGGCAGGCGGAGGTGCTCGCCACCGGGGGGCCGGGCGACGCGCGCCTCCTCGCGGAGTACGGCGTGCGCGACGGCGTGGACGTGGTGGCCGTCTTCGGGGGCGACGGCACCACCATGCAGGCGGCCGCCGCGCTGGTCGGCACCGACGTGGCGCTCGGCGTCATCCCGGGCGGCACCGGCAACCTGCTCGCGGGCAACCTCCGCATCCCGGCGTCTCCCGCGCGCGCGGCGGCGGTGCTGGTGCGCGGCACGCCGCGGCGGTTCGACCTCGGGCGCGTCGAGCGGCCCGACGGCACGCACTACTTCGCGGTGGCGTGCGGCACCGGCATGGACGCGCGGGTGATGGCGGGCACCGCCTCGGAGCAGAAACGGCGCTGGGGCATGGCCGCCTACGTCGCGACGACCTTCCGCCTGATCACCGAGGTGCGGAGCAGCGCGCACCTGATCACGGTGGATGGCGTCGAGTACGAGGCGACCGCCGCGATGATCCTGGTGGCCAACTGCGGCGAGGTGATCCCGCCGCTGGTGCGGCTTCGGTCCGGCATTCGCCCCGACGACGGTCTGCTCGACATCGTGGTGATGCGCGCCGACAGCTTCGGCCAGAGCGTGCGCGCCGTCTGGGACCTGCTCTGGGAGCGGCCCGCCGACGGGGGCCCCGGGGCGTTCATCGGCTACGCGCGGGGCCGCGAGATCCGGGTGGAAACCGAGGCGCCCGAGCCGGTGGAGCTGGACGGCGAGCCGGCCGGCGAGACCCCGTTCACGGCCGTGGTGGTTCCGTCGGCCATCCGGATCATGGCGCCGGCCGCGTCCTGAGCCTTCCTGCACGGGTGTTCCCTTTTTTGACAGTCCGGCTTACCTTGCTGGCGTCCCCCATTTGTCTTTCGCGCTGCTCTCTCGTTGGGTGTCGCCATTTTAAGCCGGCTGCTCGCCCGGCCAGGGCAATCGCACATGGCCGATTCAGTTCTGTTAATTGACGACGACGTGGACGTCCTGCGCGGCATCGGGAACTACTTCGAGCGCCTGGGATACGAGGTCACGCGGGAGCTGAGCGGCGAGGCCGGCCTCGCCACCTTCGACCGCCTTCGGCCCGAGGTCGTGATCCTCGACCTCGGGCTCCCCGGGATGGACGGCATGGAGGTGCTGGAGCACCTGCGCCAGCGGGATGCCGCCGTCATCCTGCTCACCGGCAACAACGACGTCTCCACCGCGGTCCGCGCCATGCAGCTCGGCGCCGAGAATTTTCTCACCAAGCCGGTGGACATGGCGCACCTCGCGGCCGCCACCGCGCGCGTGGCCGACAAGGTGCGGCTCCGCCGGATCAACGAGGCCTTGCTGGTGCAGAGCGCACCCGGGCACGGGCTCGAGTCGCTCGGCGTCTCGTCCGCCATGCAGGAGTTCGGGCACCAGGTGGCGCTGCTCGCGCAGAGCGAGCGGACGACCGTGCTGCTCACGGGCGAGAGCGGCACGGGCAAGGGCTGGGTGGCGCGGCTGATCCACGACCTCTCGCCCCGCGCCAAGGCGCCGTTCGTCGAGGTGAACTGCGCCGGGCTCAACGCCACCTTCCTCGACTCCGAGCTCTTCGGCCACGAGAAGGGCGCCTTCACCGACGCGAAGGACCGGAAGCAGGGCCTCTTCGAGATCGCCGACCACGGGACCATCTTCCTCGACGAGATCGGCGATCTCGCGCCGGAGCTGCAGCCCAAGCTGCTCAAGGTGCTCGAGACCAAGACCTTCCGGCGCCTGGGCGGCACCCGCGAGCTCACCGTGGACGTGCGGCTCATCGCCGCCACCAACAAGAACCTGCAGAGCGAGGTCGAGGCGGGGCGCTTCCGCGAGGACCTGTACTACCGCCTGAGCGTCATGCCCCTCACCCTGCCCGCGGTGCGCGACCGCTCCCGCGACGACCGGCTGGCGCTGATCACCCGGATGCTGGCCGACCTCCGGAAGGAGCTCCCCGACAGCCCCGCCACGCTCAACGGCGAGACGCTGGAGCGGTTGCTCGGCTACGCCTGGCCGGGGAACGTGCGCGAGATGCGGAACGTGCTGGAGCGCGCCCTGATCCTGGGCCGCGGGCAGACGGCGGTGAGCGTGGAGCACCTGCCGGGCGAGTTCCGCGCGCGGCCCGGCATCGGCGACCGGCGCCACACCCCGCTCAGCCTCGACGACCTCGAGCGCCAGCACATCGAGCGCACGCTCAAGCATCACGGCGGCAACCGCACCCGCGCGGCGGCGGAGCTCGGCATCTCCCGCGCGACGTTGATCAACAAGATCAAGCGCTACAGCATCACCGGCTGAGGGGGTCCCATGGCGCACCGCGAGATCAGGGAGCACGACGCGATGGCGTGCCGCGCCTGTGGCCGGGAGGAGCGGGCCTCCGAGGGCTATCCCTGCGTGGACTGCGGCACCTTCATCTGCCTCATCTGCACCTTCCAGGGCGTCACCCGCTGCGCGGCGTGCGCGGCCAAGGGGGGCGACTCCGCCTGAGCGCCGTCGTCGCCGTGGCCGCGCTGGCGCCTTTGCTCGCCGAGCCGGTGGCGCGGGCCGAACAGGTCACCCAGCTCGTGCTGGGGGAGAGCGCCGCCGTGCTCGAGCGGCAGGGCGAGTGGCGGCGCGTCCGCACCCGCGCGGACGGCTACGAGGCCTGGGTGCACCGCGGCTACCTGCGCGAGCTCGCCGATGGCCAGGCGGACGAGTGGATCGCGCGCGCCAACCTCTGGAGCGAGGGCGCGGAGCTCGACGCCGGCGGCGCCCTGATGCGGCTGCCGCTCCGCGCCCGCGTGGCCGCCGCGGGCGAGGAGCTGCTTCTTCCCGACGACCGCCGCGCGCGGGTGGTGCGGGGGCGGGTTCGCGCGTTCGACGCGGTAGCCGCCGAGGCGCTCGCGCTCCCGCCGGAGGAGTGGGCGGCCCGGCATTTCATGGGGGCGCCGTACCAGTGGGGCGGGGTCACGCCGTGGGGCGTGGACTGCTCCGGGATGGTGCAGACCACATACGCCGCGCGGGGCGTCGCGGTGCCGCGCGACTCGGCGCACCAGGCAGAGGTGGGCGAGCCGGTGCCGCTCGACGCGGTGCGCCCCGGCGATCTCTTGTTCTTCCGCGGCGAATCGGGACCCCGCATCAGCCACGTCGCCTTCGCGGGCGCGGACGACACCCTGGTCCACGCGACGCTCGCCTGCGGCGGCGTGTTGCGCGAGCCCTGGGGGGAGGGCACCCGAGCGGCGCCGCTCCGCGCGCGTCTCGTCGCGGCGCGCCGCTGGGCCCCGGCGTAGCCTTATTTTCCCCGGATGCGGCGTACGCTCGTTCTCTTCGACATCGACGGCACCATCCTGCTCACCGCCGGGGCCGGCCGGCGCGCCATTACCGGCGCGCTGGGCGAGGCGGTGGGCGATCACACCGCGTTCGCGCGGATCCGATTCGACGGCAAGACCGATCCGCAGATCGTGGCCGAGCTGTTGAGCGCGGCGGGCCACGCCCCGCCGCACGACGAGCAGCACGTCCGCGCCCTCTGCGAGCGGTACGTCTCCCTGCTCGAGCGTGAGCTTGCCACGGCGCTCGGCACCCGGCTCATGCCGGGCGTGCCAGAGCTGCTCGACCGCCTCGAGATCACGCCGGGCATCGTGCTCGGCCTCCTTACGGGCAACCTGGAGCGGGGCGCCGCGCTCAAGCTCCGTTCCGGCGGCATCGATCCGGCGCGCTTCCGCGTGGGCGCGTACGGCTCGGATTCCGCGCACCGCCCCGATCTTCCGGCGATCGCCGCGGAGCGCGCCGCGCCGATCTTCGGGCGCGTGCCCGCCGGGTCCGAGGTCGTCATCATCGGCGACACGCCGGCGGACATCGCCTGCGGCGCGGGGATCGGCGCGCGCGCGGTGGCGGTGGCCACCGGCGCCTACGGCGTCGCCGAGCTGGCCGCCTGCGGGGCCCACGCGGTGTTCGAGGACCTCGCCGACACCGAGCGCGTCCTCGCCGCCATCCTCGATTGATCGTCCCCGAGCTGGGCCCCGCCCTCGGACACCTCACGGCGCAGCCGGACGCCGCGCCCGGCGGCCGGTGGGTGCGGCTGGACGACCTCCGCCTCGAGCTGGTGAGCCGCCTCTTCGAGCTGGCCGGAACCGCGCGCGAGTTCGCCGCCTCCGGCGATCGCGCCGCGGCGGCGGCCGCGCTGGGCCGCGCCACCTGGCTCGCCGAGTGGGAGCGGGTCGTGGCCGAGGCCACCGCGCGCTTCGTCAAGGCGGTCGAGGCGCGGCTCGCCGCCGCGGCGGCCGAGGCCCGCCTCCCGCGCAAGCGCCGGGCGCTTCTCGCGCTCTCGGAGGCCGACCGGCGCGCGATCG
>DASSOD010000089.1:0-8302 GCA_035700905.1 Gemmatimonadales bacterium | reverse complement strand
CGACCGACCCGTGACCCGGGCGCGCGAGCCATCGCTGGAGCTTGCGCCGCACGAGCGCCGCCGCTGGGAGCGCCTCCAGCGGTTGACCTGGCTGCTCGATAACTCCATCCCGGTGCCCTTCACCCGATATCGGGTCGGGCTGGATCCGATCGTCGGCCTGGTGCCGGGCATCGGCGACGCGATCGGCGCGCTCCTGTCCGGCTGGATCCTGCTCGAGGCCGCTCGCCTCGGCGCCTCGCGCAGCGTGCTGCTCCGGATGCTCATGAACGTGGGCATCGACACCGCGCTCGGCGCCGTGCCCGCGATCGGCGACCTGTTCGATTTCGCCTGGAAATCGGACTCCATGAACCTGGAGCTCCTGCGCCGTCACCTGCGGGAGCCGGCCCGGACGCGCAAGGCGAGTCGCTGGCTGCTCATCGGCCTCGCGGCCGTCATCACCCTGCTCGCCGCGGGCGCGATCGTGGGCGTAATCGCTCTGCTCGGCTATCTTGCGGGTCGCTCCCCCATCTTCTAGGCCGCCATGCGCTTCGAGACGCTCGCCGTTCACGCCGGCTACCGCATCGATCCGACGACCGGAGCCGTTGCGCCCCCCATCTACCTCTCCACCACGTTCGAGCGCGCTCCCGACGGGAGCTACCCCGGCGGCTTCGTCTACGTGCGGGATGCGAACCCGAACCGCTCGGCGCTGGAGGAATGTCTGCGCCAGCTCGAGGGCGGCGCGGCCGCGGCGGCGTTCGCGTCGGGTATGGCGGCGACGCACGCCGTGTTTCAGGCGCTCGGTCCGGGCGACCACGTCCTCATTCCGCAGGACGCGTACTACGGGCTGATCAAGCTGGTCGAGGATCTGCTCGCCCGTTGGGGGCTGGTCTCGACCGCGGTGGACATGACCGACCTCGCTGCGGTGGAGCGGGCCCTCCGGCCCCAGACCCGCCTGGTCTGGATCGAGACGCCCTCCAACCCGCTGATCCGGATCACCGATATCGCCGCGGTGGCGCGGCTGGCGCACGGGGCGGGCGCCCGGGTCGTCTGTGACAACACCTGGGCCACGCCGATGCTCACCCGACCGCTGGAGCTCGGTGCGGACCTCGTGATGCACGCGACGACCAAGTACCTGGGGGGCCACAGTGACGTCATGGGCGGCGCACTCATCGCCCGCGGGGACGACGAGTTCTTCCAGCGGGTGCGCTTCGTTCAGGCCAAGGGCGGCGCGATCGCCGCGCCGTTCGATGCCTGGCTCGTGCTGCGTGGCGTGCGCTCGCTCCCCTGGCGGATGCGGGCGCACTGCGACGCCGCGATGACGCTGGCTCGCTTTCTCGCCGGCCATCCGGCCGTGGCCCGGGTCCACTACCCGGGGCTCGAGACCCATCCGGGGCATGCGGTCGCGGCGAAGCAGATGGCGCGCTTCGGCGGTATGCTCTCGTTCGAGGTGCGGGGCGGCCGCGCCGAAGCCATGGGGCTCACCACCCGGCTCCGGCTCTTCACCCGCGCCACCAGCCTCGGCGGTCCGGAGACCTTGATCGAGCATCGCGCGTCGGTCGAGGGCCCGAGCACCCGCGCGCCGGAGGGCCTGCTCCGCGTCTCCGTCGGGCTGGAGCATCCTGACGATCTGGTGGACGACATGTCGCGGGCGCTCGGCGCGATCTCGTGATCCGGGCCATGTACAGCGTCGCCGTGTTCGTGCGCGACATCGAGCGCGCGATCGCGTTCTACCGCGACGATCTGGGGCTGCCGCTCGCCAAGCAGGGCACGTTCGGCGCCGAGTTTCTGGAGCAGGCGCCGCATCTCGGGGTACATCCGGCCGTGCATCCGGACGCGCTCGCCATGGTGGGCCGCCACACCGGCGTCACCTTCCACGTGCCGGACCTGCTCGAGTTCTGTGACCGGCTGCGAGACCGAGGCGTCGCGCTGGTGGCCGAGCCCGCCCGGCAATCGTTCGGCCTCATGGCCATGGTGGCGGATCCGGAGGGCAACGTGTTCGCGCTGTGGCAGGACGCGCCGCCGCCCGCATGACCGAGACGGACTTCGCCTCCGACAATACGGCCGGCGTTCATCCGGCGGTGCTCCAGGCCATCGCCGCCGCCCACCGCGGCCACGCGCCCGCCTACGGCGACGACGAGCTTACCGCGCGGGCCGTCGAGCGCCTCCGGGCGGAGCTCGGCGCCGACGCGGAGGTCTTCTTCGTCTGGGCCGGCACCGCGGCCAACGTGCTCTCGATGCAGGCCATGCTCGCGCCGCACCAGGCGGTGATCTGCGCCGACCTGGCCCACCTCAACGTGGACGAGTGCGGCGCCACCGAGCGCTTCACCGGCTCCAAGCTGCTCCCCGTGCCGTCCCGCGGCGGCAAGCTCCACCCGGACGACGTGCGGGCCCGGATGAGACGCGGGCCGTTCCCACACCACGTCGAGCCGAAGGTCCTGTCCGTCACGCAGGCTACCGAATACGGGACCGTCTACACCCCCGGCGAGCTCGCGGACCTCGTAGAGCTCGCGCACGCGAACGGGCTTCGCGTGCACATGGACGGGGCGCGCCTGGCGAACGCCGCGGCGACCCTCGAGCTGCCGCTCCGCGCCTTGACCGCGGACGTAGGCGTGGACGTGCTCTCCCTCGGCGCCACGAAGAACGGCGCGCTCGGCGCCGAGGCGGTCGTCTTCTTCGACAGGGCGCTGGCGCGGGATTTCGCGTACGTGCGGAAGCAGGGACTGCACCTCGCGTCGAAGATGCGCTTCATCGCCGCCCAGTTCGACGCGCTCTTCGCCGAAGGGCTCTGGCTTCGCTGCGCCTGCCACGCCAACGCCATGGCCCGCCGCCTCGCCGAGCGGGTCGCGGGGGTGGATGGCGTGACGATCACACAACCGGTCGAGGCCAACGCGGTGTTCGCGATCGTGCCTCCGGAGGCGGTCCAGCAGCTGCAGCGGCGCTTTCGGTTCTACGTGTGGGACGAGGACCGGTCTGAGGTGCGCTGGATGACGGCCTTCGACACCTCCGAGGCGGACGTGGACGCGTTCGCCGCGGCCATTCGGCAGGCGGTGTCAGCCTCGGGCGGGCGGTAGGGCGAGAGCGCCAGCGCCGCGCTCTTGCCGCGGAAGCAGTCCTCCACGATCTGGCCCTGCTGCTCCATACCGTAGGTCTCGAACGGCCTCCCGGCATCGGCCGCGTAGTCGTACGGGCTCGCGCCGAGCCCGAGCCGGTGCCGCAGCTCGCGGATGCGGTCCGCCAGTCCCCGTGCGAAGTAGCGCCGCGGCCCCCAGGCCTGATACTGGGCGCAGTGGGTAAGCTCGTGCGCCAGCACCGGCACCGACCGGCAGCATCCGTCCGGCAGGAAGACGTGGTTGCCGAGCGTCACCGCTCGGCCGCCGCTTAGCGTGAGGAGCGCCGAGCGCAGCAGCCGCGCCGCCGCGCCGCCCGCGCCGCGATGCAGGCGGACCCGGTTCAGGTCCACGGCCTCGGCCAGCGTGCCGAGGGCCGCCAGCTCGTCCGGGGCCAGCCGGTCGTCACCCACCGGCACCTACCGTCCGAGAAACTCGCCGATCGGCGCGAGGGTTTCGATGTGATCGCAGAAGATCTTGAACGTCGCGATCAGCGGCACTGCGATGAACGCTCCCGGCACGCCCCAGATCCACCACCAGAACACGAGACCGATGAAGATCGCCACCGGATTCAAGGTGAGCCGGTTTCCGAGCACGAGCGGCGAGACGAGGTTCGACTGGATGAGATTGATGCCGAGATACACCGCCGGCACGAGGAGACCGTGCGCGGTGCTCTCGAAGGCGGTGAGACCGGCGAGCCCGAGCACGATGGTCATCACCGTGGCGCCCAGGTACGGTATGAACTCGCACAATCCCGCGAGCACGCCCCAGAGCACCGGATTCGGCAGCCCGATGAGCGCCATCGCCACGCCGACCGCGATCCCCTCGCCGATGTTGAGCAGCGTCACGGTGAACAGGTAGGCCGAGACCGAGGCCTCGGTTTCGCGGGCGATGGTCACCGCCCGCTTCTTGTCGCGAAATCGCGGCAGCACGTTGATCAGCTTCTGCAGGAACAGATCCCCGGCGGCAAGCAGGAAGTAGAGCAGAATGAGAACTTCGACCGCGCCGGTGGCGATCGTCTGCGTGGTGCCGAAGAGCCGCTCCGAGAGGCTCGGGCCCCGCACCACGACCTCCGTCGCCGTGCGCGCATCGGGAACGGTCGTGGCGGCCTCCACCCGTTCCGCCGTCCTGCTGACCTGCTCGACCGGACGCTTGAGCGCCCGCAGGCGCTCCTGCGCATGTGCGACCGTCTGCGGCACCCGCGCGAGCCACACGCGCGCCGGATCGGTCAGGGTGTACACGCCCGCTCCGATCACGCCGAGCAGCCCGAGCAGCACGAGCGCGGCCCCCGCAGGCTCGGGAATCCGCGCCCGCTTGAGTGCGCGGACGATCGGGCTCAGCAGAAAATCCAGCAGGATCGCGAAGACGATCGGCAGGACGAACGCGCGCGCGAAGTACAGGGTGTAGAACAGCGCCAGCACGAAGAGGCCGGTGATGGCGACCGAGCGCACCTCCATTCGGTCGCGAATCGCCTCCGCCAGCTTGCCGAGATTGGGCGCGCCCTCGCCGGGAGCCGGCGGGATCGGCTCGACCTCCGGTTCGAATGACGAGCGCGGACTCGTTTCCACGGTTCACCCTTGTCGGCGCGTGCGGGAGCGAGCTAAGGTTACGCCGCGCGCCGGCCCATGCTGTGCGCTGGCGCACCGGCAAGGCGGGCACCCTCGGATCGGAACGCCTCCCATGTCCCGTGCTTGGCAAACGGTGATGTCCCTCTGGGCGTGGCTCGTCCTGGGGAGTTGCGTCGCGCTGTGGCTGCCCCTCATGGCCGCGACGTGGCTCGTAACGGTGCCGTTCGATCCCGGCCGGTATGCGGTCGGCCTGCTGTTTCGCAAGATAGGCGTCGTGATGGCCACCCTGAACCCGCTCTGGCACTTCCGGTGCTCCGGCGAGCCGCCGGCGGACCCGCGCCGGCCCTACGTCGTGGTCTCGAACCACGAGTCCTTCGCAGACATTCTGCTCATCAGCCATCTCCCCTGGGAGATGAAGTGGCTGTCCAAGGTGGAGATGTTCCGCATCCCCGTCCTCGGCTGGCTGATGCACCTCGCCGGCGACATCCCGGTCCGCCGCGGCGAGGGGCGGAGCGCGGTGGAGGCGCTGCAGCGGTGCCGAACCGTGCTCGGCCGAAAGGTGTCGGTGATGATCTTTCCGGAGGGGACCCGATCGATGACGGGCGAGATGCTGCCGTTCAAGGATGGGGCGTTCCGCCTGGCCGTGGACACGGGAGTACCCATTCTGCCGCTGGCGCTTTCCGGCACCGGGACGGCCCTTCCGAAGAAGGATTGGCGCTTCGGCCGGTCGGTTGCCGAGGTCCGCGTGCTCGCGCCGGTCGAGACGGCCGGCCTCACCACCAGGGACGTGCCCGCGCTCCGGGAGCGGGTGCGCGCGGTCATCGAAGGTGCTCGCGACCAGCTCCGCGCCGAGGCGGCGGCTCGCTAGAGATCGCGCGCCAGATCCGCCGGCGCCCGGGCGCGCCCCACGCCTCCACCCAGGGCGAGCAGCGTGAGCACGTACGGGAGCATGAGGAAGAGCTGGTACGGCGCCCCGAGGCCCAGCGCCTGAAATACGAACTGCAGCGCGGTGGCCGCCCCGAAGAGGAGCGCGGCGAGTAGTACGCCGCCGGGGTGCCAGCGGCCCAGTACCACGATCGCGATCGCGACGTAGCCGCGCCCCGCCGTCATTCGTTCCGCGAAGGTTCCTACCTGCGCCAGCACCAGGCTCGCGCCGGCCGCCCCCGCGAACGCCCCGCCGATCACGATCGCGGCGAGCCGGAGGCGCCGCACGGGCACGCCCCCCGCGGCCGCCGGCACGGCTGCATCGCCCGCCGCGCGCATGGCGAGCCCGGTACGGGTGCGGAACAGGAGCCACCACACCGCCGGCGCGGCCGCGAGCGCCAGGTACGTCGTCGCCGGCTGGGCGAAGAGGCTCGGCCCGACGATCGGCAGGTTGGCGAGCCCCGGAACCTCGGTCGCGTGGAGGGTGGGGAGGCGCACCAAGCCACCGCCCGAGCCGAACCCCTCGTAATAGATCACTCCCGTGAGCCCGACGCACCCCAGCGTGACCGCCGTTCCGGCGATGATCTGATTCGCGCCCGCGTACACCACGATCGCGCCGAAGAGCGCCGCGACCGCGACGCCCGCCAGCACCGCGGCGCCGACGCCGCTCCACGGGCCGGCCGCCGAGGCGCCCAGCGCCGACGCAAGCGCGCCGCCGAGCATGGCGCCCTCGATGCCGAGGTTGATCACGCCCGCGCGCTCGGCCACCGTCTCGCCCAAGGCGGCAAGCAGCAGCGGCGTCGCGACCCGGACGGCCGCCGCCAGGAATCCGACCAGCGCCGCGTCTTCCGGCGTGACGCTCACGTCGCGCTCGCCTCCGGGCGGGCGCGCCGCGCCCCGGCCTCCACCATCAGGATGATGACGATGATCACGGCCTCGACCGCGTATACCGCCACGGCCGGCACGCCTGCGTCGCGCTGCATCGCCGCGGCGCCCACCTCGAGCGCCCCGAACAACACGCCGGTCGCGAGCACGCCGAGCGGATTGAGCCGGGCGAGCAGCGCGACGGCGATGCCCGTGAACCCGTACCCGGGCGAGAGGCTCTGGAAGAGGGCGTAGCTTACGCCGGCCACCTCGACCCCTCCCGCGACTCCGGCGAGCACGCCCGACCAGAGAAGCGCCGCGGCCCCGACCCGCGCAACGTCTACCCGCCCACTCACCGCAGCGGCGCGGGGGCCGGTGCCCGCGGCGAGCACCTCGAACCCCCACACGGTGCGGCTGAGAATCCACCACGCGCCGACCGCTGCCGCCACCGCGATCAGGGCGCCGGCATGGAGGCGCGTGCCCGGAAGGAGGGGAAGCCGCGCGGCGGCCGCGATCGGCTGGCTCTGCGGGTAAATGTGCGTGGGCTCCTGCATCGGGCCCTGCACCATCCAGCTCACCAGGGACTCGGCCACGAAGTTGAGCAGAAGGGTACTGATTACCTCCAGCACGCCGAGCCGGAGCTTGAGCCACACCGGGACGACGACCCACGCCCCGCCGGCGATTCCCGCGCCTGCCACCAGTGCGAGCAATCCGAGCGGCGGCGGCCACGCGCCGGCGTGCAGGCCGATCCACGTCGCCGCGACCGCACCCGCGTAGAACTGGCCTTCCGCCCCGATGTTGAACGCGGCGGCGCGGAACGCCACGCAGATTCCGACGCCGATGAGTACCAGCGGCACCGCGCGTACCAGCGTCCCCGATGCGATCGCGTACCACGATCCGAACGCGCCGCGCCACAGCGCGTCGAGCGCCGGCACAGGATCGTAGCCGGCCATCCAGAGGCCGAGCACCAGCAGCCCGATCCCCAGCCCGACGGCGAGGACCGCGGTACGCGCCGCGCTCACGCGGTGCGGTTGCCCCGGAGCATGAGCGCCCCGATCTCCGCCCGCGAGGCCCCCGGCGGTACGGCGTGCACTTCGCCCGCCGCCATGACCAGGAGCCGGTCGGTCTCCGCGAGCGCCTCGTCCAGATCGCCGATCGCGACGATCACGGTCGCGCCCAGCGCGGCCGCCTCGCGCAGTCGCCGCCACACCGCGCCGGCCGCTCTCACGTCCAGGCCACGGGCCGGATTCTCGGCGAGCAGCACCTGCGGATGCGCCGCCAGTGCGCGGGCGATCACGAGCCGCTGCTGATTGCCGCCGCTCAGCGTCCGCACCGGCGCCGCCGGGCCCGCGGCTCGCACCCCGTACGCCGCAATCAGCTCGGCCGTGCGCCGGCGCGCCTCCGGCCAATCAAGCCGCACTCCCTGCACCCACGGCGCCGCTCGGCCGAGTCCCAGCGTGACGTTCTCGGTGACGGAAAGCTCGGGGATCAAGCCTTCGGTCGTGCGGTCCTCCGACACGAACGCCACGGGCTGCGCCAGCTCCAAACGACCCGACGCGACCGGCAGCAGGCCCGCGAGCGCCCGCAGCAGCTCGCGCTGGCCGTTGCCCTCGACCGCGACGATCGCGACCACCTCGCCGGCGCGCGCCTCGAGCGTGGCTTCCCGCACGGCCGTGGCGCCGCTCCCGGCGTATACCACGAGGCGCTCGGCCCGTACTTGAATGGGCCCGCTCGCGGGCAGCGGCTCGGGTCCGGGCGCCGGCACCTCGCCCGAGCCCAGCATCGCCGCAGCGAGCGAGCGCGCGGTTTCCAGGCGGATGGGGCCGGAGAGCACCGTGCGGCCCCCCCGCAGGACGGTGA